>JBDZVF010000639.1:0-2771 GCA_040255575.1 Pseudomonadota bacterium | reverse complement strand
AGCTCGGCGATCAGCGCCTTCGGCCCCTGCCCCGCCCCGCGAAACTTGAGAACATAGAGCCCCTCGTCATCGGCTTCGACGATGGCCGGAAGCGAGCCGCCTTCATGTAACGGTGCCACGTAGCGAGTGGCGGTAAGGGTTCTCATGATCGGCGGCTATGCTACCACCGGACTGGCGCACGATCGTCGCGCGCCGCTGCGCCGAACACGCCGCACTCCAAAGCACCGCCGCGAGGGCAACGAGCGAGATCCCATCCAACGCCCCGGCACCCCCGCCCACGCCAGCGCCATTCCCATTCGCCGGCCGCGTGGCAACGCGCACATTGGGCGCGGGTTTCGCCGGAGCGGTCCGCGCGGTATCGTGTCGTGATACTTTTCGCGCGCACCGCCCTGCTTCCAAGACGGAACCCCTCGTTCATGGCCCAGAAGCTCGCCATCATTGCCGAGATCAAACGCAACCTGAAGGAACGCGACATCACCTATGCGCAGGTCGCGCGCCACATGAAGCTCAGTCTGCCGAGCGTGAAGCGGCTGCTGTCGACGGGCGATCTCTCGCTCGACCGGCTCGACCAGATCTGTGAGCTCCTCGGCATGGAGGTAAGCGAGCTGATCGAGCAGATGCGCCAGCGCGAAGTGACGGTTACACGCCTCACCAATGCGCAGGAGCGCGAGATCATCGCGGACCCCCGCCTGTTCTTCATCACCTGGCTGGTGCTCAATCGCTGGCGGATCGAGGACATCGTCGAGGCCTATAAATTCACGCAGGCCGAGGTGGAGCGCTATCTCATCAAGCTCGACCGGCTCAAGATCATCGAGCTGCAGCCGGGCAATCGCGCGCGGCTGCGCGTGAACAGCAATCTCTCGTGGCAGCCCGGCGGGCCGATGTGGCGCTATGTGCACCAGAACCTGCTGAAGGAGTTCTTCGCCTCGGATTTCCAGGACCCGCGCGCCGAGTTCCGCTTCTACGGGTCGATCATGTCCGAGGCGACGATGCAGCAGATCAAGCGCACGATCCAGAACGCCCTGCGCGAATGCTCGGAGCTCGCGGATCGCGATCGCAACCTGCCGCTCGAGAATCGCACGGGCGCGGCATACGTCTTCGCGCTGCGCCCCTGGCAGTACACCGGCTTCGACCCGTTCCGGCGCACCAAAGGCGCTTGATGTCGGCGGTGATGCACGAGAAGCGCGTTGCGGCCGGCCCGTTCGGAAACTGGCTTGCGCAGTTTCGCGCTTCGCTGCGCGGAACCCAGGGCTCGCAGGTGCCTTGCGGAGATTGCACGGGCTGCTGCATTTCCGGTTACTCCGTCCAGGTGCGGCCGCAAGACAGGCGCGCCCTCGCGCGCATCCCTGTAGAGCTGCTGGTGCGCGCCCCCGGCTTTGGGCGCGGGGAGCTCACGATGCCGCCGCGGCCTGACGGCGTGTGCCCCATGCTGACTGCGGGCAAATGCACGATCTACGAAGACCGGCCGCAGACCTGCCTCGACTATGACTGCCGCATTTTCACCGCCGCGGGCCTCGAAGCGGGCAAACCCGTGATCGACCGCCGTGTTCGTCAATGGCAGTTCACTTACCCGACCCTGGCTGACCGGCAGGCGCACGACGCCGTGCTGGCTGCAGCGGCCTTCATCCGGCACAAGCACGAGAGCTTCCCGGCGAACCGCGCGCCTACGGCCCCCACAGGCATCGCGGTGCTCGCTATCAAGGCGTATCGCGTGTTTCTCGGCGAAGGCCCGGACGGCCGCCGCGACACCGATGTTGCCGCGGCGATACTCGACACCAGTCGTGCCTTCGACAGCGGCGCCGAGGCCTGAAAGCCGGAACGTACGGGAAAGACGTGACATCCAATGTGTGCGGCCACCCCTCTATGTATCCGGCCGCGGAGAGTCCGTCATGAAGATTTCCCATTTCGCCGTTGCTGTGGGGCTTGCTTTCGCCAGTTCCTGTGTTCTTGCCGCCTCCGGCGGCGGCGGGCCCAACGACGCGCAGATCGCCGCGATCGTGGTCACCGCCAACCAGGTCGATATCGACGCGGGCGAGCTTGCGAAGACCAAGTCCCCCACCAAGAGCGTGCAGGATTTCGCGCAGCTCATGATCACCGACCACAGCGGCGTGAACAAATCGGCCACCGATCTGGTGACGAAGCTTCACGTCACACCCGAGAGCAATGCCACCAGCGAGAGCCTCAAGAGCGGCGGTGACAAGAATCTCGCATCGCTGCGCAAGCTGAGTGGCGCCGCGTTCGACAAGGCGTATATCGATCACGAAATCGCGTATCACCAGGCGGTGCTCGACGCCGTGGACCAGACGCTGATCCCCAGCGCGAAGAACGCGGAGCTCAAGGCACTTCTCGTGAAAGTGCGCCCGGCGTTCGTCGCGCACCTCGAGCACGCGAAGATGCTGCAGGCCTCGCTCAGCAAGAGCGGCAAATGAATGCGCGCGCCGCGGTCGCCCTGCGACTCGGCGCGCCTTTGCTCGGCGCGCTGCT
This sequence comes from Pseudomonadota bacterium, assembly GCA_040255575.1. Classification (GTDB taxonomy): domain Bacteria; phylum Pseudomonadota; class Gammaproteobacteria; order Steroidobacterales; family Steroidobacteraceae; genus JADGHX01. The sequence continues at coordinate 287 of JBDZVF010000639.1, read as the reverse complement.
CGCGGTCGCGGCCCTGCACGACTATGCATATGGAACCCCGGTCGAGGCGCACGCCAAGCCTGCGACTCACGTGGTCACCATGGAAGGGTTGCAGTTCAGCCCGGCGACGCTGACGGTGCGGCGAGGCGATCGCATCACCTGGGTGAACAAGGACCTTTTCCCCCACACCGCGACCGGGCCGAAGGGCACCTTCGACTCGGCGAGCATCCCCGCCGGCGGCTCCTGGACCTTCGTTGCCGGCGAAGCGGGCACGTTCGCCTACACGTGCACCTTTCATCCGACGATGA
>JBDZVF010000108.1:0-15033 GCA_040255575.1 Pseudomonadota bacterium | reverse complement strand
GATGAAAAGGCCGGTGACCGGGATGTCGTGCTGCTTGCCGTCGATCAGGTCCTTCAGCCGCACGCCGGTGACGCCGGAGTCATCTCCGAGCACCTCATCAACGGTGTGGTTCCAGATCACCTTCATCTTGCCCGCGTGCACGCGCTCGAACAGGCGATCCTGCAGGATTTTCTCCGCCCGCAGCTTGTCGCGCCGATGGATGAGGGTGACGTGTGCCGCAATGTTCGAGAGGTACAAAGCTTCTTCCACCGCCGTGTTCCCGCCGCCGACCACAGCCACCTGCTGATTGCGGAAGAAGAACCCGTCACAGGTCGCGCATGCCGAGACGCCTTTGCCCCGGAACGCTTCTTCGGATGGCAGCCCGAGGTACTTGGCGGCCGCACCGGTTGCGACGATCAAGGCGTCGCAAGTGTAAACGCCGGAGTCGCCATGCAGCTCCAGCGGTCGCTTGCTGAAATCGACCTTGTGGATGTGGTCGTTGACGATCTGGGTGTTGAAGCGCTCGGCGTGCTGGCGCATGCGCTCCATGAGAGCCGGGCCCTGGAGGCCGTGCACGTCGCCCGGCCAGTTGTCGACGTCGGTCGTCGTCATGAGCTGGCCGCCCTGTTCGAGGCCGGTGATGAGCAAGGGGTCGCGATTCGCCCGCGCCGCATACACCGCTGCGCTGTAGCCTGCCGGGCCTGAGCCCAGGATGATGAGACGGCTGTGCCGAGGTGCCTTCATTGGAGCCTATCTAATTGATCTCATTGATGGGGTACGGGCGTGCGAGCCCGCCGTCGCGCGCAATGGTAGCAACTATGGTGGCGTTTAAGCCGCCCGCAACCGCTCGTGCGCCCGACCCTCTATAATTTCGCGCGCTGAACATATACCGGGGATTCGAATCGTTGGCCCGAAACGCTGCCGATGTCAGTAATGGCAACAGATTTACCGCTGCCGTGGCCCGTGGCCTGCGCGAGAGCGCGGCCATCGCCATTGGCGTGCTGGCGCTCGTCCTTCTCGTAGCGCTGGCGACATACAGCCCGGACGACCCGGGCTTCTCTCGCAGCGGCACGACGCTGGGCGACGTTCACAACAGCATTGGACCGGTCGGGGCGTGGTTTGCTGACCTGCTGTTCTTCCTGTTCGGCAAGCCGGCTTTCCTGCTGCCGGTGATCCTCGGCGTGTGGGCCTGGAACGTCTTCCACAATCGCAAGAACGAGGAGCGCTCGACGCGCGCCAACACGGCGGTCAAGACCGCCGGCTTCGCGATGGTGCTGGTGGCGAGCTGCGGGCTCACGACACTGCACTGGGCCTCCGGGGTGATGCCTCAGACCGCCGGCGGCGTAGTGGGGAGCCTCGCGGGGCAGGGCCTCGCGAACGGGTTGCACTTCCTCGGTGCCACGCTGCTGCTTCTCGCCGTGTGGATGGCGGGTGTGTCGCTCGCGTTCGGGGTGTCCTGGCTCACCATCATCGATTGGGTGGGCACGAAGTTCTGGGACTTCGTGGGTTTCGTGCGCGCGAAGCTCGCCACCAAGCGTGAGGTGGCGGAAGGTCGGGAGCGCAAGCAGGCCCGGTCCGAGGTCGTGAAGGCCGAGCAGAAGAAATCCGCCACGCGTGTGCCCCCGCGCATCGAAGCGCCGAAGCCCGTGGTGGAGAAGAGCGAGCGGGTCGAGAAGGAGCGACAGGTGCCGCTGTTCGACTCCGCGAAAGCGGGCGAGCTGCCGCCGCTCAACCTGCTGGACGATCCGCCGGTGCGCGAGCCTGCGTATTCCGCGGAAGCGCTCGAGGCGCTGTCCCGCCTCGTCGAAGTGAAGCTGAAGGATTTCGGCATCGAGGCCGAAGTCGTGGCCGTGCAGCCGGGGCCCGTCGTCACGCGCTTCGAGCTGCGGCCGGCCCCGGGCGTGAAGGCGAGCGCGATTACCTCGCTCGCGAAAGATCTGGCGCGGGCGCTGTCGGTGCTGAGCGTGCGCGTGGTCGAGGTCATCCCCGGCAAGAACGTGATGGGCCTGGAGATCGCGAACGAGAAGCGCGAGATCGTCACGCTCGGCGAGATCATTCGCTCGAAGGCGTATGACGAGATCGCCTCGCCGCTCGCGCTCGTGCTGGGCAAGGACATCGGCGGGCAGCCGGCCGTCGCGGATCTTGCGAAGATGCCGCACCTCCTGATCGCCGGCACGACCGGCTCGGGCAAGTCCGTCGCGATCAACGCGATGGTGCTCTCGCTGCTGTACAAGAGCACCGCAGAGCACGTGCGCCTGATCATGATCGACCCGAAGATGCTGGAGCTCTCGGTGTACGAGGGCATTCCGCACCTGCTCGCGCCGGTGGTCACCGACATGAAGCAGGCTGCCAACGCGCTGCGCTGGAGCGTGGTGGAGATGGACCGCCGCTACAAGCTCATGGCGGCGCTCGGCGTGCGCAACATCGTCGGCTTCAACAAGAAGGTGCGCGAGGCCAACGAGGCGAAGAAGCCCATCAAGGATCCGGTGATGATGGAAGCGGCCTCGATGGATCCGACCTTCGATCAATCCACGATCCCGGATCTCGTGCCGCTGCCGTACATCGTCGTGATCATCGACGAGCTCGCCGACCTCATGATGATCGTCGGCAAGAAGGTGGAAGAGCTGATCGCGCGGCTGGCGCAGAAGGCGCGCGCGGCTGGCATTCACCTCGTGCTCGCGACACAGCGCCCGTCGGTGGACGTGATCACGGGTCTCATCAAGGCGAACATTCCGACCCGTATCGCGTTCCAGGTTTCGGCCAAGGTGGATTCGCGCACGATTCTCGACCAGATGGGCGCGGAAACACTGCTCGGCCACGGCGACATGCTGTACCTTCCGCCGGGCACGTCCATTCCGCACCGCTGCCATGGTGCGTTCGTGTCGGACCAGGAGGTCCATCGTGTCGTGAATGCGCTCAAGACCGACGCGCCGCCGAACTATATCGAGGACGTGCTCTCCGGCCCGAGAACACCGATCCCCGGCATTTCGGCGGATGATGGCGATGAAGCCGTGGGCGGCGTGTCTGGCGGCAACGAGCTGGACGCGCTCTACGATGAAGCCGTCAAGATCGTGACTCAGGAGCGCAAGCCTTCCATCTCCTACGTTCAGCGCCGTCTCAAGATCGGCTACAACCGTGCCGCGCGCCTGCTGGAGCAGATGGAACAGGCGGGCGTCGTGGGGCCGCTACAATCCAATGGCTCGCGCGAGGTGCTCGCACCCGCGCCGCCGGCGGGCTGAGCCCATGCTGACCTCACGATCGGTTGGCGCACTCGTGCGGGCGCTTGTTCTGATGCTCGCGGCGATCGCCGTCTCGACCGTCGCGGTCGTCGCGCGTGCCGCGCAGCCCGATTCTGCTACGACGACGCTCGACAAGTACTTCGACGGCCTCCAGACGCTGCGTGCACAGTTCACGCAGACCGTGAAGGACGCGAGGGGCAAGAGCCTCGACACTACGTCCGGCACGCTGGTGGTGGTGCGGCCGGGCAAGTTCCGTTGGGAAGTCAGCCCCCAGTCAGGTTCGGGAGGTCAACTGCTCGTCGCGGACGGCAAGAACGTATGGTTTCTCGACAAGGACCTCGAACAGGTCACGGTGAAGCCGGCCGACGCTGCGCTTTCCTCCACGCCTGCGATGCTGTTGTCGGGCGCGGCCAACCTGCGTGACAGCTTCACGCTCACACCCGCGGGCTCCCGGGAGGGGCTCGACTGGGTGCTGGTGGAACCGCGCACGCCCGAGGCGGATTTCCGTCGGGCGCTCTTCGGCTTCGGCAAAGGGGACCTTCGCAAGATGATCATCGACGACCGCCTCGGCCAGACGGCCACCATCGAGCTCAGCCGCGTCGAGCGCAACGTGAAGGTCGACCCGCAGGAAGTGACATTCACCCCGCCGAAGGGTGCGGATGTCATCGGGACGCCGGCACAGTGAACGTCGCGGCGACCGAGATCGCGCAGGCGCGCAAGCTGCGTCTGTGGTGGGTGTGGTGGCTCGTGGGCTGGCTCCTGCTGGCGGCAACGGTGAACGAGAGCCTCCAGGCCAAGGTCTGGAAAGTGGCCGATATCATCGCGTGGGACAAGGCCACCCACTTCCTCGGCTACTTCCTGCTGACGACGTGGTTCACCGGCGTGGCGCGACGCAGCCGCTATCTCCTGGTGGGCGTCCTCCTGATCGCATTCGGCGGCGCGCTCGAGATCGCGCAGGGCGCGATGCATGAGGGGCGCATGGCGGATTGGCTCGACTTTCTGGCGAACTCCCTCGGCGTCATGCTGGGCGTGACGCTCGCCATGCTCGGCCTAGGCGACTGGATGATCTGGATCGAACGCCTCCTGCGAGTGCGCAAGTAGGTGAGACCGCTCGCCGACCGGATGCGTCCGCGCTCGCTCGACGAGTTCGTGGGGCAGAAGCATCTGCTCGCACCCGGCAAGCCGTTGCGACAGGCCATCGAAGCCGGTCGCCTGCACTCGATGATCCTCTGGGGGCCGCCGGGCACCGGCAAGACGACACTCGCGCGCATGGTGGCGGAGCGATCCGGCGCGCAGTTTCTCGCGCTCTCGGCGGTGATGGCGGGCGTGAAGGACATTCGCGCCGCCGTCGAGCAGGCGAAGGAAGCCCGTGCGACTCACGGCCGCGGGACCGTGCTGTTCCTCGATGAGGTGCATCGGTTCAACAAGTCCCAGCAGGATACTTTCCTGCCTTATCTCGAGGACGGGACGCTCATCTTCATCGGCGCGACCACCGAGAATCCGTCGTTCGAAGTGGTCAGCGCGCTGCTTTCGCGGGCGCGCGTGTATGTGTTGCGCTCGCTGCAACCCGAAGACATTGCGGACCTGCTGAAGCGCGCGCTCGCCGATGAAGAGCGCGGCCTCGGCAAGGAACAACTGCAGATCGCGCCTGATGCGCTGGATCTCATTTCGCACGCGGCAGATGGCGACGGGCGTCGTGCGCTCAACATGCTGGAGCTCGCCTCCAGTCTCGTCGAGAGCGGGTCACGCACGATCGACCTGCGCATCGCGCAGGAAGTGGCGAGCGGCACGCGGCGTCGCTTCGACAAAGGCGGCGATCAGTTCTACGACCAGATTTCCGCGCTTCACAAAGCCGTGCGCGGCACGGACCCGGACGCCGCCCTGTATTGGCTCTGTCGCATGCTCGATGGCGGGTGCGATCCGCTGTACATCGCGCGGCGCGTGGTGCGGATGGCGATCGAGGACGTCGGGCTTGCCGATCCGCGCGCGTTCGAAATCACGCTGAATGCCTGGGAAGCGTATGACCGTCTGGGCAGCCCCGAAGGGGAGCTCGCGATCGCCAACGCGGTGGTTTTTCTGGCCGTCGCGCCCAAGAGCAATGCGGTCTACGTGGCCATGGGCGAGGCCCGGGCGGATGTGGAGCAATTCGGCACGCTCGATGTGCCGGCGCGGTTCCGGAACGCTCCGACGAAGCTCATGAAGGAGCTGGGGCACGGCTCGGGATACCGCTATGCGCACGATGAGCCCGGCGCGTACGCGGCGGGCGAGCGCTACCTGCCCGATGAGATGCCGGATCGGCGATACTATCGGCCGGTTCCCCGCGGTCTCGAGATCAAGATCGGCGAAGCGCTGGCGCGCTTGCGCGCCGGCACGGGCCCGCCCGCGAGCGCCGGCAGCGCGCAGCGCGCGCAAGGCCCGAAGGCGGCGCCTTTCGCGCCGGCTCGCAGCGCACCGGCTCGCGCCGCGCCGGGTGGCGAAACGCCATCCACCGGGGCAAGCCCTGACAAGGTCGATTCGAACTAACCACTGGCCACTACCGTGATTGACGCAAAACTCCTCCGTTCCGACCCCGATGCCGTCGCCAGGAACCTGGCCCGCCGCGGCTTCACGCTCGATGTCGAGGCGCTGAAGGCGCTCGATGAGCGACGCAAGATCGCCCAGGTGCAGAACGACCAGCTGCGCTCCGAGCGCAACGCGCACGCCAAGGCCGTCGGCATGGCGAAGGGCCGGGGGGAGGACATCGCGCCGCTCATCGCCAAGGGCGACGAGCTCACGCGCAACCTGGCCGCCGTCGACAAGCAGCTCGCCGATATCCAGGCCGAGCTGGATGAGCTCATCGCACGCCTGCCGAACCTGCTGCATGACTCCGTCCCCGATGGGCGCGACGAGAGCGGCAACGTGGAAGTGCGCCGCTGGGGCACCCCGCGCAAGTTCGACTTCGAGCCGAAGGATCACGTGCTGCTGGGCGAAGCGCTCGAGGGTCTCGATTTCGAAGCGGCCAGCAGGATCTCGGGTGCGCGCTTCGTCGTGATGCGCTCGGGCCTTGCGCGCCTGCATCGCGCGCTCGGCCAGTTCATGCTCGACCTGCACACTCGCGAGCACGGCTACACCGAAGTGTATGTGCCTTACCTCGTGCAGCCGCCGGCGCTCTTCGGCACGGGGCAGCTGCCCAAGTTCAAGCAGGATCTCTTCGCCGTCGAAGGGGAGGAGCATTTCCACCTGATCCCGACCGCCGAAGTGCCCGTCACGAATCTGGTCCGGGAGTCGATCGTGCCGGCGGAGAAGTTGCCGCTGAAGTTCGTTGCGCATACGCCGTGCTTCCGGTCCGAGGCAGGCGCGGCGGGCAAGGACACGCGCGGCATGATCCGCCAGCACCAGTTCGACAAGGTCGAGATCGTGAACATCGTGAGGCCGGCGGACTCCTACGCGGCGCTCGAATCTTTGACCGCGAACGCAGAGGAAGTGTTGAAGCGCCTCGAGCTGCCGTATCGCGTGATGGCGCTATGCGCAGGCGACATCGGCAACGGTAGCGCCAAGACTTACGACCTCGAGGTATGGCTGCCGGGCCAGGGGCTGTTCCGCGAGATTTCTTCCTGCAGCAACTTCGAGGCGTACCAGGCGCGTCGCATGCAGGCGCGCTGGCGCAATCCCGAAACGGGCAAGCCCGAGCCGGTGCACACGCTCAATGGCTCCGCGCTCGCGGTGGGACGCACGCTCGTCGCGGTCATCGAGAACTATCAGCAGGCGGATGGGTCGGTGCTCGTGCCCGAAGTGCTCAAGCCCTACATGGGCGGGCTCGAGCGCATTCCGAAGGGCTGATTCGGCGCTCCACAACTTGGTCGAGCGGCACGGCACTCCGCCCGCCGCGGATCTCCGGCCATCTCTTGACGATGCAGGCGCTGCCCGAGCTCACCAGGTAGCCCGAGACAGCGCCTTCACCGATCCGTTACGGCGCCGTGACTGCCGCCGAGATGGGCTGGAGGAAGCCCGCAAGGATGCTGTAGTCGGCGTTCCACATCTCGCTGTTGCCGGTATGCCAGCCACCGTTCGCCGCGCGTGCGATGACGAGGTCCTGGCTCGGGATCACGATGATGAACGTCTCGTGCAGGCCCCAGGCCCAGAACGCATCCTTCGGTACGCCGCTGATCTGACCGTCAGCGTTGGTCCACCAGAGCATGCCGTAGTTGGTGGTCGCGCCGGGGTAGTTGGTGGGATTCGCGTTGGCGAGCGGCTTCACTTCGTCGGGCACCGTGTGTGCCTTCTCGACGATCGCGTTGCTCAGGAGTTGCGTATTACCCCACGCACCCTGACGCAGCATCAGGAGCCCGACGCGCGCCATTGCGTTCACGTTGGCGTTGATGCCCGAGGCCAGCTCGCGCCGAGGAATTCCGCCCAATGACGTGCCGCGGGACGCGTTATCGCGCCACACGAGGTCGCCCGTGCCGCCGCTGCCGGAGCTCGCGCGAATGCCCAGCGTGGTGTAGACGCGCGCCTTCAGGAGCTCGCTGAGATCCTGGGAGTACGTCTGCGTGAGAACGTCGGCAAGCCAGTTGAGGCCCTGATCCGAGTAAGACCACGTGGTGCCCGGGTTGTATTCGAGCGTGCGTGGTGGCGGTGGCAGATCTGACTTGCTGAATCCCGCCGTGTGAGTGGCGAGCTGAAGCACCGTGATGTCGGAGAACGTTCCGGTGAGACCTGTCTGGATGGTGACCGGCGGATCGGTGCCGAGCACCGGCAGCCTGTCGATTGCCTTGTCCGTGAGGGCGACCTTGCCTTCATCGAGCGCCAGCAGCAGCCCGAGCCCGCCCATCGACTTCGTGGTCGACTTCATTTCGAAGAGCTGCGTTTCGCTGCCCCACTGATAGACGAGCTTGCCGTGCCGAATGATGTAGCCGGCTTCCTGGCGCGGCTGCCCGCCGATCGTCTGCTCGCCGGTGGTCGTCGAATAAGTCTTCGCCTCATCGAGCTTCGCGGGATCCAGGCCCTCGTCGGCCGGCGAAGCGGTAGTCCAGCCGTTGGCCGTGGATGCGATCGCGGCCGGGTAGAGGTTGGGGTTCTGGCCGAGCGTGACGCTCAGATCCGCTGACTGTTCGAGCTCGCCGTCGCTGACCTTGAGAGCGAACTTGTATTCACCCGCGCCACCGGCGAGACGCACCGAGGTGGAGGCCGCGTTGGGGGTCGCGATGATCGCGCTCGCGCCGCCATTCGCGGCGGGCGGGCCGCTCACGAGCGACCAGGTGTACGTGAGCGAGCTGCCCGCGGGCAGGCCGTCGTCGGTGGCCGAGCCCGTGAGCGTGATGGTGTCGGTGGGCATCGCCGCCGTGGGAGCCGTGCCGACGTTCGGCGTGGGCGCCGTGTTCGACGGCGTCGGGGTGGGCGTTGGCGTTGGCGTTGGCGTTGGCGTAGGTGTCGGAGCCGGAGTTGGAGTCGGCGTCGGTGTTGGCGTCGGCGTGGGTGTTGGGGTCGGTGTTGGGGTGGGCGTTGGCGTCGGCGCGACGCCGCTTCCGACCCCGCCGTCACCGCCGCCCCCTCCGCCGCCGCACGCCGCGAGCAGCAGGCTCGCCACCGCTGCCGACGACCACATTCCCACAGTTTTGATACTCATCCCGGGCTCCTGACGTTCGTGTATTGGTGTCGCGGCTCGAATGCGTAGAGCAGTCCGGCCGCAAGGGTGAGAGGCAGAAGAAGCAGGCGCATGAGCACGGCGACCACGAGACCCGCCTCGTAGCTCACGCCGACTGCCACGGCGGTGCCGGCGATCGTCGCTTCGACAATGCCGAGACCGTTGATGGAAAGCGGAATGATCGTCGCGAGCCCGGCGGCCGCGGCGATGAGCGCGGCCTGCGACAGCGTGATCGGCGCGCCGAGAGAGTGAAAAAGGAGGTAGAGCACGAACACCGCCGTCGCCTGAAAGAGCAGGGACAGCGCGATGAGCGGCGCCCATTCGCCGCGTGCGGCACAAATGGAACGCAGGTTGTCAGTGACCGGGGCGAGCTTCCTGGAGCGCAGAACGCGCGGCCCGAAGAACACCATCACGCCGACTGCAATCACTGTTCCGCACGCCGCGAGCAATACATAAGTGCGCGCAAGTGCTTCGGTCGAGTAGAGCGCAATTGCGCCGAGCAAGCCCAATGACAGAAGCGCCGCCAGACCGACCACGCGTTCGAGAATCACCGCGGAGATGGCGCGAGATTTCGGCGGGGCGGAGGGCAGCGTGCGATACACGCGGTAGGCGTCGCCGCCGATCGATGTCGGCAGGAAGTTGTTGAGGAAGAACCCGATCACCAGCACGCGTGCAAGTAACGGATAGGCGTAGTGCAGGCCGTGAATGCGAAGTGCCCATTGCCACTTCCACGCGCTGATGGCGAGCTGCGCGGCCCATATGACGATGACGACAACGGCTACGGTGAGCGTGAGCCGTTCGACATAACCCGGCACCGAGGACCAGTCGACACTGAAGAACAACACCGCGAGCAGCACGGCCGAAATCACGACGCGAACTGCGCGCCGCCAGCGTGCGGGCGTTTTCGAATCGTCGGTCTGTGGCGACACGGATTGGTGGTGCATCAATAGCTCATGCGCTGCGCGGTTGCAGCCTCCGCCCGGAAGAGCAAGGGATATTCCCGAGGTCCGCTCAGGCGGTCTGCCGCGCAGCGATTCCCGGTGACGTGTCCCGTCTCGAGGCAGCGGGCGCGTACGCGTCGATCTCGGTTCCGGCAATTTCCGCGCGCAGCGATTCGCGGCTGGCGCCGAGAATCATCAGTCGGTGCCACACCTCTGCATTGATCAGCAGCCACAGCCGCTGCCCGTGATCCGCACGCCCGGCGAGATGCGCGGACAGGAGCTTCTGGATCGCGTCCGCGCGCACGATGCCCGCGTCGACCAGCGTCGAATCGACGAGGAGCCGTTCGTGGAGTTGCCGATATTCCTTGCGCAGGATGTAAGGAAGAGCCGAGGCGAAGCCTTGTTTGGGTCGCGAAAGAATTTCCCGCGGCAGGTAACGCTCCGCGAGCTTGTGTTGCACGATGCGCAGCGAACGCCCCCGAATTTTCAAAGTCGAGCGCAGGCGCGCGGCGAACTCGGCGAGACGATGGTCCATGAAGGGGCTGCGGGCTTCGAGCCCGTGGGCCATCGACATGCGGTCGGTGATCATCACGGGATGATCGGGAAGGCGAATCTTCGAGTCCGCGTACAGCATGCGATCCACGAGATCGCCGTGCGCCCGTTCGAACGGCTCGCGGATGGCCGCTTCGGCGTCGGCGCTGTGAAGCTCCGCGAGGGCCTCTGGCGTGAAGAGCCCGCGGCGCTGCTCCGCCTCGAAGTAGAAATAAGAAAGGCTGGCGGCGTATCGGGCGCCGCCTTGCAGGAATGACAGGCGATGCAGCCAGCGAAGCTGGTGACCGGCGCTCTTGTACCAGCCCGTTTCGGAAAACATCGGCAAGGCCCGGCCGAGCACGTGCTGCCGGATGGCGGCGGGCACGCGGCTGTAGCGTTGCGCGTACAAGTTGCCGTAGTAGCGGTCGTAGCCGCCGAAGAGTTCGTCGCCTCCGTCACCGCCGATCACGACCTTTACATTCTGGCGCGCCAGCTCGCTGACGTGCCAGGCACAGAGCGAAAGCGGGTCGGAAGGCTCGTCCAGATGGTGCACGACATCCGGCAGCAACGAGAGCAGCTGGGTGCCAAGCGTGCGTTCGTGATGCTCGGTCTTGAAAAGGCGCGCGACGGCGCGAGCGTGGGGCGCTTCGTCAAAGCGCTCGTGCGGAATGCCGAGGGTGAAGGTGGGGAGGCGCTCGACCCCGAGGCGCTTGGAAAGCATCGCAACGAGCAGACTCGAGTCGAGGCCGCCGCTCAGCAGCGCGCCGACCGGCACGTCGCTGACGGTGTGCAGGCGCAGGGTTTCGTCGATGCGTTCTTCGAGCTCGTCGACGAGGCGCTCTTCGCTACCTCCGAGCTTCGGCTCGTAGTCGAGATCCCAATAAGGTCGGATGACGGGCGCGCTGCGCGGGTCTGCTTCGTATACGAGCAGGTGTCCGGGCGGGAGCTTCTGCACGCCGCGAAACATTGAGTGGGGTGGGGCGATCAGGCGGAGCGCGAAGTACTGGTCGAGCGCTTCTAGGTTCATCCGCCGCAGCGAAGGATCGAAGGCGAGCAGCGCCTTGATCTCCGACGCGAACGCGAAGCCGCGCGCCGTGTTCGCGTAGTAGAAGGGTTTCTGGCCGAGATGATCGCGCGCGGCGAGCAGGCGGCGTTTGCGCGAATCCCACAGCGCGAACGCGAACATGCCGCGGAGGTGATCGAGCAGGTTGTCCGCGTAGCGCTCGTAGAGCGCGAGGATCACCTCGCAGTCACTGCGTGTGCGGAAACGGTAGCCGTCGGCTTCGAGGCGGGTACGCAATTCAGCGTGGTTGTAGATTTCGCCGTTGCAGACGAGCCAGATCGAACCGTCGGCGGTCGCGAGCGGCTGCCGGCCGCCTTGCAGATCGATGATGGCGAGTCGGCGAAAGCCGAACGCTGCGTGCTCATCGTGCTCGACCGCCTCGTCATCCGGCCCGCGATGCGCGAGCGCTGCCAGCATGCGCCGGATGCCAGCAACCTTCTCCGCGCCCGGCGCGAGGATTCCCGCGATTCCACACACCTCTCAGCGCGCCTGCCCGCGCGGAGGTACTTGCTCGTTTTCGTTCATTCTTCCCGTGCGCGCCGTCGGTACGGACTTGTTGCTTGGTCAGGACGGTAGGCATGGCGGGCCCCGCAAGAAGCGGGCCTGTGGTTAGGCCAAGCTCACGAGTTGACCCTCCGACCCTCGGTCGGGGATCATGCGCGCCCGTCGGAGAGGTGGCAGAGCGGTTGAATGCACCGGTCTTGAAAACCGGCGGCCCCTCACGGGGCTCGTGAGTTCGAATCTCACCCTCTCCGCCAGAATCAATAACTTAGACGCGCTACTAGCGCGCTGCGGGCTCGTCGGGAGCCTCGATGTTTCCAAAGTGTTTCCACTTTGGCGGCAAATTCACCGTGAGCTGTCTCGAAATTGAGTCGAGTTATCGGCTGCGGGTCACGAGTACTGGGCATACCGGAGTGGAGGCTGAGGGCGCCGGCGACGGCCTCCAGGAGAGAGCGGCGCTCGTTGCCGCACATGATTCAGGTGACTATAATGACCAACATGACTATTACGGAAGGAGCGCCGGCCATGACAGAGAGCTGGACAGTTGCGGAAGCCAAAGCAAAGTTGAGTGAGGTGATCGAGCAAGCCCAGTCTGCTGGACCTCAGACGATTACCCGCAACGGGCGCAAGGCCGTTGTCATCGTTTCCGCAGAGGAATGGGAGCGCAAGACGAAGCGCGTCGGTACGCTCGCGGAGTTCTTTGCCAACTCGCCGTTGCGAGAATCCGGCGTCAAGGTGAAGCGCTCGAAGGACAAGCTCCGCTCACCCGATCTATGAGCTACCTGCTCGATACCAACGTCGTTTCCGAGTGGACGAAGCCACATCCCAACGCGGGCGTGATCACGTGGCTGGAAGAGGTGGACGAGGATCGCGTGTTTCTCAGCGTGGCGACCCTTGCGGAGCTTCGCCACGGCATCGAGCGGCTTGCCCATGGCGCGCGCCGCAAGAAACTGGACGCCTGGCTCCGCGAGGAGCTTCCGCTTCGCTTCGAGGCACGCATCCTGCCGGTGACGGTCGAGGTCGCCGATGAATGGGGACGCGTCATCTCGCGCTGTGAGGCGGGCGGTCACCCGCTCGCCGCGATGGATGGTCTGATCGCGGCCACGGCAACCGTGCATAACCTGACGCTTGTCACGCGCAATGTCTCGGACTTCGAGACCGCGCTCAAAGCGGTGCTGAATCCTTGGCACTGACAGTTACGCGCGCACGCGGGGCGATGATCTATCGACACGCCGGCTCGGTTCAATCTTCGCGACGGCTTCATCGTCAAGGGGCATCCGGGATGCAGCCGTTACGAGAACGGCTTCCCGACGTTCGACACGCCGCTGAGACCTGGCGAGAGCCAGGGGCCTTCGAACAACGGCAAGACGGATTGCCGCACCCAAGGCAATTTCAACGTCGCGATCGTGGCGATCCGCGACTACTTCGTGATCGACGAGGAGTCGCAAGCCGTGATGGTGTCGGCGATGTTCCGACGCGAAGCGAAGAACGCGAAGCGGCGCAACCACTTCACCGAGCTCTTCCATCTGGATCACGGCAAGATCCGGGATATCCACGCGGCGTTTTACTATGCGCCCGAAGATCGCCCGGTGCCGAACTGGCCGCCGTACGACGGGCTTTTCCCGTTGCCGGACGATTACAAGTAGCCGAATCCGGGAGAAAGCGGCGTCGTGCCGACTACAGTGGCCGTGCCAATCTTCATCGTCTGGAAGGTCGCGCGTCACACTGCCGGAAGACCCCCGGTACTGATCTTGATCGACATTCCCGCCACTACTTCGTCTCCGCAGAGCCGCCGAAGGATGGGGCGAGAGCTTCCCCTTGGTGAACGCAGTCAGCCGCAGAGTACGATTCAGAAGTGGACCTCGCCGACATGAGCGGCTGGCCTTCCTGCGACGATCTTCTCGCGATCACGCTGATCCTTGAGGGCCACGCCGAGCGCCGGGAGCACCACCAGAGCGATCAGGGCGAAGCCGATGACGATGGCGATCGACCAGGACCACAACGTAAGCGACGCGAAGACTGCGGCCGTGATTACGGCAATGCCCACCGATGTCCCGATGCGCTGCCCGGTCTGCATGATCGCCCCCGAGAGCCACCACACGCTCAGATCGAACCTTTCGTGCAAGAGAACGAGGGCGATACTGACCGCGAGGCCGAGTAGGCCCAATAGCAGTCCGCCGATCACGATCTATTGCCGCACCCCGAGCGCGCGGCTCAATCGGACGCAACGCTCATAAGCTCACGCAATACGGCATCGATCTGGTCAATCGAAACCGGTTTCGTCAGGTGGCGGTCGATACCTGCCGCGACCGATCGCAATCGATCCTGTTCAGAACTCCAACCGGTCAAAGCGATGCACCGGACGTTCTCCAGCCCCTCCATCTTTCGTAGACCGCGCGCGACGTCGTAGCCGTGCATCACTGGCATGCCGAGGTCGAGAAAGACGACATCGGGTCTAAAGGCCTGCGCCGCAGCGAGGGCCTGGTAACCATCGGACGCGATCTCCGTGCGATGGCCCCTGTGCTGCAGGAGTAGCGAGAGCGTGGCGGCCGCGTCGGTGTTGTCGTCGACGATCAGCACGCGCAGCTGTGGAGCATTGCGCTGCTGCGCATGGTCTGCTTCCGAGGCGGGCGCGAGGCCAAACTGCTTCTCGATGGGCAACCGCACCCGGAAGACACTGCCTTTGCCCGGCCCCTCGCTCTCGGCGCTTACGTGGCCGCCATGCAGCTCTACAAGACGCTGTACCAGCGAGAGCCCCACGCCGAGCCCGCCACCGGCGCGGTCTCTGTTGCGATCATCCTGATGAAAAAGCCCGAAGATATTCGCAAGGTGCTCTTGCGAGATCCCGACGCCATCGTCTGCCACGGAGATCTCGATCTCATCTGCATGCTCCTGCACAGTGAGCTCGATGTGGCCGCCGCGTGGCGTGTACTTCGCAGCGTTGCTCAACAGATTGCTGAACACCTGCGAGAGGCGGCCTGCATCGGCGAAGAGCACGGTTCGACCGTTGGCCACCTGCACTTTGAGCTCATGGCCTGCGGCCTGGATGGCCGGCAAGCTCATCTCAAGTGCCGTGTTGATTACCGGCCCGATCTCCACGGGCGTCTTCTTCAACAGCACCTTGCCACTGCTGATACGCGC
Organism: Pseudomonadota bacterium; assembly: GCA_040255575.1. GTDB lineage: Bacteria > Pseudomonadota > Gammaproteobacteria > Steroidobacterales > Steroidobacteraceae > JADGHX01. The sequence continues at coordinate 15 of JBDZVF010000108.1, read as the reverse complement.
AATGTCGAGAAGGTC
>JBDZVF010000638.1:0-2773 GCA_040255575.1 Pseudomonadota bacterium | reverse complement strand
AGGCGGGCGGCGTGCCGCTGATGCGCTCGAGCACCCATGCGCCACGCAGCACCGGTGAGGTGCGGTTCGGATACGCGGTGAGCATCAGCACGGCGCCCTTGCCGAGCAGACCGAAGCGGTGCGAGTCCGTGAGCTCGACCCGGCGCCACTGGTCGCCACGCACGTTCTTGATGCCGTACAGAAGCGCGAGGCGCTCGTTCAGGTAGGTGTATTTCGCGCCGAGCAGATCCATCACGTTGTGGTCCTCGCGGAACACGCTGTCGATGAAGAGCTTCAGCTCGGTGCGATAGTCCTCACGAGGATCGCCGGCGTACGGGAAGATGTTCGCATCCGGATCGATCTCGGCCAGCTTGCTGATGTTGAGCCACTGGAAGGCGAAGCTGCTCGCGAGCGTTCCGGAGCGCGGATCGGCCAGCATGCGCTTCACCTGCGCCTTCAGCACTTCCGGCTGGCGCAGCGTGCCGTTGGCGGCGAGCTTCCTCAGCGCCTCATCGGGCACCGTGCTCCAGAGGAAGAACGAGAGGCGCGACGCGAACTCCATGTCGTTGATGCGGTAGATCGAGCCCGGATCGGCCGACTGTGGCGCGGGCTCCGCGCGATACAGGAAGAACGGATTCGCGAGGATGGCGGTGATCACGCGGCGAATGCCGCCGTCGAAGTTGCCATCCGCCTTCCGGCCGGCCTGGAACACGGCCAGCATCTTGCCCTTCTCGGAGTCCGTCAGGTCCCGGCGGAACGCCATGCCGCCGATGTTCGCGATGATCTGCTGCGCGCACGGCTCTTCTTCGCCCGGCGTCTTCGGCACGCAGCTGAAGACCTTCCTGCGGCTCGGCGTCTCGCTGACACCCGTGACCGAGAAGGGCCCCTTCACCTCGAAGGACGTCACCTTCAGCACGCGATCCTGCCCGCCGCCGGGCTGCTGCTGGTAGAGCTTGTCGTCGGACTCCGCGAAGGTGCGGTGGACGAACGCAACGGCGACCTTGTGGGGGCCCGCCGTGGCCTTGAAACGAATGCCCTTGAGACGCTTGTTGATGGCATCGACCGCAGGATCCTGCTTCTGGTCGATGGACTTCATGTCCTCCTCGCCGCCGATGTCGGTTTCCCAGAACTTCTTGCCGTCCAGCGTCGCGATGAGGTGATGCTGGAACTCCATGTTGTAGACCCAGAGGGCCTGCGCCATGTTGGCGATGTTCAGCTCGTATTCACCGTCCGCCGGGAAGTTGTGCACCACTGCCACGCCGCCACGCGTGCCGAGCGGCAGGCCTTCCACGTGGAAGTGCTGCGCGGAGCCACCGGTATTGCCGTTGCCCGTGGTGCCGTAGTTGGCAGCGAAATACTGCGTGCCCATCGGCTTCACGGACGGGTCGCCGATCGCCTGGATGGCGACGGCGCGAGCCGCGGCGAGATACGAATCGAGGAACGAAGGCGAGACCTGAAGAACGTTCGCGACGTTGTCGAAGCCGTCGGCCACGTCGTCCTGCGGGAGCATGCTGTTCACGTCTGCTTTGACGTGCAGCAGGTCCCACACGGCGTTGGCGTATTCCTTGCGGTTCAGGCGGTGGAGCGCGACGCGGCCGGGCTGCGGGTGCGCCTCCGCGGCCTTGTCGAGCTCGCCTTCCATGTACGAGATGAAGTTGAGGCGCGCTTCCTTCGGCGGCTGGCGATTGCCCGCGGGCGGCATGAGCTGGCCGCGCAGCTTGCGCACGGTGTGTTCCCAGGTCTCCGCGTCGTCACCGATCGTCCCGGGGTCCATCGCGTCGAAGGCGACACCGCCGGCCCAGTCCGTCGTGTTATGACACTTGCCGCAGTAGTAATCGAGAAAGCCGAAATGGTCCTCGAGGCCCGGCGCAGGCCCCTTGGGGTCGGCCGCGGTGTCGTCAGTGTGATGGAGTGACTTGTTGTCCGATTTGGTCGAGGGGGTCGCGGCAGTTGCTGTGGCATCCGGGACGGCTGTGCCCGGCGTCCCCGATGGCGCGGCCGCCGCAGCGAGCACCGAGAAGCTGCACACTCCGACGGTGAGCAGGAACTGCCTGAGCACACTGTTTCGCGTCATCAATCTCGCCCCGAATCGTTGCAAACAAACGTGGTCCGCCCATTTCGAACGCGCCGGATCATAACGCCTGAGTCATTGAAAGAAGTGTCCGAAATCCCGCTGGGAGTGCCCTGAATGGGCTCGCGTCCATTGATTGGACCGAGTCCAGAAAGCACGTACGCAGACGCGGCCCACAGATGGGCGTGACGAGCAAAGCTGCTGTTTCAAACCAGCAAAGATAAGCATGCTTCGCAACCCTCGACACGCTGCTAAAGTTCACTGCATGACAGACATTTCACGCCGCAGAAGTTTCCTCAAAGCCACGCTCGGCGGCGCTGCTGCCATCACGCTCGCTGAGTTCGTGCCGCTCACGGCGCTTGCAAGACAAGGCAAGACGCCGGTCACGACGACGCGCCTCGATGAGAAGCTCGTGGTCCTGAGCGGCGCTGGCGCAAATGTGGTGGCCATGACGTCGCCTGAAGGCGCGTTGCTCGTGGATGGTGGTGTTGAGGCGCGCTCCGGTGAGCTCGTGAAGCGGGCGCTCAAGGAAACCGGAACGAAGAAAGTTCACACGCTCATCAACACGCACTGGCATCCCGAGCAGACCGGCTCCAACGAGCGGCTCGGCAAGGCGGGTGCGCGGATCATCTCGCACGTAAACACCCAGCTATGGCTCGGGTACGCAAACGACGTGCCGTGGCAGGATGAGAAATGGGGCCCGCTGTCGAAGCAGGGGCTGCC
>JBDZVF010000637.1:0-2777 GCA_040255575.1 Pseudomonadota bacterium | reverse complement strand
TTCTGGCATACGCCCCAGCCCCTGTTCGATCCACTGGGGTTCCTGCACATGGCCCTCGGCCGTGCGCATGAAGAGGTCGTGCGCATCGGCATGAGTCTGCCGCTGGAGCAGCGGCCGCGTGCCACCTGCGCCGTTGCCCTGATCCAGCAGCGTGCGGCCTGGTGGGCGCATATCGGCGACAGCCGCGTGTATCACCTGCGCAAAGGCCAGGTGGTCATGCGCACGCGCGACCACAGCCACGTCGAGCTGCTGCTGAGGGAAGGGCTCATCACCGCAGAGCAGGCGCTCAACCATCCGATGCGCAACTTCGTGGAGTGCTGCATCGGCGGTGATCCCATCCTGCCTGACATGACCATCAGTGGCCGGCGCCCGCTCGAGCCGGATGACGTCATCTTCGTCTGTACCGATGGCATGTGGGCCACGCTCAAGGATGAGGAAATCGCCAATCGCTTCACCGTCGGGGGCCACGCCGTCCGGGACACGCTGAGCGCGCTTGCGCAGCTCGCGGTTGCGCGCGCCGGTGGTGGCAGCGACAACACCTCCGCCGCTGCCGTGCGCTGGCTGGGAGATTGACTGTGTCGAGGCCGAGCGGGCGCGCGCCCGATCAACTGCGTCCCGTGAAGCTCACGCGGCGCTTCACCAAACACGCCGAGGGCTCCGTGCTCATCGAGTTCGGGGATACACACGTGCTTTGTACGGCGAGCGTCGAAGAGACCGTGCCACCGTTCCTCCGGGGCAAGGGTCAGGGCTGGGTCACCGCCGAGTACGGCATGCTCCCGCGCTCCACGCACACGCGCACGCAGCGCGAGGCCGCGAAGGGCAAACAGAGCGGTCGCACGCAGGAGATCCAGCGTCTCATCGGCCGTTCGCTGCGGGCGGTTGTCGATCTCAGGGCGCTGGGTGAACGCACGATCACCATTGATTGCGACGTGCTTCAGGCCGATGGCGGCACGCGCACCGCCGCCATCACCGGCGGTTTCGTCGCACTCGCGGAAGCATGCGAGAAACTCGTGCAGCGTCGCGCGATCGCCGCGAGCCCCATTCATGGGCAGGTGGCCGCGATTTCCGTCGGCATCTGCAGCGGCGTTCCCGTGATCGATCTCGACTATGCCGAGGATTCGAGCGCCGAAACGGACATGAACGTCGTCATGAACAACGGCGGCGCTTTCATCGAGATTCAGGGTACGGCCGAAGGGCATGCGTTCCGCCGGCACGAACTGGATGCGCTGCTGAACCTTGCAGCGACGGGGCTCGGCGAGCTGTTCGCGCATCAGGCGCAGGCGCTCGCGGCAACGCCCTGACGTATCGGCATTCGGCGTGCATCCAGCATCGATGGCCTTTCGGTAGCTCAGAGGATCTCAGTGGCTCAGATGACCTCCCGCAGCTCATGAGAGCTGTGCTCGCAAGCAGCAACGCCGGCAAGTTGCGCGAGCTCGCCGCCCTCCTCGCGCCGCTCGGCTATGAGCTCGTCACGCAGTCCTCACTCGGCATCGATACGCCGCCGGAAACCGGGGCGACTTTCGCCGAGAATGCGCTTCTCAAAGCGCGCTATGCGGCACGCCTATCGGGTCTTCCCGCGATCGCGGACGACTCAGGAATCGAAGTGGATGCGTTGGGCGGCCGCCCCGGCGTTTATTCGGCGCGCTACGCCGGCGAGGGCGCGACCGATCTCGCCAATCTGCAGAAGATGCTGGACGAGCTTCGCGACGTGCCGCCGGAACGGCACTCGGCGCGGTACCAGTGCGTGATCGCGTTCGTGCGTAGCGCCGACGATCCCGCACCGCTCATCGCGCACGGCTCGTGGGAAGGCCGGGTGCTGACCGCACCGCGTGGCACCGGCGGCTTCGGCTACGACCCCATCTTTCAGCCCGCCGGCCTGGACGCGACCGCGGCTGAGCTTTCAGCCGAAGAGAAGAACGCCCGCAGTCACCGGGGCGAAGCGCTCCGCGTTCTCGCCAGGCTGCTTCGGCAGTCCTGAGGTGTCAGCTCCGGCAGAGCTACATCAGCAGCCTGGCTTCACTAGCCCGGCGCTGGCGTGCTGACTATGCAGGTGTTACGCGGTTCTGCTGCCAGCCGCGGTTGGGGCCGGTTGAGGGCGAGACGCTCGCGTGTACCGCCGTTGAACCTCACTGCAGTTGAAAAAGCCATTCCGGCTGCCAGATAGTGAGCGCCCGCGGGCCCACTTCGGAAGGCTCACGAGAGTCCACGCCCGCCCTCCATGCACCCCTCGCTCCTCCAAACGCCGCCGCTGTCTCTTTACGTGCACATGCCCTGGTGTGTGCGCAAATGCCCGTACTGCGATTTCAACTCGTACACGCTGCGCGAAACCTTGCCCGAGGCGCGCTACCTCGCCGCGCTTGAGCGCGACATGGAATCGCAGGCGGCCGACGTGCGGGGCCGCCCGATCATCAGCATTTTTTTTGGCGGTGGTACGCCGAGCCTGTTCGCGCCGGAGGCCATCGGGCGCGTGCTCGAGGCGGCCCGACGTCATTTCGAGCTCGCCGCGGATTGCGAGATCACGCTGGAAGCGAACCCCGGCACGGTCGAGCGGGGCCGGTTCGCCGGCTATCGCGAGGCGGGCGTCAATCGCATCTCGCTGGGCGCGCAGAGCTTCGATGCGCGCCAGCTGGAGAAGCTGGGCCGCATCCACTCGCCAGCGGAAACGACGCGCGCGGCGGAGGAGTTGCACGCGGCCGGTCTCTCCAACTTCAACCTCGATCTCATGTACGCCCTGCCGGGCCAGGATGCGGCGGCGGCCGTGCGCGATGTGGAGCAGG
>JBDZVF010000636.1:0-2779 GCA_040255575.1 Pseudomonadota bacterium | reverse complement strand
ACGACGCTCCCGACAAATCCTTGCTCGATAAAGACAGGCGTGCGCGCTTTGGCAGGATCGCGCACGCACGAATGGCGGCAAGCGAGGCCGGCTGAGCGATCAAGAAGGATGCAGGGCGGACGATGCACGACCCCACCGGCGATCTGCAGAGGAGACGGCATTGCCTCTCGGATTGGCTCGCCCTGCACGAGCTCGATGCGGAAACCTGTCGCAGCCTGCTCGAGACGACACCGACCGCGGCCGCCGGCGGGACAGATGCGCGCGCGCGGTCGAACCCAACCTATCGAGCTCCCGATCTCGAGGCTGCCTGGCTTAGAATCGCCGAGGCGATGCGCGATTTCTTGCCCGAACATCGCGGCGCGATCGACGACACTTTCGAAAATTCCGCCAGGATTCCGCTGGAGCACCGTGGCGAATCCCGCAAGGCGCTCACGCTCGACAACGGGCCGGACGCCTATCCGACGATCCTGTTCAGCTATCGCGGCGAGCCGGCCGATTCCGTGGTCCTTGCGCACGAATTTGGGCATGCCTTGCAGATCAGGGCGAGCCGGGGAAAATTCGTCGCCCCCATCATAAGAGAAGTTTGTGCTTTTCTCGGCGAGAGCGCGCTGTTGTCTCACACCCGGCAGCGTCATGCGGAGCAATATGCCGATTTTGTCCGGGTCTGGCAGGCGGGCAATTACAAGTATTTCGGAGCGCAAAGAGAGAGGTTGCGGGCAGCATTGCTGCAACCCGATGCTCCTTACAAGTACTCCTGGAACTATCCCGTCTCACGTTACCTCGCGATCCAGGTATCAGAACAGTGTTCCCGAGATTGGATCTGGAGCCTCTTTGAGGGCGAAATATCGGTTCGGGGAGTCCTGCGGGAGTTGGCCTTCGCGACGGACTGAAGGCCGCGAACTCGAAGCGGCATCCTTTCCCCCAGGACGTCGAACGCTCCGTGATCCCGCCGTTGAAGGGGCGTTAAGCGTGGCTCGCGAAGAGGTGAAGCTTTTGCCTGGAATTTACAACCAGGAGCGACCGTACCTGACGTTCGATGATAACTTTCGATATAGTCGCTTCCAGCCTCAATGATCCATGAACACCCCGATGTCGAACGCGACAGGGACGCCGCCGGCAGGCAGGAATCCCGGTCCAGCCCCAATTATCACCGCGGTTTCATTTCTGCTGGACAAGAAAATGAGATGACGCCATTCTCCCATTAGTTGCCATCACTAGTCAATCGAGTCGCAGGACGGCCACCGGCTGTAGTCACAGCGCCTACAGAACCACTGAACATGTCAGTGATAGGGGGTGTTATGATGATGTACGACTCCTTGACCGTGGAGCGCGAACCGATCGCAAAAGACTATCCAGACGTCGCAGTGGCGAGAACTGGAAGCGAAGAAATCGACATTTCAGATAGATTTGTGCGGAAACTCTATTTCCCCACAATGATTTTCCAGTACGATGTCGAGAATAAGGATAATCTCAACAAAGTCCTTCTGGATACCATCTACTCCGAGCGCGAGCGCGGTGTCGCTGTAAACAAGTCGAATACTGCCGAACTTGGCAGCTGGCACAGCGCCACGAACCTGCACAAGAAGCCGGAATACGAACCCATCCTGACCGAGGTCGATGCGGCGTTAAATCGGATATCGCGGGAACTGAGCTACGCGAAGGATCAAGTGCTCAAAGTCACGACGATGTGGTCCATCATCAATCCGCCGGGCAACGGGAATCGCGCTCACGTGCATCCCAACAGTCTCTGGAGCGGCGTCTATTATGTCCAGGCTCCGGAAAGCGCCGGCAAGATCGAATTCATCGACCCCCGTACGGTTCTGATAATGAATCAGGCCAAGTACGAGACGAAGAAGAAGCGGCCGCGTGACTGTTGGACCAAGGTCAACTACAAGCCAATACCAGGGCGAATGGTGATCTTCCCTGCCTGGCTATATCATGGCGTCGACACCAATATGTCGAAAGAGAAAGGTCGCGCGGGCGATCGCATTATCATCTCTTTCAACATAAATCAGGTGAAGAAATAGTCGCCGCCGTTGCGGCTGAATCGCCTTATTCAAACAGGGACGGAAGATCGTGGCACGCACGAAACGATCAAGCGCGCTGAGAGACGCTTTTCACGGTGTCCGGCACATCCTGTTTTTCTCGGTCCTGATCAGTCTTGTCTACGGCTTGCTGAAGTTGGCCGGCCCTCTCTTCATGATCCTCATTTTCGACCGGGTCTTGCCTTCACGATCGGAGGCTACCTTGGTCTCGCTGCTCCTGCTTCTCGTAATCGTCCTCGTGGTGATTACGCTCCTCGACTATTCACGCAGACGATTGCTGGCGCGTTTCAGCGCGCAGTTCCAGGAGCGTATCGAGGATTACATATTCAGCGCCACGGGGCGCGATGCGTACTTCGCCCGGGATGGAAGCAAGCCGGCTGCGGGCCTGAACGAGGCCGATAAGCTCCGCGGGTTCCTGCACTCCAATTCGCTGGTCATCATCCTCGATTTTCTATGGTGCCCGGTGTTCGTGGCCGTGCTGATCGTGATCGATCCGTTCATTGGAGCGGTTGCGATGGCCGGGCTCGCGCTGCTGGTGCTCATCAACACAGTGAAGCTCTCGTTTCAGAAGGGCCGCGAAGAGCGCCACCGTGAATCGAGAGACAGAATCGGCGAGTTGAAGGACACGCTGCGGACGTCGCGGCATGTCATCGAGTCCCAACAGATGATGGCGTCCTACAACAAGCGATGGGTGCTTGCCCGACGCCAGTCGCGCGATTCCGCCGTTGGGCTCA
>JBDZVF010000635.1:0-2780 GCA_040255575.1 Pseudomonadota bacterium | reverse complement strand
GCGCGGACGGCCGTGAGCTCGTTGCCTTCTTCGGCGAGCGCGAGCACCGCCGGGAAGTTCGTGCGCGAGCGAAACGAGCGCAGCAGCATGATGCCCTCGGCGCGCGGATCTTCCGGATGCTCGCCAAAGAACGCGGTGAGCAGCACGAGCTCGCACTGGTCATAGGTCAGCGTTTCACGCGCGAGGTCGAACTGATCCGGCGTCAGGAGCTGCACGTTGGCTTCGGGAAAGAGCACACCGAGATGGTGGCGTAGCCACTCGGCGTACTTCGCATCCTTGTCGACGACGATCAGGCGGGCGGACATGAGCGAGTTACTTTTCAATGGTGAACCGCAGGCGCAATCGCGCGCGCTGCTCGACGAGGCGGCCATCTTTCCGCACGGGCTCGTAGCGCCAGCGGCGCACCGCTGACATGGCGGACTGCTCGAAAATGCCAGCGGGTTCGGCGCCCGTGACACTGACGTCGGCGATGGTGCCGTCGGTCCGTACCGTGAAAACCAGATCCACCCAGCCTTCGGTGCCGCGCCGGAGCGCGCCTTCCGGATAGGTCGGCTTGACGGAGCGCGTGAGCATCAGCGCACTGACTGCGCTCACCACATCGTCGTCCGGGGCCCGCACCGCTCTCGCGTTCTGGGCTGCAACGATGTCGCGCTCCAGGGCGGCTGTTCCAGACTCGTCGATGCCGATCTCCTTCGCCTCGCTCATCCAGCGACGCGCGGCGGCGTAATCCTGCCGGGTGATCGCGCCACGTGCCTCTTCGAGCATCCGGGCGCCCAATGCCTGCCGAGCGAGCTGCGTGGACGGGTGGGTCGCTTCCGCCTTCGCCAACTCGGTGAGATAGAACTTCGCGCTGTCACCCGCCGGATCCACGAGACGCCCCTGCGCCAGACGCTGGTTGAACGAGGAAGACAGCTTCGCCATCGCGTCCGCCCGAGCCGCGATGCGCACACGCTGCACGTCGCGGGTGAGGGCGGTGATGTCGCTCTGGCTCACTCCGGAGTCGCCGGCCGCGGCGATCCACTTATCCGCTTCATCCGCGTTCCCGGCCGTGATGGCGCTGCGTGCCTGCGCGACGAGTCGATCATTCAGCTGCCGTTGCGCCCGCCGGACGTCGCCCTGGTTCGGTGCAATCGCCCGGGCGGATTCGATGAAGAACCGCGCGTTGTTCTGCGCCGGCTCGATCAGCGCGCCGGCGCGCAGGCGATCGTTCGCCCGCCGCAGGAAGTCGTTCACCCGACTGTCGATGTTTCGCTGGGCGATGTCGTTGCGCGCCTCGGCAACGACGTTCGCGCTGGTGCCGGCGAGCGAAGCGCGATCCAGCACGGCGATGGCCTGATCCACGTTGCCGCGGGCCGCGGCCATGCGCGCCTGCGTGAGCAGTGCCCGTTCGCGCTCCTTGCCGATCTGGGCTGTGAGGAATGCGACGCGCACGTGCTCGGGGTTGATCGAGCGGGCGGTTTCGACGTAGCGCGCGGCGTCGTCGATCTTGTCTTGCAGGAGCGCCTGCTCGGCCGCGGTGAGAACGCGGTCCAGCACCCGATCGAGCCCGGCCTGGCCGCGCGGGTCGGTGCTGTTCCGGCGAATCGCAAGTCGATACAACTCGGCCGCGTTGTCGCCCGGCGGCGTGACGAGCGCGGCGCGCCGCATGGCCTCGTCCGCTCGTTTCAGCAGGTTCTCGAGCTCCTGGTCGACCGTGCCTGGCGTCGTCACTGGCGCATCGACACTGACGACGTCGCCCTGGCCTTCATCCCCGCCCGAGAACAGGAAGATCGCACCGACGATGAGCACCAGTGCAGCGGCCCCACCAATCCACAGCATGTTCTTCGGTGGCGCCTTGGGCGTGCTCCATACCGGCTTGCGCAGGTTCGTGGCGGTGGCCTCGAGCACTTCGGCGTGCTCGACGCCATGGCGACGCCACGCAGCCGTGACGAAGAGCCGCACCCGCTGCTCGGAAACCGGCTTGTGCAGGAAGCGGTAGACCGTGCCGCGCGTGATTTGCGCGGTGAGCAGGCCCTGATCCTCCTGGCGACCGGCGACGACGAGCACCAGGTCCGGGAATTGCGACTTCAGGCGATCGCAGAGCTGGTTGATGGGAGTCGTGACGGAGTCTGTATCGAGAACGGCAACACCCGCGTGGTCGTTGAGCAGGTGGGTGGCGAGATCCGCCTCGGCGCCGACCGTGGAGATGTCGTGATCGGTGGCAATGGCACGCAAGGTGTGCAACAGCTCGCCGTCATCGGTGAGGACGACGAGGCTCTCGCGGGAGTCGGTGACGACATCATGCGTCGAATCGTTCATCTCGACGCTCCGGAGTACCGCTGTTGAGGCGACCTGAGCCACGCATCCTCGCTCTGGAGAAGGGATCTCTGCACGATGACGCAGTTAGCCGACAGTTGTCCCCTCTCCTGGCGGGTTTCTGTGAAACTCGTCATCTCCGGACGCTGGCTCATCACATTCCCAGGGGGTTCTAGGGGGCTATGGATCGCTCATTGGCGCAAGCGCGTGCGCATGGTGAATTTATCGCAGTGCGCGATCAAGCCGTTCGGCGCGGAATTCTTGCGGTTGGCGTGGTTTTAACCTTAACCCTGCTGGCCGCCACCCTCTGCGCGGCCGGCGCGGGCCAGTTCTGGCTGTTCGACCTCGCCGTGCATTTCCGTCTGCAGTACGCGGCCATGGGCCTGTTCGGATTCATCGTGCTGCTGGTGGCGCGGGCACCGGCGTGGGCTCTTCTCGCCCTCGTCGTGGCGGGTTGGAATGCCATCTACCCGGCGCCCGCGCTC
>JBDZVF010000107.1:0-15113 GCA_040255575.1 Pseudomonadota bacterium | reverse complement strand
AAGACGTCGCGCTCGCGCGGCTGTGCGTGCAGCCGGAGGCGACGGTGCCGCTGGTTACGCCCCTGGAGATCAGCGCGGCGAAGTTCGGGCGGGTGCCTCGCGTCTATATCGAGTGCCTGCGCGATCGTGCGATCCCGATCGCGCTTCAGCGGCGAATGCAATCGAACTGGCCGTGCCAGCGGGTGCACACGCTCGACACGGATCACTCGCCGTTCCTGTCGCGGCCGGATGAGCTCGCGGAGCTGCTGGCGGAGGTCTGAGGAGGCGACGCGCTCGACGAGAGTCGGGCAGCGAAGCTGCGCGGGCATGACGGTCGGACCCTGCGCTGCGTTTCCGTTCGCGAGTGCCGCGAGTGCCGCGGGTGCTGCGGGTGCTGCGGGTGCTGCGGGTGCTGCGGGTGCTGCGCGTGTGGCTGGGCTTGGGCCGCAGTGCCGTGCCGTCGCGCCCCGGCCAGATCAATGAAAAGCCCCGCGAGGCCTGCGCCTGGCGGGGCTGTTCTGGCTCGAGCGGGCCTTTCAGGCTCGGCGGCGCAATCGCTTTGCCGCCGCGCGCCCTCAGTCATCCATCAGGAAGCTGCGCAGCTGCTCGCTGCGGCTCGGGTGGCGCAGCTTGCGCAGCGCCTTCGCTTCGATCTGGCGGATGCGCTCGCGCGTGACGTCGAACTGCTTGCCCACTTCCTCGAGCGTGTGGTCCGTGTTCATGTCGATGCCGAAGCGCATGCGAAGCACCTTGGCTTCACGAGGCGTCAGTTGCGCAAGTACCGCGTGAGTGGTCTCGCGCAGCGACTCCATCGTCGCCTGGTCGATGGGCGAGGCCACCGATGTGTCTTCGATGAAGTCGCCGAGGTGTGAGTCCTCGTCGTCGCCGATCGGAGTCTCCATCGAGATGGGCTCCTTGGCGATCTTCAGGACCTTGCGCACCTTGTCTTCCGGCATTTCCATGCGCACGGCCAGCTCTTCCGGCGTCGGCTCGCGGCCCATCTCCTGCAGCATCTGACGCGAAATGCGGTTCAGCTTGTTGATGGTCTCGATCATGTGCACCGGAATGCGGATGGTGCGCGCCTGGTCGGCGATCGAGCGGGTGATGGCCTGGCGGATCCACCACGTCGCGTAGGTCGAGAACTTGTACCCGCGGCGGTATTCGAACTTGTCCACCGCCTTCATGAGGCCGATGTTGCCTTCCTGGATCAGGTCGAGGAACTGCAGGCCGCGGTTCGTGTACTTCTTCGCGATCGAGATCACGAGGCGCAGGTTGGCCTCCACCATCTCCTTCTTCGCGCGACGCGCCTTCGCCTCGCCGATCGACACCTCGCGGTTCACTTCCTTGATGTCGTTGATCGTGAGGTGATACGCCTGCTCGAGCTGCTCGAGCTTCTTCTGGCGGCGCTCGATCTCGTCCTTGAACTTCACGAGCAGCGCCGAGTACTTCTTGCCCGCCTTCTGGTGCTTCTGCAGCCACTTCGGGCTCGTCTCGTTCTTGGGGAACGTGGCGATGAAGTCCTTGCGCGGCATGCCGGCATCGCGCACGGCGATGATCATGATCTCCTTCTCGAGCTGGCGGATCTCCGCCACGTGCGTGCGAAGGTTCAGGATCAGCGCGTCGAACATGCGCGGCGAGAGCTTGAGCTCCATCATCTCGGCCGACAGCTTCTTGCGGACCTTGAGCGTCTTCGGGTCCTTGGCGCCGAATTTCTCGATGTGCTGGAGCACCGTGAGGTAGCCCTTGTGGATCGACGCGAAGCGGCGCGCGGCCTCTTCTGGATCCGGGCCGGTATCGACCGCCTCTTCGGCCTCGTCGCTCTCGTCGCTCTCTTCCTCCTCCTCTTCGGATTCAGAGGACTCCGCGATTTCCATCTTCGTGGGGTTCTGCGGCTGGGCGATGACATCCGGCGCGTTCGGGTCGATGAACCCGACGATGATGTCGACCAGGCGGGCCTGACCCGCCTTCGCCGGCTCGTACGCCTTCAGCAGGAAGTCATAGGTCGGCGGATACATGGACAGGGCGGTGCGCACGGCGTCGAGGCCTTCCTCGATGCGCTTCGCGATGCGGATTTCGCCTTCGCGCGTGAGCAGCTCCACCGTGCCCATCTCGCGCATGTACATGCGCACGGGGTCGGTGGTGCGGCCGAGCTCGGCGTCCAGCGCGGCGAGAGCCGCTGCGGCTTCCTCGATCGCCTCTTCGTCGGCCGGCGCGGAAGGCTCGGCCGCGAGCAACGACTCGGAGTCCGGTGCCTTTTCGTACACCGGAATGCCCATGTCGTTGATGGTGTTGACGATGTCCTCGATCTGCTCGGGATCGACAATCTCGGACGGCAGGTGATCGTTCACCTGCGCATAAGTCAGGTAGCCCTGCTCCTTGCCGCGGGCGATCAGCAGCTTCAGCTGCGACTGCCGGTCCTCGGTCATGACAGGGTGGCGCGCGAGGCCCATCAAGGGCTTCTTGTCCGCAGGCGCGCCCTTGGCGGCCGCCTTCGCGTCCGCAGCGGTCGTGCCCTTCACCTCGGCGTGCTTCGCGTCGTGCTTGCTGTCGGCGTGCGTCTCCGCATGCTTCGACGCGTGGTGAGCGGTGTTGTGGGCGGCCGCATGCGCGCCCGCTACCGGCTTCTTGGCGGCAGCAACGGCAGCGGTCTTGGCCGACTCTTTCTCGCGCGAAGATGCCGCAGCCTTCTTGGGCGCGGCCGCCTTGGCGGCGGATTTCTTCGCGGGAGTCGGATGTTTCTTGCTGGAGGACGTGGAGGGCTTTGTAGGCTTGCGTGCTGTCATGGCGAGAAGGGCGAAAGCTGCATTCGATCCCCCTATGTGAGACCCGGCCGGAACCAACTCAAGGGGCGCCGAGGAAAAGCGCGCAATTCTATGGGACGCGCGCCAAAGTACCAAGTCCGTTGCATGATGCTCAGGACTTCTTGAGAACACTCCTCATGGTAAGTCGTTTGAATTCAAGACGTTGCTCTTCCGTCATGGCGTCCGGACCCCATTCGGCGATGGCGGAGAGCTCCTTGAACCGCCGCTCGTCCGCCGCCTCCACCAGCTTCGCCAGCGCCGCATTGAGCTCCTGCGCGGCCTGGGCGGCGTTCTGGATGAGATCCTCCTTATGTAGAAGCCTCGAGAGGTGCTCTTGTTCGGGCCTGCCTTCGAATCGTTGAATTACCTGACCGGCAGACTGGGCAGGGTATGACCGCAGGCTCTGCAGAAGTTCCCGCAACAGCTCGATTCCTCGCTCATCGACCGAAGTGAGGCTCTCCACCTGCTCTGTCGTGATCGCTGCGGCAATCGCCGGAAACCGAAGCAAGGCATCGATCGCCTGACGCACGAGGCTGCCGCGACCGGCTGCCACATGCACTGAAGCGCTCCTGCCAGCAGTGCTCTGATGTCGGCTGTGAGTGCCAGCGACGGCAGCGGCGGCTGCTTGCCTTTGCGCATCTGTCCGCACGTGCTTGCGTGACTCCTCCCAGATTTCCTCGAGTTTTTCGGGTTCGCGCTTCAGGGCGTCGGCGATTCGGCCGACCACCTGATCGTAATAGACGCCGCGTGGCAGCTTCTCCACCAGCGGGCGGGCGGCTTCGGCGAAGCGCGCGCGACCGTCGGCATGCGAGATATCCACCTCTTCGGCGAGCGCCCGCACCAGATACTCCGAAAGCGGCTCAGCGGATGCGATGCGGGCCTCGAAAGCCTCGCGCCCTTCTTCGGCGACCAGGGAGTCGGGGTCATGCCCTTCCGGCAGGAACAGGAAACGCATCTCGCGGGGCTCACGGGCTTCAGGGAGCGCGTGCTGGAGCGCGCGCCAGGCCGCCCCCCGACCGGCACGGTCGCCATCGAATGCGAACACCACTTCACTCACGAGCCGGAAGATGCGCTTCAGGTGTTCAGGCGTCGTGGCCGTGCCCAGTGTGGCGACGGCGTACGTGACGCCGTACTGATGGAGGCGAACCACGTCCATATAGCCTTCAACGACGATGAGCCGCTTGAAGGGTGCGCGGGATTGCCGCGTTTCCCACAAGCCGTAGAGCTCCTGGCCCTTGTGGAAGAGCGTGGTTTCCGGGGAGTTCAGGTACTTCGGCTCCCCCTGGTCGATGATCCGCCCGCCGAACGCGATCACGCGGCCGCGCGCATCGCGGATCGGGAACATCAGCCGGTCGCGAAAACGATCGTAGTGCCGTTCGCCGTCACGCACCTGCCCGGCGTCGCGCTGGATGACGAGCCCGAGGTCCGCGAGCTGCTTCACGGCCGCCTCGCTGCCGCCGAAACGGCGGAGCACGTCGTTCCAGGAATTGAGCGCGTAGCCGATGCCGAATTTCTCGATCGTCTCTTTCGTGAGACCGCGCCGCGTGGTCGCGTAGGTGAGCACGCGATCGTTGCGCTCGAGCTGCTCCTGCCAGTAGCGCGCCACGCGCGCCATGAGGTCGTAGGCGCTCTCGTCGACCCGCCTCGGCGCCGAGCCGGTGTCGGCGCCTTCCCGCGGCACCTCGAGGCCGAGCCGGCCGGCGAGATCCTCGACGGCTTCGGGGAACGACAGGCGGTCGTAGTCCATGAGGAAGCCGATGACGGTGCCGTGCTTGCCGCAGCCGAAGCAATGATAGAACTGCTTCTCCGGGCTCACCCAGAACGAGGGCGTCTTCTCGCCGTGGAAGGGGCAGCAGGCCTTGTATTCGCGCCCCTGCTTCTTGAGCGGCACGCGCGTGCCGATGATCTCGGCAATGTCCGCGCGGGCGATCAGCTCGTCGATGAAGGCTTGAGGGATGCGACCCATTCGTTTCTTGGCAGATAACCCGCCGTCCGGTGCTTTGCCCGGACATCAGCTTCGGTTGCGGCGTCGGGGAGTGATTGTTGCCGGCTGCCTCGGCGCGAGGCTAGCGCCGGCGCCGATCACGTCCGGGCTTCAATGCAGAACAATGTAGGCGATCGCCATCGCAAGCAACAGCGCGAACAGGGCGCCGGAGATCGCAAACCGCATCCGCTTGCCTTTGAAGGTGTGAAGCTCGTGCGGATTGATGTAGGCGCGCGTGCGATCCATGCGGATGACGCCGGCCTCGCGCAGGCGATCGAGCGTGTCGCGCTCGATCTCGTCGAGATCTTCGAGCGGGATGGCTCTGCCCGGGTCGTCGGTCGCGCGCAGCTCACGCAGCTTGCGGATCATCCTGCGCTCGCCCTCGAGCCGCTTGGCGATGGCGATGCAGCCCAGCGCGACGAGAATCAGCAGCGCCGCGGTGGCGATGCCGCGGCCACCCATGGCGGGCTCAGCCGCCCAGCTTCTGCTTGATGCGGGCGCCGACGGCGCCCATGTCCGCGCGCCCGGCGGCCTTCGACTTCACCACGCCCATGACCTTGCCCATGTCCTTGATGGTCGTGGCGCCGGTCGAGGCGACGGCTTCGGCGATGAGGGCGTCCAGCTCGCTGGGCGACAGCTGCGCCGGCAGGTAGGACTGGATGACGGCAAGCTCGGCGGCTTCCTTCGCCACGAGATCGGCGCGGCCGCCGCTCTCGAACTGCGCAATGGACTCCTTGCGCTGCTTGGCCATCTTGTCGAGCACGGTGAGCAGGCGGGCGTCATCGAGCGTGATGCGCTCGTCGACCTCGATCTGCTTCACGGCGGCGAGAATGAGGCGGATCGTTGCGAGCCGGTCTTTTTCGCCGGCGCGCATCGCGGCCTTCATGTCGTCAGTGATGCGGTCCTTGAGGCTCACAACGCGTGAGGCGGGTGCTTCAGCGCGGAGCGCGCATGCCGTCGCGGGAGACGCGCTTCATGTGGCGCTTGATGGCGGCCGCCTTCTTGCGCTTGCGCTCCTGCGTCGGCTTTTCGTAGAACTCCCGACGGCGGAGCTCCGTGAGAATGCCCGCCTTCTCACAGGCGCGCTTGAACCGCCGCAAGGCGGCATCGAAATATTCATTCTCACGAACACGAACGCTCGGCATCCGAAACCTCTTCCTGGAAATTCTCGCGCGCGAAAGCGCGATAGCCGCGGATTTGCGGGCCGGCGATTCTAAAGGGGCCTTGGACCAAAGGTAAAGGGGGCTGAAGGGCCGCTTTACAAAAGGAGGGGCGCGGCTGCGCTAGGCTATGCGGATGCGGGTACTTGCCATTGAATCCTCCTGTGATGAAAGCGCCGTCGCGATCCTCGATCGGCGCAAGGGCCTGCTGGCGCACGAGCTCTTCAGCCAGATCGACCTGCACCGCGTGTTTGGCGGAGTCGTCCCGGAGCTGGCCTCCCGAGACCACGTTCGACGCCTTTTGCCGCTCGTTCGCAGCACGTTGGACAAGGCACAGACGCGGCCGGCGGAGCTGGACGGCGTGGCGTACACGGCCGGTCCGGGCCTGATCGGCGCCCTTCTGACCGGGGCGGCGCTCGCCCGCAGCCTCGCATATGCCTGGCGTAAACCCGCCATCGGGGTGCATCACCTGGAGGGCCACCTGCTGGCGCCGTTGCTGGAGCCCGAGCCGCCGCCCTTCCCGCACGTGGCCCTGCTGGTTTCGGGTGGCCACACCCAGCTGATCGAGGTGAGGGGGATCGGCCAGTACCAGACGCTGGGGGAAACCCGAGACGACGCGGCCGGAGAAGCGTTCGACAAGGCCGCCAAGCTGCTGGGGCTGCCCTACCCCGGCGGACCCGAGCTGGCGAAGCTTGCTACCGGCGGCCACGCCGGTCCCCTCAGGCTGCCCCGGCCCATGCTCGATCGGCCTGGCCTCGAGTTCAGCTTCTCGGGCCTGAAGACCGCCGTCTTGCACGCGGTGCGCGAGCAGGAGCTGACGCCGCAGCGGAAGGCCGACATCGCGTTCGCCGCCCAGGAGGCGATCGTCGAGACGCTCGTCGCCAAGTCCTTGAGAGCATTGGAAGAGACCGGCTTGGATGCCCTGGTGGTCTCCGGCGGCGTGAGCGCCAACCGTTTCCTGCGGGATCGCATGACCGAAGCCGTGGCCCGGCAGGGGGCGCGGGTGTTCTTTCCGCGTGTCGAGTTCAGCACGGACAACGCGGCGATGATCGCCGTGGCGGGCCTCGCCCGCATCGAGGCGGGGCAGGTGGAAAACCTCGCGATCAAGGCGCAGGCGCGCTGGTCGCTGGAGTCGCTGCCCCCCGTGGGGCAGGAAGGCGTGCCGGCACCGGGAGCCTGAAGCCCGGCGGCACACGAAACGCGCACGCGGCCCCTCGTTCGTGAATAATGCACGCCCCTTTTTTCGCCCCCGCAGTGACTTGCCGTTTCATGACGAACCCCCGAGCCGGTGACCGTATCTTTCTTCGTGGCCTGCAGGTCGAGTGCATCATCGGCTTCATCGAGTGGGAGCGCCGTATCAAGCAGACGGTCGTCATCGACCTCGAGCTGCCGACGGATTGCGCGCGCGCCGCCGAAGGCGACGACGTGACGCAGACCGTCGACTACAAGCGCGTGGCCAAGCGGCTCATCGCGTTCGTCGAGGCCTCCGACTTCAAGCTCGTCGAAACGCTGGCGCATCGCGCGGCGATGATCGTGCTGGAGGAGTTCTCGCTCGCCTGGGTGCGCATCTCCGTGAACAAGCCCGGCGCGATCCGTGGCTCGCGGGATGTCGGGGTGTCGATCGAGCGCACCCGCGCCGATCTCCCGGGCTATCTCACGAGCTGAGTTATGCCGCGCGTCTTTGTCGCCGCCGGCAGCAATGTGGAGCCGGAGCGGAATCTCGCGAAGGCTGCCGCCGCGCTCGCGAAGGAGTTCCCCGATATCGAGTTCTCGCCCTGGTACCGCAACAAGGCGGTGGGGTTCGAGGGCGATGACTTCATCAATTTCGTGATCGGCTTCCATACCGATCTCCCGCTGCACGAGGTGCGGGAGAAGCTGCGCGAGGTCGAGGCGCTCTGCGGCCGCGAGCCCGGCGCGCCGAAGTGGGCGCCGCGTTCGATGGATCTCGACATGCTGCTGTTCGGCGATCTGGTGCACGACGAGCCGGGCCTGCACCTGCCCCGGCCGGACCTCCTGAAGCGGCCGTTCATGCTCGGGCCGCTCGCGGATCTCGTGCCGGCGCTGCCGCACCCGACGGCGAACGCAACGATCGGCGAGCTGTGGCAGCGGTTCGATCGCGCCGCGCATCCGATGACGCGCGTGGCGCCGAGCTTCACTACCAGCCCACGCTCCGGCCCCCGTCCACCGCGAGAACCTGGCCGGTGACGTATGGCGCGTCGGCGCACAGGAACAGCGCGGCGCGCGCGACGTCCTCCGGAGTGCCGGGGCGCTTCAGCTGAGTTCGCTCGATGATCTTCTTCTGCAGGGCGCGATCCGCGCGATCTTCCGGCCACATCACCGGGCCCGGGCAGATGGCGTTCACGCGCACTTGCTGGCGCCCGAGCTCGCGCGCCAGCGACTTGGTGAGCATGATGAGCCCGGCCTTGGCGACGCTGTATGTGGTGTAGCGGCGAAGCGGGCGCATGCCGTGAATGTCCGCGATGTTGAGCACGAGCCCGTGTGTGGCGCGTAACTCCGGCGCCGCCGCCTGCGCGAGAAATAGAGGCGCCTTCAGGTTCGTGCCGAGCAGGTCCTTCCAATGATCTTCAGTGATCTCGCCAACCGGAGTCGGGTAGAACGTCGACGCGTTGTTGATGAGCACGTCCAGCTGGCCGAACGTCGTGACCGTGGCATCCACGAGCTTGCGCAGCTTTCGGGTCTGCAGCAGATCGCCGTCGACCAGTGCGGCGGAGCCGCCTCGCACGCTGTTCAGCTCGCTCGCCAGCGCGCGCGCCTCCGCCTCGGAGTTGCGGTAGTGGATCATCACGTTCGCGCCGGCCGCCTGCAGCGTGCGCACGATCGTCGCCCCGACGCGGCGCGCTGCGCCCGTGATCAGCACTACCTTGCCCTGAAGCGGCAGGTAGGTGCCGGGCTTCGGCGAGAGCTGCCGGCTCCATTCCTGCACGGTGCGGTGGGATGGCGGCTCGCGCCGCGTGCGCATCTTTCTCTTCGAGTCTTTGCGGGAATGTTTCGCGTCTTTGCGCGCACGGTTTCGTTTGCCTGCCATGGGGGCGAATTATGAACGCATCCGGCTCGCCCTCAATGCTCCCTGCGATGTCGACCGAGGAAGAGGCGCACTCGCGCGCGGTGTCGCGCTTCATCGGCGAGCGCATCGCCGCGGCGGGTGGCTGGCTGCCGTTCGATGAGTTCATGGAGCTCGCGTTGTATGCGCCGGGGCTCGGCTACTACAGCGCCGGCGGCGTGAAGATCGGGCGCGGCGGGGATTTCACGACCGCGCCTGAAGTGTCGGATCTCTTCAGTCAGTGCGTCGCGCGCCAGGTTTCCGAGGTTCTCGAGCACACGGGTGGATCGGTGCTCGAGCTGGGCGCGGGCACAGGGCGGATGGCCGCGTCGGTGCTGACCACGTTGGCATCACTTGGCTCGCTACCCGAGCAGTACGCGATTCTCGAGGTGAGTGCCGATCTGCGGGATCGGCAGCGTGCGCGCATCGAGCGCTTGCCGCAGGCATTGCGAGAGCGTGTGACCTGGCTCGACTCGCTACCGCCAGCGCCCATGCGCGGCGTCATCCTGGCGAACGAAGTGTTGGACGCGCTGCCCTGCGAGCGAGTGGTCGTTCGAGGCGGCGGGGTGCGCGAGTTGGGCGTGAGTATCGAAAGCGCGGGCGACGCGCCGCTGGAACGCCGCGCGGCTGAAGGACCAGAAAGCGCGATTCCCAGTCGTTCCACGGCCGCAGTCCGCACGCGGCAGATCTCCGCGACAGCGCCGACAGCAACGCCGGCGCGGACACTTGCGGGCCAGCCACCTGGCACCAGCATGGCTCACTTCATCGAGCGCGAGGCGCCGGCGCGCCCCGAAGTGGCGGCGGCGTGGCGCGCCGTGCGCGACGCGCTCCCCTTCGAGCTGGAGGACGGCTATCGCACCGAGCTCTGCACACGGGTCGGGCCGTGGCTCGCCGGGTTGAGCGAATCGCTCGAACGGGGCCTCATTCTGCTGTTCGACTACGGCCTCCCGCGCGCCCACTACTATCACCCGCAACGCGCCGACGGCACGCTCCGCTGCCATTTCAAACAACGCGCCCACGACGATCCGCTCATCAACGTGGGCGTTCAGGACATCACCGCCTGGGTCGATTTCACCCGTGTCGCCGAAGGCGCGGACAGCGCGCACCTCGATGTGCGGGGCTTTGTTACGCAGGCCGCCTTCCTGCTCGGTCTTGGGATCGAGGGCCTGATCGGCGGCGACCTGCGGCTCGCGAGCGAGGCCCGCAAGCTGCTCATGCCGGGTGAGATGGGCGAAGCGTTCAAGGCAATGGCGCTGACGCGCGCCATCGATATCCCGCTGTCAGGATTCAGCGTTCAGGATCTGCGGCATTCGCTGTAAGCGCGCGCGCTTCAGTTCGAAGCGCTGCTTCAGTCTGAAATGAGCCCCGCGCCCCAGGCCGCGAGCACGATGCCACCGAGCACAATGCGGTACCACGCGAACGAGACGAACGAGTGCTGGCTCACGAAGCGCAGCAGGAAGCGGATGCTGAGCAGCGCCGCGATGAACGAGATGACGCAGCTCAGTGCGAGCGGTCCCGCGTCCGTCACGGTCAGTTCGTCGCGCACTTTCCAGAGCGAGTAGATCGTGGCCGCGAGGATCGCCGGGATGGCGATGAAGAACGAGAACTCCGTCGCCGCGCGCCGGCTCATGCCGATGAGGAGCCCGCCGATGATCGTCGCCGCCGAGCGGCTGGTGCCCGGAAACAGCGCGAGGCATTGAAAGAGGCCAATCTTGGCCGCGTCGATCGGCCGAATGTCATCGACGCTCTCAATGTGCTCGGTATGCTTGCGCTTCTCCGCCCACAGGATCACGACGCCGCCCACCACCAATGCGATGGCCACCGGCAACGCGGAGAACAGCAGCTCCTCGATGTGCTCGCCGAAGAGCTTGCCCGGGATCGCGAAAATGACGAACGCGATGAGCAGGTTGAGCGCGAAACGCCGTGCGGTGGCCTGGGTCGTGAGGGAGACGAGGGTCTTCCACAGCTTCACCCGGTATTCCCAGCACACGGCGAGAATCGCGGCCCCCTGGATGATGATCAGCGCGTTCGAGACTTCCCGGCCCTCGAGGCCGAGCAGCGAGCGCGTCAGGATGAGATGGCCGGTGCTGGAAATGGGCAGAAATTCAGTGATGCCCTCGACCAGGCCGAGGATGATCGCGTCCAGCCAACTCATTCGTGACGATCTTTCTTAAATGTTTTGCAGGGTGGGAGGGTGCGAGCGCGGCCAATCCGTCGCGCCTTATACGCCAGCAATGGCGTCAAGTCTCTTGCGGCGAAGTTTCTCGCCGATGGCGCTGCCGGCAAGTCCCTCACGATCCGCTTCGGTGAGCGTAACGGCCGCGGCAGCGCTGCGCGCCTTGCGCAGGAACTCCGGCTGGGGATAGTCGCGGTTTTCCAGGCCGAGCCGGCCGCGCGCATCGCACTCGCATGCGAGCAGGAACTCATTGAATCGTTCGGGCCGCCGGAACGCATCGGTGTTCTCGAACAGCTCCAGCATCGTGGAGGGTCTGAGCGCCTGCGCCCGATGCACGTGCGTGTGGTACTCCGAGACCATCACGGCGAGATCGCGAAAATCCCGCGGCACCCGAAGGCGCTCGCAGAGCGCCTCGATCACCGGCACCCCGAGCTGTTCGTGGCCATGGTGGCTCGGCCACTTGGATCGCGGCGTGCGCGCCTTGCCGAGATCGTGCACGAGCACGGCGAAGCGTGTGACGGTGTTCGCCTGCTTCTCGGCCGAAATGCGCAACGCCATCAGCACGTGCACGCCAGTGTCGATTTCCGGATGCCACTTCGCCGGTTGCGGCACGCCGAAGAGCGCGTCCACTTCCGGGAAGATGACCTTCAGGGCACCACAATCTCGCAGCGTCTCGAAGTACACATCCGGGCGTGCTTCATCGAGCGCGCGCTGTGTTTCCTTCCAGACGCGCTCGGGCACGAGCGCATCCATCTCGCCCGCGGCAACGATGCGCTTCATGAGGCCGCGGGTCTCCTCGGCGATGCTGAAACCCAGCTTCGAGAAGCGAGCGGCGAAACGTGCGACGCGCAGAACGCGCACCGGATCTTCCACGAACGCTTCGGACACATGGCGCAGCACTCGCGCGTCGAGGTCGCGCCGGCCGCCGAACGGGTCCGCCAGATTGCCGTCCTGATCCTCGGCGATGGCGTTGATGGTGAGGTCACGCCGGCGCAGATCCTCTTCCAGCGTCACCTCCGGAGAGAACTCCGTGGTGAACCCCGTATAGCCGGGGCCGACCTTGCGCTCGGTGCGGGCAAGCGCGTACTCCTCGCGCGTCTCGGGGTGGAGAAACACCGGGAACTCCTTGCCCACACGCACGTAACCCTGCCGCTCCAGCTCTTCCGGGCGCGCGCCGACCACGACCCAGTCCCGCTCGCCCACCGGCAAGCCGAGCAACCGGTCCCGAACCGCACCACCGACCAAGTACACTTGCATGCGCCCATGGTACCCGAGACCTCCCGCCCTCTTCGTGTGGCCTTCGCACGAATCGCACTCATCTTTTTGACGGTAGTCACGCTGCCGGCGTGCGGCACCCTTTACGTGGCGCAGGCTGCGCGGGGGCAATGGCAGGTGATGCGTGCCCGCACGCCCATCAACGAGGTCATCGCGAGCGACCAGACCGCGCCAGGGCTGCGCGATCGGCTCACCGAGGTGCGCGCGGCGCGCGATTTCGCCTCGAGCGAGCTCGGGCTGCCGGACAACGGCAGCTATCGTTCCTACGCCGATCTCAATCGGCCGTATGTCGTGTGGAATGTCGTTGCGGCGCCGGAGTTCTCGGTGAGCCCGCAGCGCTGGTGCTTCCCGATCGCGGGCTGCGTGGCCTATCGCGGCTATTTCAAGGAGCGTTCGGCGCGCAAGTTCGCCGAGTCACTGCAGGAGAAGGGCTTCGACACGTACGTCGGCGGCGTGGCCGCCTACTCGACGCTCGGCAAGTTCAAGGATCCCGTGCTCAACACGATGCTCGGGTATGGGGACGACGAGCTCGCCGCCATCATCTTCCACGAGCTCGCGCATCAACTCATCTACGTGGCCAACGACTCCGAGTTCAACGAGGCCTTCGCGACCACCGTGGAGCAGGCCGGGCTCGAGAGGTGGCTCAAGCTGCGCGGTCGCGAAGCCGATCTCGGGCGCTTTACGGCAAAGCGTGAGCGGCAGGCGCAAATCATCGCGCTCTTCATTGGCGCGCGCACGAAGCTCGCGGCGCTCTACAAGACGAAGCTCGCGCCGGATGCGATGCGCGCGCGCAAGCGCGAAATATTCGACCGGCTCGATGAGCAGATCGCGGACCTGGAGAAGCGACTGGGTATTCGCACCAGTTACCGGAAGACGGAGAAGGGCCTCAACAACGCCTATCTCGCATCGATCGCCACGTACTACGACTGCGTGCCCGGCTTCGAGCGCTTGCTGGAGAGCAAGAGTGGCGACTTGCCCAGGTTCTACGATGCCGTGCGCGAGCTCACGAAAAAGCCTCGCGAACAGCGCCACGAGCTCCTGTGCCAGACGCCACCGTCAGTCACTCAACCTTCCATCACCGGGACGCCAGTTCACGAGCAAACGAGCGACGATAGCGGTTCAGCTGGCTCTGCACGGAGTGGTCACTGAGATAGCCCGGCGCCACGGCTTCCAGTCGTGATGGCGTGATTCCGAGCAATTCGCAGCCGTTCTGCTTGCAGACGCTGTCGATGGTGAGGGAGCGATAGTTGTCGCTCGAGAACGGTTTGCCCGGCAGCATGCCCATCACCACACCCTGAATGGCCGCGATGAAATCCGGCAGCGGCAGGATGTGGCAGGGCAGGTGAGCCGCGCGCGCGGTGATCCGCACGATCTGCTCGAGTGTCAGCACGTCCGGACCGCACAGATCGAAGCTCTTGCCGATGGTGGATCGATCCGTGAGCGCGCGCATGAACGCTTCCACGACATCGTCCACGTGGATCGGTGCGAAGCGCGCTCCGGGCCGCGCCAGCGGCAGAAACCCGCGCGAGGCCCGCAGCAGTCGCGCGAAGCGATTCGTGAGGCTGTCGCGCTCACCAAAGATCACGGAGGGTCGGAAGATCGTGCCGTCGATCGTGGTCGCCGCGACGCGCACCTGCGCTTCGGCTTCCGCCTTGGTGCGCAGGTATTGGCTCGGCGCCTGCGCGCCCGCCGCGAGCGAGCTCATGTGCAGCAGGCGGCGCACGCGCTGGGCGCGCATGGCCTCGATCACTTTCGTGGCGAGATCCTTGTGAACGGCGCGGAAGCTCGCTTTCCGGTTCTCGTTCAGGATGCCCACGAGGTTGACGACCACGTCCACCCCCGAAAACAGCTGCCCGAGCACGCGGATGTCGTGGATGTTGGCCACCGCGAGCTGCACCGTGGGCAGCACTCTCAGATGGTTGCCGTTGACGAGACGCCGCGTGGGCACGCGCACGTCGTAGCCCTCGCGGGCGAGCCGTGACACCAGTTCCGATCCCACGAAACCGGTACCCCCGAGCACGCAGATTGTGAGCGGACGTACCGCCAAGACGCGCCTTTCAGCCCGGCGCCGCGACTACTGTGAGCGCAGCGGCACGAGCAATAACGTGTTGCCCCGACGAACTTCGAGTACGAGCGCCGCGGCGCCTTTCGCCTTGTCCCGCAGCTGCGGGAGGGCGGTGACCTTGCCGCGATTGGCGCCCACGATGATGTCGCCGCTGCGCAGGCCGTTCTGGGCCGCGGCGCTGCCGGCTTCGACATTCTTCACGATCACACCGTCGCCATCCGGCGCATCGGCGAGGCTTGCGCCGTCGAAGCCGGAGTTGATGTCGTTCGACTCCTTCGGCGTCGTTTCCTTCTGCGGGAGCACGCTCGCGCTGCTCTCCATGATGGTCGCGGTAACCTTGCGCGGCTTGCCGTCGCGGATGAGGCCGACTTCCACCTGCTGACCGGCGCGCAGCTGCGCAATGATGATGCGCAGCTCCGCGTTGGTCTTCAGCGTCTGCCCGTTGACGGAGGAGATGACATCGCCCGTGCGGATGCCGGCCTTCTCGGCAGCGGAGCCTTCCACCACCTGCGAGACCAGGGCGCCATGCGCATCGGTGAGGCCATAGATCTGGGCGATTTCCGGCGTCACGTTGTGCGTGGTCACGCCGAGAAGGCCGCGCTTGACGGCGCC
>JBDZVF010000106.1:0-15078 GCA_040255575.1 Pseudomonadota bacterium | reverse complement strand
GAGCTGCGGCTGCTGAACGACACGGTAGCGGCCTATCAGCGGGCCCTTCAGATTGCCCAGAATCGATACAACGTCGGCATGGCTGCGAAAACGGACGTTCTGCAGGCACAAACGCAACTCGCGAACGCGCGGGCAGAGGCTTCTCAGGTGGCATTGACGCGCGCCGAGGCCGAGCACGCTGTCGCCGCGCTCGTCGGCGTGCCTGCCGGCAGCTTCGGGCTCGATGCGCAATCGGATTGGCATTTGTATGTGCCGAACGTGCCGCCCGGCATCCCTTCGACGTTGCTGGAGCGGCGGCCCGACGTGGCCTCGTCTGAACGGCAGGTGGTGGCGGCGAACGCGAATATCGGCGTTGCCGAAGCTGCGTACTTTCCCTCGCTCACGCTGACCGGGAGCTACAGCTTTCTGTCCTCCTCGGTCGGGGCGTTGTTCGACTCTGCGAATGCGGCGCATACGATCGGCGCTTCGGTTGCGCAGACGATTTTCGACGCGGGCAGGACGCCAGCTCGGGTCGCCGGGGCGCGTGCGGCTTATGACCAGTCGGTGGCGAACTATCGGCAAACCGTGCTCAGCGCGTTTCAGGATGTGGAGGATCAGCTGGCCGCGTCGAGGCAGCTCACTCAGCAGTACGAGCTCAGTCGGCAGGCCTCCGAGGCTGCGGATGAGACCGAGCGGCTCACGCTGAATCAGTATCGGGCGGGGACGGTGAGCTACACGAATGTGGTGGTGGCGCAGACGTCCGCGCTATCGGCGCGCATTGCGCTCGCGCGAGTTCAGGTGCAGCGGCAGACGACGGCGATTGCGCTGATCAGGGCGTTGGGCGGTGAGTGGGAGTAAGAAGCCCTCAAGCGCCGGGCGGCTAAGAGCGCTCAAGCGCCGGGCGGCTCAGAGCCCTCAAACGCCGGGCGGCTCAGAACGCTCAAACGCGGGGCGGCTCAGAGCGCTCAGTCGCCGGGCGGCTTGAAGATGAGCCCCGCCGATCGGTTGGCCGCGCGGAGTTGAGCGCAGCAGGACTGAGCGCACTTCTCGCCAGGCTCCCGAGCCGCCGCCGCGGTTATCGAGGCCTTCAAACCCGCTTGCACCACCCGTGACTCTCGGGCGCTTCACCCTGCTGAATCGCAACCAGCTGCGCCCGCAAGCGCCGCGTCTCCGGCCCCACGTCGCCCGTGCCCACCACGTAATCACGCCCCTTCCGAATCAGCGTGCCCACGCCGGCCAGCACGGCCGCCGTGCCCGACAGCGCGGCCTCGCCGTCGCGCACCCACTCCAGCATCTCATCCACGCTGAAGGGCCGTTCCTCAACCGTCATCCCCTGCTCGCGTGCCATCGTCAGCAGCGAGTCACGCGTCACACCGTGGAGAAACGTGCTATCCAGGCTGCGCGTCAGAATGCGCCCGGGCCGAAGCAGCAGAAAATTCGCCGCCCCCGTCTCCTGCACCTGCCCGCCCGTGCAAAAGAGCACCTGATCGGCATTGAACTGCTTGCGAGCCGTCAGCGTCGGCCCCATCGCCGCCGCATAGTTTCCACCGGTTTTCACCATCCCGAGATGCGAAGCGGTGCGGCTCTTCTCCTCCTCGACGTAGATTCGCAGCGGCTTCATGCCTTGCGCGAAGTAATCCCACACGGGGCTCGCCATCACGACGAGGGTGGCTTCGTTCGAGGGTGTCGCCGCGGCGCCGATGTTCGGCAGCGTGCCGAACAGCAACGGCCGCAAATACAGCGCGCCAGGCGCCTCGGGCACCTGCGCGCGACAACGATCGATGACTGACGTGATCATCCCGGTGAGCAGCGCTTCCGGCGGCTCCGGCAGCACGAGCTGGCGCGCGCTCTGGCGCATGCGCGCGACGTGCCGATCCATGCGAAAGACATTGATCGAGCCATCCTTCCAGCGATACGCCTTGAAGCCCTCGAAGCAGGTGCTCGCATAGTGCAACACGTGCGCCGCCGGGCTGAGCTCGATCGGGCCCACCGGTTTGAGCTCGGGCGCGCTCCACTCGCCGTCGCGATAGCGGGCGACGGACATGTGATCCACCAACACGCTGCCAAAGGCCGGACGCTGGACTTGCGATGCGTTCATGAGCTCACTTCCGGATCGGGATCGAGAACCTTGTTCAAAGCCGTGATCATGCGCTTCTGGCCGGGGAAGTACTCCCACTCGAACGCGAGGGGATACGGCGTATCCCACCCCGTCACGCGCTGGATCGGCGCCTGCAGGTGCCAGAAGCACTCTTCCTGGAGGGTGGCGCTCAGCTCCGCGCCGAGCCCCGCGAAGCGCGTGGCCTCGTGCGCCACGACGCAGCGGCCGGTCTTCTTCACGGATTGCAAGATCGTTGCCGTATCGAGCGGCATGATCGAGCGCAGATCGATGACCTCCGCATCGATCTGCATCTGCGTCACGGCCGCCAGCGCCACGTGCACCAGCGTGCCGTACGCCACGACCGTCACCGCGGAGCCCTCACGAACCACTTCGGCCGTGCCGAGCGGCACCCGGTAGTGACCGTCCGGCACCTCACCTTTCGGGTGAGTATTCCACGTCACGGCCGGCTTGTGGGGATCGCCGTCGAACGGTCCGTTGTAGAGGCGCTTGGGCTCGAGAAAGATCACCGGGTCGGGCTCTTCGACCGAGGCGATCAGGAGCCCTTTCGCGTCATAGGGATTCGAGGGCATCACCACTTTCACGCCGCAAACGTGTGCAAACAGCGCCTCCGGGCTTTGCGAGTGAGTCTGGCCACCCCGAATGCCGCCGCCGCACGGCATGCGCACCACCACGGGCGCGGTGAACTCGCCGCCGCTTCGATAGCGGATGCGGGCGAGCTCGCTCACGATCTGGTCATAGGCCGGATACACGTAGTCCGCGAATTGGATTTCCGCGATCGGGCGCAAGCCATTCACCGCCATGCCGATGGCCGCCGCGACGATGCCGCCTTCGGCGATCGGCGTATCGAAGACCCGATTCTCGCCAAAGCGCTTCTGCAAACCTTCCGTGCAACGAAAGACGCCGCCGAAGTAGCCCACGTCCTCGCCCATCACCACAACCGACGGGTCGTGCTCCATGAGCGTGTGCATGGCGGAGTTGAGCGCCTGGATCATGTTCATGCGCGCCATGGCTTCAGGCCTTCTCTTTCGCGAGCTCTTCGGCGAGCTGCTCGCGCTGGCGGCGCAGGTGCTCGGGCAGCTCGTGGTACACGTCGTCGAACATCGTGAGCGGATCGGGACGCGGGCCATCGTTGAGCGTGCCGTAGGAGCACGCCTCTTCCCACGCCTTCGTCACATGCTCGTCGCATTCGGCGACGAGCGCCTGATGCTGCTCCTCGCTCCATTCCCCAAGCGCGATGAGATGCTGCTTCAGGCGCTCGATCGGATCGCCCAGCGGCCAGGCGGCCTGCTCATCTTTCGGCCGGTAGCGCGAAGGATCGTCGCTGGTCGAATGAGCGGCGGCGCGGTAGGTGACGAGCTCGACCACCGTGGTGCCAAGGCCCATTCGCGCGCGCTCCGCGGCCCAGCGGGTGACCGCATACACCGCGAGAAAATCGTTGCCATCGACGCGAATGCCCGGCAGCCCGAAGCCGAGCGCGCGCGCCGCGAACGAGGGCCCCTCGCCACCGGCAATGCCCTGGAACGTGGAGATGGCCCACTGATTGTTGACGATGTTGAGGATGGCCGGCGCGCGATACGCCGAGGCAAACACCATCGCGTAGTGAACATCGGCCTCGGCGCTCGAGCCCTCGCCGGTCCAGGTAGCCGCGACGCTCGATTCGCCCTTGATCGCAGCGCCCATCGCCCAGCCCACCGCCTGCGGCACCTGGGTCGCGAGATTCCCGGAAATGGAAAAAAGCCGCTTGACCGCCGAGTGATACATCACCGGAAGCTGCCGGCCTTTGCACATATCGCGCGTGTTCGAGAGCAGCTGGCACATGAGGTCCACCGTGCCGACACCGCGCAGGATGTAGAGGCCCTGCTGGCGATACGACGGGAACAGCATGTCCGTCGGCTCGAGCGCCATGCCAGCGGCGACGGCCACAGCCTCCTCACCGGTCGACTTCATGTAAAACGAGATCCGCCCCTGCCGCTGGGCGTTCAACATCCGATCGTCGTAGACGCGGGTCAGCGCCATGACCCTCAGGCCTTCCCGGAGCGTGTCGGGGGCGAGATCCGGGTTCCAGGCGCCGAGTGCACGATGGCCGTCATCGAGCACCCGAACCAGCTCCACCGATAGCGATTCGATATCCCGCGCGCGCGCCTTCGGGCTGGGACGCGGCACGGCGCCCGCCGGTGACAGGCTCACGTAGCTGAAGTCGGGGGTGTCGCCGGGGCGGGCGGGAGGATGCGGAACGTGAAGCTGAGGCTTGTTGTTCATGGATCGGCCCGAAGACGAAGGCAACGCCGGCGCGGCGGCGAACGTGCGCGCGGAAGGCTACTCCTCCCACCCGCAACAGTTGTTGCGAAAAGCAGTCAGGACGTCAGCATTTTGCAGCGCGCGTTGCATCGATCAAAATTTCACCGCGTCTGTATTTCCACCGCAGAGCACGACACCCACTCGTTCGCCCTCCGCCGGTTTGTAAGCACCACTCAACAGGGCCGCCATCGCAGCCGCGCCGCCCGGCTCGGAGGCGATTCGCAGCGCGCGCCAGAGCTCCAGCTGCGAATGGCGGATCGCCTCGTCTTCTACCAGCACGACACGATCCACATACTGCTGCGCGAGCGGGAACATCATCTCGCCCACGCGGCGCGGCGCGAGCGAATCCGCGGCGATGCCGCCTGCTTCAGCGTCCACGGGCTCGCCCGCTTCGAGCGCGCGATATAACGTGGGGGACGCGCGAGGCTCCACCGCCACCAGGCGCGTCTTGCCGCGAAACCAGGCCGCCATGCCACCGATCAGACCGCCCCCGCCGACGGCGATGAGCAAGGTATCGAGCGATGGGGATTGCTCCTGCCATTCGAGGCCGAGCGTTCCCTGGCCGAGCAACGTCTCGACCTGATCGTAGGCGTGGATCTCCAGGGCACCGGACTCGGCGATGAACCGCCGGCTCGCTTCGAGCGCATCCGCATAGCGTTCGCCGGCGATGACGAGCTTCGCGCCGAGACTGCGGATGCTTTCCTGCTTCGTTATCGCGGAAACGGACGGAACGAAAATCGTCGCGGGAACGCCGAGGCGCTGCGCGGCGAATGCAACGGCCAGACCGTGGTTGCCGCCGGATGCGGCCACGACGCCCATTTTCGGTACAGGCCGCGTCAGGAGGCTCGCAAAGGCGCCGCGCGTCTTGAACGAGCCGGCATGCTGAAGAAATTCCAGCTTGAGCGCGATGGGAGCCGAAGGAAGCCCGAAATCGGCCGCGTCGACTTCAAGGATCGGTGTGCGGCGGATGTGTGGGCGAATGCGTTCGTGGATTTGCGCGATGTGCTCGCGCGTGAGCTGCAGGGTGTCCATCACTGGATGATTCTAGCCACTCGGCATGCGCGGTGGCCATGCCAAGCCTTCGCGCGCGCTTGCGCCCGAATGTGATCGGCGCGCAGCGGCGCTCCTGCATTGTCCTGATCGAGCCCTCGTTTGAAGCTCGCCCGCGATGCTTACACCATCGGCTGCCCGCAAGGGAGGACGCCTGTCGTGGCCAGCTTACTCACGCGATTGCTACGTTTCGGACGCAAGCCACCCGCAGCTTCCGCGGCTCGGGACAAACGGGGCGAGGACTATCGCGCAGTATCGATCGTGCCCCACGCCAGCTCGTGCTCCGAAGCGCGCCGGCTTCGTCCGGTCCGCTATCTGCTCAACGAAGTGCCGCGTCTGCCACTGCCACAATGCTCGCAGCCACTCGCCTGCTCTTGCAGCTACCGCAAGTATCCCGATCGCCGGCTCGCCGAGCGGCGTGACATCGCCGCGAGCGGTCGCTGGTACATGGGGCTCGATCGACGCAAGTCGAACGGCCGGCGCGCCTCGGACCACCCCCTCACGCGTATCGAGATCAACTGGCCGCAGCGTGAATGACGCACCATTTTGGGCGGGTTGCACTATTTCGGCCTCGTAACGATTGATTTGGGTTGGTAGCCTCGTCTCATACGAGTGCTGCCCCAAATCGGCCATTTCCTCTTCCGATACCGGAATGTCCTTTTCCCGGTGGCCTGCGTGCCCCTGTTTCTACCCGGTCCCGAACCGTTCGGGGATACCTGGGTCGCCACCCTCCTGGGGGCCCTGGTCGCCGCGCTGGGCCAGCTGGTCCGCGCGATCACGATCGGGTACCGATACGTCATCCGCGGCGGCCGTGGCCGCAGGGTGTACGCGGAAGACCTGGTGACCGACGGCATCTACGCCCACGTGCGCAATCCGATGTACATCGGCAACCTGCTCATCGTCATCGGCGTGGCGATTGCCGCGAACTCGTGGCCGACCCTCTGGCTGGGCGTTCCGCTCTCCGTCTTCATGTACATCTGCATCGTCGCCGCCGAGGAGGAGTACCTGCTCGGACGCTTTGGAGACGCATTCCGCGCCTATTGCCGGGACGTGCCTCGCTGGCTGCCGCGGACGGGGGCACCTCTGAGCCAGCGTCAATTCATGCGGTTCCGGTGGCGCCGGGTGCTGGTGAAGGAATACGGCACCCCGCTCGGCTGGATCAGCGTGATCATCGCGGTGACGCTGTTCAACTTCTGGCATGACGGTGAATGGGATGCCCGCCACGTCGAGATCGCCGCCACCACCTGGGCGTTCGCGATCACGGTGATGCTGTGGTTCACGGCATGGCGCCTGAAGCGCTCCCGCACGATCCAGGCGGATTGATCTCGTAGCCATCACGGCCCGCTCGCAGAAGCGAGCGAGCCAAAAGCGCGGGCGCGCTGATCAGCGCTCCGGCGGTGGGGGTGCCGTCCACCCCATCACAGGCACCGAGCTGATCGAGTTCTTCGGGCTGCCTTCGAGCACGCGGTCGCTGTACGAGACGTACACCAGCACGTTGCGCTGTCGGTCGAAAAAACGCACGACGTGCAGTTCCTTGAACACGAGGCTGCGACGCTCGTCGAACACGCTCTCCCCGTCTTTCAGCTCGCCCATGATCCGAATCGGCCCGACCTGCCGGCAGGCGATGCTCGCGTCGCTCGTGTCTTCCGCGAAACCGAGGCTGCCCTTCACGCCACCGGTCACCGCGCGGCTGATGTGGCACGCCACGCCCTGCACTTTCGGATCGTCGAACCCATCGACGACGATGCGATCGTTCGGGCCGAGCCAGCGGAACCGGGTGCTCACCTGCCCGGCCGTGCCGCGTTCGGGCCGAGTCCACACCCAGCCGATGAAGCCGATCACGGCCAGCAGCACACAGACGCCAAGGATCGCAGCCAGCTTCTTCACGGGATGAGATTCCTAGTCGGATCTGAAGCCGACGCGCGCATGGCTGCCGTCGCAGAACGGCTTGTTGTTGCTGTGACCGCAGCGGCAGAGACGCGCCTGCGTGACGCGTGCAACCACGCGGCGGGTACCGCTCGTGATTTCGAGGTTGCCGCGGACCTGCAGCGGACCGTCGATCTGCGGGTCGATCGCAAGCGGCCCGTCCCGCACGGGCAGCATGTCGGCCTTGCCGGTCGCCGGCTCGCCGCTCGCGGTGAAGCCCGCATCATGATGCGAACCATCGCAGAAGGGTTTGTTCTTCGAAGCGCCGCAGCGGCACAGGGTGACGCGAAATCCGATGGGCTCGCCGTTCAGGCGGAGGTCGCCGCGCACGGCGTACGGGCCCGCTTCGCGGATCGCGGCGAGGTTCACCTGGGGAGCGGTTTCGTCATGCTTGCCGTCCTTGCGTCGGTAGCGGATGGCGCCCGAGGGGCAGGCATGCGCGATCTCCACGAGCCGATCGACTTCGATGGCGTCGGGGCTGATCCAGGGGCCCTTCACGTTCGCGAGGAAGACCTTGGGTGCGCCGGTTACGCAGAAGCGGGCGTGGATGCATTTCTTGCCCTCGTAGACGAGGGTGAGATCGCGGCCTTCGATGTGTTCGGTTCCGCCGACGACGGTGGGAATGGGCGGGGCGCCTGGGGCTGCGGGGGATGTCGATGCGGATGCCGCAGCAGCGGCTGTCGCGGAGGCGGACGCGTCTGCAGCTGGCGCGGAGGCGAAGCTGCGCGCGCCGCGCTTCGCCAGGTCTGCGATGACGCGCGACGCGGCCATCGCGCGGGCATCGCCGCTTTCGGCGAGGTTGGCGGCTCCGGCGGCAAGCTCGCCCAGACGCTCGATGAAGTAACGATTTGCACTCTCGCCGGGCAGCATCGGCGCAGCGTCGCGAAGCGCGGTGAAAGACATGCCCGCGTTACACCCCGGGTTCGACGGCCCCGCCGGTAAACGCGCCGCGCGCTCGGCGAGCAGTGTCGATGCACGCATCAGCCCCATCGCGAGGTCCACGCAAAGCGCCTTCTGCGGCACGGGCCGCCGCAGCGTGTATGAATACGCAAGCAGGCGGAGCATCAACGCATAACTGGCGTTCGCCACATCCACCGTCGCGAACGCGTCGTCATTTTCGATCCACACGCGCCCCTGCGGGCGCAGCGGAGGCCGCAGCACCGGGTTCACTGCCGCCGGGTACGCAGGCGAAAAATCAGGATTCGCCGCCTTCAGCCGGGCAAGGTCGTCCCGCACGGAGAGAAAGCGCTGGTAATGCGAGTCCGCCGAGCACTCGGTCGCCCCCTCCCCTTGCCGCACGATCGCATCGAACGCCGCGAGCGCCGTCTTGAGGCAGACGACCGGCTTTGCTCCCTGGAGCGACACTTCCGCGTCCGAGAGTTGCAGGCTGGGGTCGCCGCAGAACGCATTGGACTCGCCGAGCCGCGCCACGAACTTGCGCAGGTTCTCGCCCAGCGCCGCATAGAACGTCCCGACCGTGTCGTAATCCATCGCCATCGGCGTCAACCGGACGCGGTTCGTCCCCCGCTTGAATTGCAGCTCGGGCGTGAAGCCCTCACCATCGGGCTCCGCCGAGCCGTGCGGCCGTTCGAGAAAGATGAAGTGCTGAAGCACCGCCTCATTGAACGGCGCGAGCTTCACCACGATGCCCGCCGGCAGCATCCCGGGGTCGAGCGGGAAGTTGCCCCGGCCGAACCGGGGCGAGCCGCCCAGTGCCGCCGTGATGTTCCATACCGCAGCCAGGTGCCCCATCTCATCGATGGCCACGTCGATGATCGTCTGGCGCCAGCGCGCGAGCGCCGCCGCCTCCGCTTCGCTCAGGCCATCGGCCTCTCCGCCGCGCAGGCTGAACGCGGCGTAGAGATAGGTGCACATGAGATTGTGCTCGAGCTCGGCGGCTTCATAGAGCGCACCGAGAAGCGCCTCACGGCTGGGCGAGACGATGGGGGTAGTCATGGCGGGACGATACTCCAGCGCAATGACGGGCGAATACTCCATATGGCTAATGGCGCCCGGCGCGCCGCCGCTTTATCGGAGCCGCGGAATCACAGGCACGAGCAGGTAGGAGTCGAACTCCCAGCCGGTATGAATGATGTGCATGCCCCGATTGCGCGTGTCTTCGTGACGCGCGAACGGCGCGTTGGGCAGGCCCTCCTGCATGAGATCCTGCCCCTGCACGATGAGCCGCAACCGCTCACCCGCGCGGAACAGTGTGGACGAGGGCCATATCTCGATCTCGACGGGCACGCGCTCGCCGGGCCCGAGCGGTTGCTCCCGAGTGTGAGTGTGAACGGGTTGCTCGGGCGTCGAGCGAACCGGGTCCAGCTCCCGGTGACTCGCGCGCAACCAACCGAGCGCGACCGGCCCGTTCTCCATCAGCGCGTAGAACACGAATGGCACGATCTCGCCGCGGGAATCGAGCTTCTGGATGCCGACGAAAAGATCCATGTCATCCGCGCCAACCGCTTCCACCCAGAGGTGCAGCTTCATGTGCCCGGAGAGCTCGGTGTCCGCCGCGAATACATAATCGAACACCGCACGGCCATCCGGCGCCTGCGGGTCGTAACGCGCTTGCGAAGTCGACAAGGCCGGTGCATCACATAGAGCACCCTGCCCTGCATCCAGATAAAGCTTGCGGAACTGCGTGCGCGCGATCGGCCACTCCTGCTCCGGGCGGAACGCGCCGACATTCGCGCGCTCGCGCACTTCGATGATCACCTTCGGCCACGCCGGCACGGTGGTGCCGGCCTGCTTCAGGAAATGATCGAAGAACTGCCGCTGCTTCCCGACGTTCGCCGGGTCGTAGTAGTACGCCCATTTCTTGCGCCCATGCACTTCGAGCCACTTCTGCTTCGAACGCATGCGCTTGTAGGCCTCGAGCGTGCCGCGCGTGTGCAGGCCATGATCCGACCAGCTCGCCACGACGTACGCAGGCACTTCGATCGCTTCGAGGTCGCACTCCTTGCTCCTCCAATACGCGTCGTGGAGTGGATGCGCTCGCGCGTTCGCGGGCGTGTCTTCCGTGCGCGTCGTCGAGTATCTGAGGTTGCCACTGCCTCGCGGCAGGAATGCCGTCTCGGGAATGCCGCCGTGATAGGCGAACTCGCGATACCAGTCGCTGAATCCTTCGAACGGGTTGATCGCGGCGAGATTCGGCGGATGCAGCGGCGCCACCTGCCATTGAATGGCGGTGAGGTATGACACGCCCGTCATCCCGACCTTGCCGTTGCTCCACTGCCGTTCGGA
Source organism: Pseudomonadota bacterium (assembly GCA_040255575.1). Classification (GTDB taxonomy): domain Bacteria; phylum Pseudomonadota; class Gammaproteobacteria; order Steroidobacterales; family Steroidobacteraceae; genus JADGHX01. Next base: position 4,460 of record JBDZVF010000106.1, on the reverse strand, counting down.
CATCCACGCGATCAGGTCGAAGCAATCTTCCGCCTCGCCCATGCCGCCGTGGCGCAGTTCGCCTTCGGAGTACCAGCTGCCGCGCGGATCGGGATACACGACGGCATAACCGTGACGGCACCAGTACATCGGGTCCGGCGCTTCGAACGCCGTGTACTGCGATATCCAACCCTCGCGAACGCCCGCGGCGGGCCAGTTGAGCCGCGAGGAGGTGTTGTGCTTGCCGTAGGGACTCCAACCGAGCAGCGCCGGCAGATCGCGCTCGCCCGCCGCGCCATCGGGGCGATACACATCCACGAAGATGCGCACGCCATCGCGCAGGCGGACAGAAAGATTGCGCTCGATGCGCAGCCCCTGTTCGCGCGTCTCGGAAAAGACCGGCGGCGGCGGCACTTTCTTGCCGACCACGAGCTGCGGATCCACGCCCTCGCGCATGATCAGCTCGAATGCATTCGCGGCGGGCGGCACAGTCATGGAATGATTCTTCACGGTCATGCGCCGTGAGGATGGTAGCGGCAGCCGCGCAAGGCGCGCGAGCCGGCGCCCGTGAAACGGGCGATGCTCAAAGTGGAACGAGCTGGAACGAGCGGCCTACTCGCTCTTGATCGCGTGCGCCAGCATGTCGATGAAGGCACGCACTCGCACGGGCATGTGGCGCCGTTCGAGAAACGTGGCTGAAAGGTACACGGTCGGCACCTGCCAGTCCGGCAGCACACGCACGAGCCGTCGCGCCTTCACTTCAGCCTCGGTCATCACGTGCGTCAGAATGCCGAGGCCGACGCCCGCCACGATCATTTCCCGTGCGGTGACGATATCGCTCACCGTCATGCGCGGGCTCACGTTCACCGGGCGACCGTTCTCGGGCGACTCCACCATCCACACCCGATCGGCCAGCTGACTTTCGAGCGCGATGCAGTCGTGATGGAGCAGGTCCGCAGGCTTCTGCGGCACACCTTTGCGCTCGAGATATGCCGGGCTCGCATAAACGCCGCGCGCCAGCTCCATCAAACGCCGCACGGGCAACTGCTCGTTACGCACTCGGCCGATGTAGAGCGCAACGTCGTAGGGCTCTTCGCTCACGTCCACCCAGCTGTTGGTGATGTGAATCGTGAGTTTCACGTCGGGATACTCGAGCGCGAAGCGCGCGAGGGCACGACTGATCCACGTGCTCGAAAGGCCGAACGGGATGCACACGCGCATCGTGCCGCGAAGCTGGGACTGCATCTCGGACGCCACGCTGCTGGCGTCCGCCGCTTCGGCGGCGATTCGCTCGCAGTGCTGGAACAGGGCCTGGCCAATCTCTGTCATTTCCAGGCGATGCGGGCCGCGTTTCAGGAGCACGGCGCCGACCTGCCTTTCCAGCTGCCGAAGCTTGCGACTGAGAGTGGCTTTGGGAGTTTGCAGGCGTGCTGCTGCCTGGCTGATGCTTTTCGCGTTCACTATCTCCAGGAACAGCATGAGCAGGTTGAGGTCGATGCGGGTCGGCGCATCGCCCGGCGCGCCTTCATACGGCACGGCATGGATTGTCTTCACCTGCATGGCACGTACCCCCCCCGGCGGCCTCGTGCGGAAGCTAGCACAAAAGACGGCAAAAATTACCTGTGGCCGCCGGCGGCACTTACCTGCGGACCGGCACCTGCCGCCCGCGTGGCAATTGCCCGGGGGCCGCTACCTGCCGCCTCGCGCGGCAATTACCGGCGGACCGGCACCTGCCCGACTCGCGCGGGCGCTTACCTGCGGGCCGGGGGCTGGTCGTCCTTGGAGGCCGTTTGGGTCCGCGGGGCCTGGGTCGTCTGCAAGAGCGCCGCGCAGTTCTCGTCCCTGGCGAGCCCAGGATCGATGAAGGCCAGCAACGCCGCAACCGGCGTGATCGCGGCGCCAAGCGCCGCCGCCACGGCGCCTTGCGCGGCGGTCTTGCCTGCATTCACGCCGATGGAGGGCTTGCGCAGATGGCCGTTCAGCTCCACCGGTGTACGCAGTCGCGTGAAGCGCAGTTTCTTCGGCTGCCCCTTGATCGAGAGATCGAGCTCCTCCGGGCCGAGCCGCACCTCTCCCTGCCCCGTGATCTTCACGTCGGTGGTATCGAACACCACGTTCGTGGCGCGCATCGTGCCCTGCTCCACGTCGAACTGCGCGACCCCGCAGCGTATCTCGGCGCGTTCGTCCTTTTCCGTGAGCAGGAGTCCAAGCCCGCGGGCCACATTGATGCCGGTGAGCTCCGCGAACGCGGCATTGACCTGGCCGTGTGGTACCACGGCCGACACCCTGCCATTCGCGTCAGCCATGAAATCGTGGACGGAATCGCCAGTGCCTGCGAAGACAGCGCGGGCCTGCAGCACGCCGCCGAGCGGCGGCTTCGCGTCGGGCGCCTTGCCCTTCAGCTGATCGAGCTGCACGTCCTTCACCCGCACGTCCAGGCGGGTTTTCGGCTTGTCGCCGCGCGCGTCGATGTGCGCGGTGCCGCTCACTTTGCCCTGAGGCAGCACCAGGGCGAATGGATCCACTGACAGCACGCCGTTATCCAGCTTCACGGCTAGCGCCACCTCTTTCAGCGGCAGCGCGCCGGCCTGGATGGAGTGCGCGCGGAATTTCACGTCCGCATCCATCGCGCGTACGCGCGCGACCTGCAGCCGCGCCGTCGGGAACAGCCTCGCGTTGGCGGGCGCCGCTTCCTGTGCACCTTTCTTCGATGGCTTTGCCTTCTCGGTCTGGGCAGAGAGCGCGCCGGGCGTCGCGGGCTTGCCACCGAGGGGCGCCGCGAGGTCACTGAGCCGCAGCTGATCCGATTTCAGCTCACCCGTGACGACCGGTCGCTTGCGGGAAATATCCACGAGCAGGTCGCCGCCGAGGTCGCTCTTGCCGACCTCGCCCTTGAGCCGGGTCACATAGATCTTCGACACATCGCGCCGAACGTGCGCCGCCAGCCGGAACGGTGGGCTGTTCGGCAGCGCCAGGTGCGTGAGGTGATACAGGTCCGCCAGGTCGCCGCCGCTCGCGGATACATCCAGCGTGACGCGCCCGAGATCGAAGGGCTTCTTCACCTGCCCCTTGGCAGCGATGCGGATATCCCCGGCGAGAATGGAAAGATCGAACGGATACGGCTGGTCGGGCTGCAGGTTCACGAGCGGCCCGCCCGCGATCCGCGTCTGGAACCGCTTGTCGTTGAGTGTGCCCTTGCCCTGGATCCGAAACGCCTCCGGGTCCGACTTCGAGGATTTCTCGCGCGCCACGATCGTGCCGTCGACCGTGAGCTTCAGCAGCTCGTCGTGCACGGTGAGCTCGCCCTGCTCGATGAGAAAATCCCGCACCACCGGCAGCCTGGGCGGCGGGCCCTCCGGCTCGTTCGTCGGCGCGGTGTTCTCGAACGTCCAGTTCGCGCGTCCGGAGGCCTCCCGATGCAGGTACACCTTCGGCCGGATGAGCTCGACCCGCGGCAGGATCACGTCGCCCTTCAGCAGAGGCAGCAGCTTCAACTGCACCTCGATGCGCTCGATCTGCGCCATCGGCTTCGCCGCTTCCCACGGCGGATTGCCGAGCGTGAGGCCGCTCACCGCGACGGACGGCGTCCACGACCAGGGGCGCACGTCGATGTCGCCCGCGATCTTCACCGTGCGGCCGGAGCGCTCCGAGGCCAGCCGCTCGATGGGGCCCTTCATGGCGTTCCAGTCGATCAGCAGGAGGCTCAGCAGCACCGCCCCGATCAGCACGCCGATCACGACGCCGGTCCAGGCCAGGATGTGACGGGTGCGGCGTGAGAGAGTCATGTGAGTTTCAACGCCCCGACAACGGCCACCGTTCCGCGTGACCGACGGGAACAGAACTTGAGACGGAAGTGTTTCGCTCGCTCAGGACTGCGCCCAAGGCCCCAAACCCCATGCCCGCAAAAAACGCCGACTCCAACGACGCCGCCGCGCCGGCCCTCCTCGCCCACGGAGCCGAGCAGCTGAGCCGCGTCATCGTGGACGCTTACAACGCCGACATGCGCACGGCGGAGGGCTTCGTCGGGGATCGCGCCAGCAAGCGCGCCTTCGAGGCGATCTTCGATGACTGGCGTGAGCGCCTTCGCAAGGCGGGCGAGGATCCCTTCGGCGATACGCCGAGCGAGGAGATCAGCAAAAAGCAGCTCGACAAGGCCCTGACGCAAGGCGAACCCGAGGCCGCCGGGCTCGTGCACGGCGCGATCGAGGAGTTCGCGCAGGAGTTCGCCGCCGTCATCCGGCGCTTCCTGCGCCTGAAGGAATGGAAGGATACCGAGCGCATCGTCATCGGCGGCGGGCTGCGCCAGAGTCGCATCGGCGAGCTTGCGATCGGCCGCGCGGCGGTGATCCTCAAGGCCGACGGGCGCTCCCTCGATCTGCGGCCCATCCGGCACGAGCCCGATCACGCCGGGCTCATCGGCAGCGTGCACCTCGTGCCGTCAAACCTGATCTTCTTGCGCGGGCATATCTCGACATCCTCGC
>JBDZVF010000634.1:0-2795 GCA_040255575.1 Pseudomonadota bacterium | reverse complement strand
CGAGCACGTGAGCCGGGAGCGCGTCGTCGCCCAGAAGCGCAGTGAGCGATCGAAGCCGTTCGTCCATACCCTCGTGGCTCTCAACGATTTCATCGACCTCAGGCGTCCAGTCGAAAAGCTCCCAGCTCATCTCACCGCTGTCCAATGCGACCGCCGCCTGATCGACGCTTGTGCTGGCAACGGCAGCGATGCGAGGGTCTTCCAACCAGATCGGGCTGCGCTTATGTGATCTGATGAAGCTGAGTGCGAGCTGGTGGAATACAAAGCACTTCTGCCAATCGAAGTACAGGTGTTCGGGTATGTGCAGCTCGAAGTACTTCAAGTAGCTGCCGCGAGTGCCGAACATTCGCGCTCGCTGAATATACGTGTCTTGCTGAATCTTATGCTTGACGTCGCGTGTAAAGAACATCGACAAGAGATTGTCGAACGTGACTCCTCGTGACACGATGTTTCCGCCAATGGCAATCGTGAATAGCGCCGCGGGCGATGTTGCTCGCCGGTAGAGCGACGCGTTCTTGGGGGTGTTGCTGTTCATAACGACGACGTCGGACTGGTTTATATGGTCGACGATGTAGCGTGTCAATTCCTGCTCATGGCCCGGGAAGCGCTGTTGCGCAAGCCTGAATATGGTCTCGAGATAGACCGCAAACTTGGGATTGTTCTGATCCTTTAGCGCGCCAAAGGAGTTGACGATCTGCTGGTAGTCCTTCGTGTGATCTACCTTCTTCCCGCTGGTGTGAACCAGCATGCAGTAGTTCTCGGTTCGCTTGTTGATCTGCGTGTTCAGGAATGCAACGTTCACGAGGAATGAGAAGAGTGCAGCCCGCAGATACTTTGGCGAATCACCGTCTTGAGGGAGAAGCTCGAGCTGGAAGGGCAGCTCGAATCCAGCTGCTGTGGTTGGGAAGAACGTGTCCTGGCCGGTATACAGTGGATGAACCGGGAAGTCGATCCAATGCTCGTTCTGGTTGTCGAACGTATTGTTCAGATCAAGTCGAGCCGGCGTAGCTGTAACACCGATATAGATGCCGTCGTCGCCTAGGAGCGTTTCGACAAGCTCGTTGATTTTTGTTTTCTCATCCCGGTTGATCTTCGAGTTCGGCGTTGCGTAATCCGCTTCGTCGTCGATGATCTTGCGAGCAGTAGTAGCACCAAGCTTCGCGATCAGCTTCTGCAGGTCGGCTGCATTCTTCTTGCAAAAGATGACCCACGTCCCACTAGCCACATCTATACTCGGATCGAGAATCTCGCTAAAGCTCTTCGGCGCTGGGTCGAGTCCCGATCGCAGAAATCGGTCGAGGTTCTGGTCTAGTAGCTGCACCGAGTCATTCATCAAGACGATTATGATCCTCGCGCCCTCATCGAGAAGGCGCGCGGTGAGTGCGATCATCATTTCGGTCTTACCGCTCTGCGGTTCACCGTAGATCACGAACGAACGTGCATCAGCGGTGGCGATGTTTGTTAGTGCGCCGTTGACGGCCGACTCGATGCTAGCCGTATAGAAACCTTTGGCCTGAAGCTCGTTTATGCGTCGTTCGTAACGCGCCGCCTGCGAGGGAAGAAAGTGGTTGACATCGAAGTCGGACATCGTTGCCTCCTTGCATTTCGCCGTAGTCACTAGAGGGCTGCGAGCACTTTCTGCCGCTTAGGACCAGGCACCACCGCTTCAGTTCTCGGACTAGCCGCATCAAGCTCGCGGTGCTGAAGTCCCCCCAGCGTCGCACGCAAAGTTTACGCGATTCGTGATCAATGCTGCAGACCTGGATAGCGCTTTCGAAACCGTCGACGAGACGATCATCCGCTGCGGCGATAGAGCCCCGCCGCGACTTGGACGATCCGTCCGCTCCTTGCAAGCTTGCTCCGCCTCAGCACATGGGTCACGGTCGCGCGAGCAATTGACTCCTTGAAGCGTCGTTCGATCTCGCGGTTGACTTGCATGGGAGACATAGGTTCAGTCGCGTCCGCTAGGACGGCCATGACCAGATCCGCCCCCCAGCCGAGCGGGCGTTTCAGGTGGGCCGGCGGACCAGCAACGTCGCCTGATGATGCCTGCTCCCGAATGGCCCCCGCAAGCCGTTTCCGGAGTTGACGCCCAGGCTTGTCCATGAGAAGCTCGATAAGAGCCTCAACCGGGCCTTTAGTGTTTGACTGTTGCTGGGAATGGCGCACTGCACGAAAGCCCCGTACTGCGGGGCTTTCTGCGTTCTCGGGTCGATCCGCTCACTCACGCCGGGGCCACATTTTCGTGACAACGCCCTCTGATAACTGGGCCACCGCGTTCGGATCGCCGCGAGCTCGTCCGACGACAGCTACCAACCGGCCGTCGCGGCCGGCGATCATGCGCGCCGCCAGGAAGCCACTCGCGAGCAGATGCAAGGGACCGCCGAACGACTCTTGGCGGCGTGAGCGGTGCAGTCCGCTGCGGGATCTCGAAGGAGGAGAACAAGCGTTCCGCGAACGTGCATGCCGGTTGCGTGTTGCCACGAATTATCCGGATTCTCGAGCGCGCCGCTGCCCACGACATGTCCGACAGCCCGCTCGCACGCGACGCCAAAACGCCGCCGCCAGCGCTGACCGATTCGCCTGCAGGCCAGGGGCCGCGCGTCCGAGCGTCTCGATGCGAGCCGGCAGCGACCGCGGGACGCGGCCCGGGCCATCGGGTCGCGGCCTCGCCGTCACTGGCTCCGCGGCCAGGCCGAGCCGCGCCGTCAAGGCGTCGAAGCTCACAACTTCGTTGCCGGCCGTCAGCACCGCGGCCGCGACCTCGGGCGGGCCCACCAGTTGGGAGCTGCCGC
>JBDZVF010000633.1:0-2799 GCA_040255575.1 Pseudomonadota bacterium | reverse complement strand
CGCATGCGGGCGGACGATCGCACGAGCGCGATCGGTTCCTCGCACTTCGATCAGGTGCTGAACGCGGTGATGCTCTTGTCGTATGTCGCGCTCAAGCAGGGTGATGCGGTGGGCGCGATGACATTCGGCACGCCCATGGGGGAGGAGCGAACGTTCGCTCCGCGCAAAGGTGCCCAGACGCTCGATGCGCTCATGGGTGAGCTTTACGGCGTGCAGCCGACGCCGACGCATTCGGATTACGTGGCAGCAGCACAGGCGCTGCTGCGCCGATATCCGAAGCGTGCGCTCGTCATCGTGATCACCAACTTCCGCGATGAGGACAGCAGCGAGCTCTCGCAGGCACTGAAGCTCTTGCGCTCGCGCCACCTGGTTCTGCTTGCGAGCCTGCGGGAGCGCATCGTGGGCGAGCTGATCCGGCAGCCCATGAATAGCGGCGAAGCCGTGCTCGATAGCGCGAGCGCTCATCTCTATGAGCAGTCGAGGCGGGACGCCTTCGTGAAACTCTCGGCCCGGGATGCGCTGATGGTCGATGCGGAGCCGGAGCGGCTCGGCATCGAGCTGGTGAACCGCTATCACGCCGTGAAGCGCGCAGGCCTTATTTAACAGGCGTTTGTAGCAGGCCTGCGCAGCTTGACAGGCGCCTTGCCGCGGGTAGACTTCGCAGCCCTCATGAACATCCACGCATACAACTCCATCCGCTACCGGCGCTTCGCGCTGCGCACCCCGGTGTGCCGGCGGGCCGAAGGCGCCTTCGGCATGGAGTTCGAGTTCACCGCGTAGCTCTTCGATCCATATCGAAGGGCTGATCGACGCAGCCCTTCGGAGTGTCCCACGAGAGACCCCGGTCGGCCGCGCTGACCGGGGTCTCATCGTTTCGGGAGCTGGCGCAGTCGAGATTGCAGGGGTCCTGTCGGAAAAGCGCGTTCACGGACGTCCTTGAGGCACCTACACAGGAGACTCGCAAATGAAGAATGCCAAGGTGAAACAGTTTCTGGTCGTGAGCATGCTGGCGGCGCCGGTGTTCCTGCTTGCATCCAGCGGCCAGGCAGCCGAGACGCCCTCCGCGGAGGCCTCGGTCCCGGCGCCTTCCACGGCACCTGTGCCGGCGGGCACCTATACGCTCGACAAGTCGCATGCGTCGCTCCTGTTCCGGGTGAACCATCTGGGTTTTTCGCACTGGACCGCCCGGTTTACGAGGTTCGACGCGCAGCTGCAGTTCGACCCCCGGGACCCGACGAAGTCCAGCGTGAAGGTCACCGTCGACCCGAAGTCGATCGCCTCCGACAACGCGCCGGAAGGTTTCATGGAGACCCTCACCGGCCCCGAATGGCTCGATGCCGGCAAGTACCCGCAGATGACTTACCGCTCGACGAAAGTGGAGCGCGCCGGGGCGAATGGCCTCAAGATCACCGGTGAGCTCACGCTCCATGGGGTGACGAAGCCCGTCACGCTGATGGCGACCTACAACGGCGGTTACGCCGGCCATCCGTTCGATCCGCACGCCCGCATCGGCTTCTCCGCGAAGGGGACGCTGAAGCGCTCGCAGTTCGGCGTGGCGTATGGCATCCCGGCGCCGGGCACGAGCCTCGGTGTGTTCGACGACGTCGAAGTGATCGTGGAAGCCGAGTTCACGGGCCCGCCGCTGGCGGGTGCCGCGGCCCCCGCGAAACAATGATTGATTGAAGGAAAAGCGATGCTCGAAGGTCAAAAACGCTGGTGGGCACTCATCGTGCTGTGCCTCGGCGTGCTCATGATCGTGCTGGACACGACGATCGTGAACGTGGCGCTGCCCTCCATCCGTGCGGATCTGCAGTTCAGCGAGACTTCCCTCGTGTGGGTGGTGAACGCGTACATGCTGACCTTCGGGGGCTTCCTGCTGCTCGGCGGCCGGCTCGGGGATCTCTTCGGTCATCGCAAGGTGTTCCTGATCGGCATCACGCTCTTCACCGTCGCGTCCCTGGCGTGCGGGATCTCGACGACGCGCACGATGCTCGTGGCCTCCCGCGCTATCCAGGGTGTCGGGGGTGCGGTGGTGTCGGCGGTGTCGCTGTCACTCATCATGAGCATGTTCACGGAGGCGGGGGAGCGCGCCAAGGCTATGGGCGTGTATGGTTTCGTATGCGCGGCGGGCGGCAGCGTGGGGCTGCTGCTCGGCGGTGTGCTCACGAGCGCGCTGAGCTGGCATTGGATCTTCCTCGTGAACCTGCCGATCGGCATCGGCGTATATGCGCTCTGCATGGCGTTGCTGCCGCATGCAAAGGCCGAAGGCGCGCATCAGAAGCTCGATGTCGCGGGCGCCATACTGGTGACCACCTCGATGATGCTTGCTGTTTACGCCGTCGTGAATGGCAACGAGGCGGGTTGGGCGTCTGTTGAAACCCTCGGGATGCTCGGTGGTGCCGTTGTGTTGCTGGTTGCGTTCATCGTCACGGAAGCGCGCATCAGCACGCCGCTGATGCCGCTCGCGTTGTTCAAGCTGCGCAATCTCACGACGGCGAATCTCATCGGCGTGCTGTGGGCGGCCGGCATGTTCGCGTGGTTCTTCATGACCACGCTTTACCTGCAGGCGGTGCTCGGGTTCACGCCGTTCGAGATCGGGATGGTGTTTCTGCCGGCCAACGTGATCATGGCGGCGTTCTCGCTCGGCTTGTCGGCGAAGATCGTCATGAGATACGGCATCCGCCGTCCGCTGGCTCTCGGGTTGTTCCTGGGCGCGGCGGGGCTCGCGCTGATGGCGCGGGCGCCGCTGGATGCGAACGTGTGGATCGATGTCATTCCGTTGATGGTGCTGCTGGGGGT
>JBDZVF010000632.1:0-2800 GCA_040255575.1 Pseudomonadota bacterium | reverse complement strand
GGTTGCGGCGTCTGTGGACGCGAGCGTCGCTCCCGAGGCAGCACTTGGCGCGGCGGAGACACCGCCTCCAGCGGTGTCGGCTCCCTGCGAAGCCGGCGCCGCCTGCGGCGAGTCGGGCGCTGCGCTCGTCGCGGCCTGCGCCACGCGCATCCCGCGCGAAGCCGCGCTACTCGCATGCGTGCCGCTCGTCACAGCGGGCGCACTCGGCTGCTGCGCGAACGCACTCGTCGCGCCGACGGCGAGCCCGAATGAAACGAGCGCCATCGCGAGCACAGCGGCGCGCGGACGACGAGGGAAAGAGGCATCACACGGCATAAGTTCTTCCGATCATTCGTTCAGCAGCGCACGCAACTCTTTCAGGTACAGCGCCTCGTCCTTCGCGCTGTAGTCGCGGTGCACGTGGCGCACGACGCCGCCACGATCGATGAGCACCGTCATCGGCAGGTTGTCTACGACGTACAGCCGGCTCACCGATTTCGCAGGGTCGAGCAACAGCGGAAACGACACCGACTGCCCTTTCGCATACTCGAGCGCACGCATCTGATCGTCATCGACGCTCACGCCGAACACCGTCAGCCCGACCGACGCGTAGGTCGCAAGGCTGCGATCGAGTGCGTTCAATTGAGTAGAACAGGGCCCGCAACGGGCACCCCAGAAGCTCAGCACCACGACATCGCCCAGGTGCTCCGACAACCGCACGTTGCTGCCGAGGAGCGCGTGCAACGCAAAGTCCGGCGCGTCCTTGCCGATGAGCGGGTAGGCGGGGGCAGCCATCGCCACCGGGCCGAACCCGATGAGACCGAGCACGGACACAAAAAAGAGACGTCGCGCGCGGTTCATTGGTGGACGCGTGTGTGGCTCACCCAAGGGAGTTCCTTCGCCAAATCCTGCGACCGTTGGCGCGGGCAACCCTCGCATAGCGAACTTAACAATGTCAACGAACGCAACCGCAACTTCATGCATCGATTCAAAGAATTGGAGACAACGTCGGGAAAGCGCGACAACCTCGTGCGGGGGGATTCGTGAAGTAGCGCACGCGCTTGCGAGCCCGGTGTGAGCCGGGCCCCGCAAACGTCGCAGTCGAGGTGAAGGCTGCCGTGCCGTTCCGGCGACGTGACGCCCCTTCACGCGTTGATGGTGCCGTTGCAGATCGGCGCGAACGCCACCCACTTGTCGAGGTCGGCGCCGAGCCCATGCCCACCCACGTCCTGGAACGCGTTGGGGAACTGCGCGGTCTGCCCGTGCAGGGCCATGTAGTTGAGCACGACCGTCTGCACCAGCAGGTTCACCGCGTTGGCACCGGGGTGTGAGGCGGTATCGATCGAGCCATCCGCGCGATACGAGCCGATCTGGGTGCCCGGATTGTTGGCTTCCGGTTTGGTCGCCTGCGGACGCCCCCTCGGGCTGTAGACGAGGAAGAACGAGTTCGCGACCGACTGGTTATCGCCCTGCCAGCCGAACTTGCCACGACCGTTGGCGGAGCTGTCGATCATGCCGGTGGAGTTCAGCGAGCCGTCGCTGAACACATAGACCATCAGCGGCACCCCTTTGCGTGCCGCATATTCGAGGCACGCCCCGATGCACCGGCCCGCGCGGAAGTTGCGCACCTCGCCGCTCGCGCGCGTGCCGTCGTGGTAGTCATAGCCGCCCATGGTGATGGTGCCGGCGGCCGCATAGCCGCTGATCACCATCTTCATGACCGCGGCGGTCTTGCGGAACTCGCCGTCGCCCTGGTATTCGGCCCGGCCAAAGATGCCGGTCGCCCGCGCGTCCGTCGGGTCGACGATGTCGGCATCGAGGTCGGGGTTGAGCGCGCCCTGGTCCGAGAAGCGATCGGCAAGGTCGGCCGACTTCACGTACGCGCAACGCACGGATTTCTGGATCGCCGCCTCACGCACCTTGAAGTCCGATCGGTCGAGCTTGCTGTCGACACCCATGGCGCCGGACGTGAGGCCGCCGGAGAGCTCCGTCATGGCCTCGAGTACGGCGTTCACGTCGCCCTTCGGCAGCATCTTGCCGAGCTCGCCCGTGTCGACGAGACCGGTGACATCGCTCGCGCGATCCACCTTGGTGGGCCGCTCGGTCAGGTTGATGAGCGCGGCGGGCGCCATCGAGTTGCCGCCCGAATCGGAGGATTGCGAGCCGATGAGGTTCAGGAGCTCACCGCCCGCGCCGGCTTTCAGGATGCCGTACATCGGGTTGTGAGGATTGTTGGCCGTATCGTTCTCGGAACGCGCGGCGATGGCGCAGCCGTTGGTGAACGCCTGCGTGGTCGGCGACGTGCGCTCGAGCATGCCGCGCAGGATGGCACCATCCGAGTGCCAGGCCGCGCCAAACGCGTTGCTGATGAAGTTGCCGGTGGGGCTCGCCGCATTGGGCGCGGTCGGCACCATGTCGCCTGGCAGACCGAGCCTGCCGTACCCGGCGGTGGACAGGAAGTTGGTCTGCTTGCCGTCCTGGCCGATGAGGATTTCCGAGCCGTTCAGGTTCGCACCGCCGGCAAGATCGAAGCAGATGAAGGGAATCTTCATCTTGCCCGGCACGACGTTGCAGTCGTTGAGCCCCGTGAGGTCCTGCATCGCCTGCGACATCGACGAGGTCGAGGCGGCGTGCAGCTTGCCGGAGCGGGCCAGAAGGCCGAGCAGCCCGGTGGCTGCGATGACGGCCGGCCCCTTGATCAGCCCCGCCGACACGAAGTCACGACGCGTGACCGGACGGGAGTGATCGCCGTGCAGGATCGGCTCGTCAAGGCCGTGAGCGCGGGGAAGCTTCTTCAGAATCAGCATGATCGTAACTCCTC
>JBDZVF010000105.1:0-15262 GCA_040255575.1 Pseudomonadota bacterium | reverse complement strand
CGCGTAGTCGTAGCCGCTATTGGTGCAGTAGTCGATCTTGTAGGTGTAGCCGTCTGTCAGCTCCTGGATCTCGATGCGATCCTGCGGAGTCAGCTTTTTCACCGCCTGCGCGGCGGACACGGCGGGCATGGCGCTGAGCGCGGCGCCGGCGGCGAGCGCGCAGAGAATGAGCGAGTGCCTCTGGCTCTTGAACATGATTCCCCCCTCCTCCTTCAGAACGACTTGCGCAGCGTGAACGTGTACTCCCTGGGCGGCGCGATCACACCGGCCGTCGCCACCGTGGAGCCCCAGAACAGCGTGTGGAAATAGTATTTGTCGGTGAGGTTAGTCGCTGCGAGCACCGCTGACCATGTCTTGCTTTCGCCGAACTCGTAGCCGATCTGGCCGTTCAGGATCGTGTGCGCGGGCACGGTGTCGAGCGGCCCCGTCGGAGAAAGGCGCGAGGCCTGGAACACGAACGTCTGCTTGCTGATGTAGTTCGCGTCGACACGCGGCGTGAGCGTGCCCCCGAAGAACGGGATCGCGTACTGAACGCCGGCGCTGGCATTCACTTCCGGCTGCGGCAGGTTGCCCGGCGCGAGATAGCCCGGTTCGCCCGGGGTCTTCACGCCATTGATGAAGTGGTTGTAGCCGCCCGCGAGATTGAGCAACAGCCCGTCGATCGGCTCCGCGGTCAGCTCGAGCTCCACGCCCTCGATCTTCGCCGGTGTGCCGATGGTGATGTTCCAGCCGATGGCGCCGCCCGGCGGGCACTCGGAGGCGAGCAGTCGCCGACGCGGCGGCGGCGCCTCGCCGAGACACTGAAAGCCCGCCTGGGAGGTGAGCCGCGTCGGGTAGTCGCTGTAGAACGCGGCGAGATTCATGCGCAGGCGACGGTTGAACCACTCGGATTTGATGCCGGCCTCATACGAAGTCAGCTCCTCCGCCGGATACTGCGAGAGCTGATAGATGGTGTTCACGATCGTCGTGATACCCGCCGGGCGCGAGCCCGTGGCGACGGTGAAATAACCCATGAGATCGTCCGTGAAGCGGTAGTCGAGGCCCGCCAGCCAGTCAACGCGATCGGCATCCACCGAGAACGGGATCGTTTCGTTGAAGAGCGGCGGGTGATCGAGCGAGGCCGTCTTCTTGGTGGTCGCATAGCGCAGGCCCGCCGAGAAACTCAGCCGATCGGTCAGGCGATAGTTGCCGTGCATGAATGCCGAGGCGGTCTCGGTGGTGAAATGGTCGTCCTCGATGAAGTTGTTGGTCACGAACTCGATCGTCCCGCTGAGGTGATTCTTCGAGTCCATGTAGAACACGCCCGCGGCCCAGTCGAGCTTGTCATTGAGGGACGTGCCGGTGAGCCGCACCTCGCCCGTGTATTGATCGGTGTCGAAGAACACCTGCCCCTGCACGTAACCCAGCGGTGACACGTCGCCGGCCTGATGAAGGTGACCGCCGTGATTGCTGTACGCGGCGATCGCCTTCAGATGAATCTTGTCGGTGACGTCGTAGTCCGTCTTGAAGGAGAAGTTCTTCGAATACTGGCCCTGGCTGTTGTCGAAACCGATGCCCGACAGGGGCCGGTTGAACGTGGCGTAGCTCGTGTACGGCCGATCCGGCGGCGGCAGGAAGCGGCTGTCATACACGATGCCATAGCGGTCGAAGAGCTGGGCGCTGTACACGGAGTTGAAGCCGTCGTTAGGTGCCGGGTGCGCATCCACCAGAATTTCCGCGGGCGCCTCATCGTCCGATCGCGAGTAGCTCGCCTGCGTCAGGAACTCCAGCCTGTCGCTCGCGAGATAGCGCAGCGCGAGTTTCGCCGCGCCGAGGTTCTGCCCACCGAACGTGCCCATCTTGCAGTCGCGCTGGATCGCGCTCTTGTCCGCGGTCGGGAAGTTCGCGGCGAGCTCGGGTGTTCCCCGACGCGTCATCTCGCAGGTGAAGTCGAGCTGATCGACGTACCCGTCTTTGCGCACCGACTGTCCGGATACGCGCATGAAGAGCTTGTCCGAGATCGCGGTGTCGTAGGCGCCGCGCAAGGCCACCTGGTTGTGGCTGCCATAGGCAGCGGAAAAGAACCCGCTGTCATCGCCTCTCGGCGGCTTCGAATTGATGCTGATGGAGCCGGCGATGCTGGCGTTGCCGGCGAGCGTGCCCTGCGGTCCACGCCGTACCTCGATGCTCTCGATGTCCGCGAGATCGATGTTCGCGCCTACGAGGGTGCTGTGGTACACGTCGTCGACATAGATGCCCACTGCAGGGTCGCGCGCGAAGCTGTAGTCGCCCGCGGTCACACCGCGCATCGAGATGGTGGGCGTCGGGCCCTGCACGGCGTCGCCGACATGCGTGTAGAGGTTGGGAACGGCTGCGCTCAACGACGCAACGTTCGGTATCGCGCGGCTTTCGAGCTCCGCTCCGGATACTGCGGTGATCGCGAGTGGGGTTTCCTGCAGACTTTCCTGCGTATAGCGCGCGGAGACTGTCACTTCCGCGAGCTGGCCTTCGTGCTCCAAGCGCTGTGCGTCCTGCGCGATCGCGATCGGTGCTGCAATTACACCGAGCGCACAGACACCCGCGCTCGCCAGACCCCGGACCGAACCGCCACTACCGTTGAATCTGCGCATGTTAAAGCCCCCCGAGCACTCGACATGAGAAGAACACTTCCCGCGTATGTATTTTTTTGCGGACTGTGATCGATGCTAGCAGCGAGGCTCATGGGCCAGAATGAATGGAATCGCGTGATCAGCTTTCGAAAAAATCGTTGAGCCCACGGTGGGTGAGGATCTCAGGGAACGAGGCGCGAGAAGAACGGCACGTAGGCAAACAGCATGGAGGTGAGGCCGACGAGCGAGCCGAGCACCAGGCTGTGCACGAACACATAACGCAGGATGCGCCCTTCCTGCCCAAACCATTGCGTGGCGGTGGAGGCCACCACGATGCTCTGTGCATCGATCATCTTGCCCATCACGCCGCCCGCACTGTTGGCGCCCGACATGAGCACGGGCGCAAGGCCGAGCTGTTCCGCGGTGATCTTCTGCAGGCTGCCGAAAAGTACGTTGGATGCGGTGTCGGAGCCCGTGACGGCCACGCCGAGCCAGCCGAGCATCGTGCCGAAATACGGATAGAGCACGCCGGTCGCCACGAATGCGAGGCCCATCGTCGCATCCACGCCCGAATACCGGGTGAGGTAGCCGAGCGCGAGCATCGCCGCGATCGTCAGCAATGAGGGCGTCACGATTCGCAGCGAACGCCAGTACGTTGCGGCGATCTTTGCGGGCGTCGCGCCCATCAGGAAGCCGCTCAGAATGCCGGCGAGCAGGATCGATGTGCCGGTCGCTGACAACAGGTTGAGCCGATAGACCGCGCCCTCGATTTCCGGCTCCGCAGCCACAGGCGGCATCCGCTGGATCATTTCGTGAAGACCGCTCACTGGCAGCGTCATCATGAAGAGCCCATCGAGAAACTGCTTTGTCGCGGGCAAGCCCCAGAGGAACACGAGCGCCGTCAGGATGATCCACGGCAGCCACGCGGCACGCAGGTCCCGCGCGCTGGCGCGCCCGGCTTCTGTCGGAACGAGTTCTGATGCAACGACCGCCGCCGCGGGCGCGCGCTCATCGCCTTTGCTGAGCGGCGCTTCGTTCACGTGCATGATGCGTTTCGGCTTCCACACACGCAGGAAGGCAACCAGCACGCCGATGGACGCCAGCGCCGCCAGAATAGCCGTGAGCCATGGACCGTGAAGGTTGGACACGAGGAGCTGCACCACCGCGAACGTCACGCCGGCGAGCAACACCGGCGGCCAGATCTCGAACGTTCGACGCCATCCGCAATACGCAATCAGCAGCCAGAACGGCACGAGCACCGCGAACGGAAACATCTGCCGACCCACCATGGCCGACAGCTCATCGAGCGGCAGACCCGTGACGCCGGCCAGCGTGACCAGCGGCGTACCGAGCGCGCCGAAAGCAACAGGCGCCGTGTTCGCGATCAGCGAAAGTCCCGAGGCCTGCAAGCGCGTGAATCCGAGGCCAATGAGCATCGCGCCCGTGACGGCGACGGGCGTACCGAATCCCGCAGCGCCTTCGAAGAACGCCCCAAAGCAGAACGCGATCAGCAGCAGCTGCAGCCGGCTGTCGTCCGTTACGCCGGCGATCGAATCGCGCAGGATCTTGAACTTCCCGCTCTCGTTCGTGAGCTGGTACAGGAAGATGATGTTCAGCACGATCCAGCCGATCGGCAGCAGCCCGTAGGCTGCGCCGAACGCCGCCGCCCGCGCAGCGAGCCCCGCGGGCATGCCGAACGCCAGGACCGCAACGACGAGTGCCGTCGCCAACGCGGCCAACGCCGCCACATGCGCGCGCAGACGCAGGAATGCGAGACCGCCCAGCATCACGAGCACCGGCGTCGCCGCGAGCACGGTCGACAGCCAGGGCAGATTGAACGGATCGTAGTCCTGCGACCAGATCATCTGGGCGGATCAGCCGGCCCGATCCGGAAGCTCGCCAGCGATTCGAGCGCGCGGACCATCGCGGAGTGATCCCAGCCGCTGCCGCCTTGCGCGTGGCATGCGTTGAAGAGCTCCTGCGCCATCGCCGTGCCCGGCAGCGAGAGCCCGAGCGAGCGCGCCCCGGCCAACGCCAACCCGAGATCCTTCTGGTGCAGCTCGATGCGAAAGCCCGGGTCGAACGTGCGCTTGATCATGCGCTCGCCGTGAACCTCGAGAATGCGCGATCCCGCGAACCCGCCCATGAGCGCCTCGCGCACCTTGGCGACATTCGCGCCCGCTCGCCCTGCGAACAGAAGCCCTTCCGCCACCGCTTCGATCGTGAGCGCCACGATGATCTGGTTCGCGACCTTGCAGGTCTGCCCATCCCCCACGCCACCGACGTGCGTGATGTTCTTCCCCATGAGCGCAAAGAGCGGCCGCACCCGATCGAACGACGCGGCCTCCCCGCCTACCATGATCGTCAGCGACGCGTTCTGCGCGCCCACCTGACCGCCCGACACCGGCGCGTCGAGATAGTCGCAACCGAGGCCACGAACCCGTGTCGCGAAATCCTTCGTCGCGATCGGGCTGATCGAGCTCATGTCGATGAGCGTCTTGCCCGCACCAAGTCCGGCAGCAATACCGTCTCGCCAGAAGAGCGCCTGCTCAACGTCCGGTGTATCCGGCAGCATCGTGATCACGACTTCGGCCCGTTCGGCGAGCTCCTTCAGCGACCGGCATTCGACCGCGCCACGCGCGAGCAACTCTTCCGGAAGCGGCGAACGATGCCGATGCAGGAGCAGACTGTGCCCGCCCGTCTGCAGATGCCCGGCCATCGGCCGACCCATGATGCCTGTGCCCACAAAACCTATGATCATGTGCTTCCTCCGGAATCAGCCGGCGACAGATAGCGCGCGGCCCACGAGAGCCCTGCGACCGTCGCAGAGCGCGGCTTGTACTCACAGCCGATCCAGCCAGTGTAGCCGAGTTCGTCGATGCGACGGAGCAGCCACTCGTAGTGGATCTCACCCGTGCCGGGCTCGTTGCGCCCGGGATTGTCAGCGAGCTGCATGTGCCCGATGTGTGGCAGCAGCCGCTCGATGGATCGCGCGAGATCGCCCTCCATGATCTGCACGTGATAAATGTCGAATTGCAGTCGCACGTTGGGCCGGCCGACGCGCGCCATGATCTCGAGCGCGAGCTCCGTGCCGTCGAGAAGGTAACCGGGAATGTCGACGCGGCTGTTGATCGGCTCGATCAGGATGTCGATGCCGTCCGCCGCCGCGGCGTCGGCCGCGAAGATGAGGTTGTCCACGAAAATGGACAGGCAGCGTTCGCGGTCGATACCGGCCGGCACCTTGCCCGGCATCGCGTGCAGCTGGCGGCAGCCGGTGGCGCGCGCGTAATCCAACGCGAGGTCCACGCCTCGCCGAAACTCGTCGATCCGTCCGGGCAGCCCCGCGATTCCGCGCTCGCCGCACGCCCACTCGCCGGCGGGCAGGTTGAAGAGCACCTGGGTGAGCCCGTGCCATTCCAGGCGCGTGCGGATCTCGTCTGCGGGCGCCTCGTACGGAAAGAGGTACTCCACGCCCCGAAAGCCGTGCGTCGCGGCCGCATCGAATCGATAGAGGAACGGCAGCTCGGTGAACATCATCGACAGGTTGGCGGCGAGCCGAATCACTTCCTCGTCCTCACTTCGCGACGCGGGGCGGATACTCAGCCAACGCGTGGCGGCGGGCTTTACCAAAAACGAACCGGCGGAATTGACGGAAACCGAATCTGTGCTTCGAGAAAATCCAGTATCTTCACCTCGCGCTGGATTTCGCGAGCAGAGCGGCACATGAAAGACTTCGATTACGTGGTGGTGGGAGCGGGTTCGGCGGGCGCGGTGATTGCCGCGCGACTGAGCGAGGACGCCGGGGTTTCCGTCCTGCTGCTCGAGGCGGGACGTCGCGACGCCCATCCCTTCATGCTCATGCCGATCGCGTTCCCGAAGGTCGCCTCGCATCCCGCCTACGTGTGGCCGTTCGAATCGGAGCCCGAGCCCGGCCTCAACGGGCGTCGGCTGCCCGCGTGGCGCGGCAAGACACTCGGCGGCTGCTCTTCCATCAACGCCATGGTCAACATGCGCGGCAACCCTCTGGATTTCGACCTGTGGCGTCAGCAGGGTTTGCAGGGCTGGGGATACGCCGACGTGCTGCCCTACTTCAAGCGCCTCGAGAAGAGCTGGCGTGGCGCGGGCAAGTTTCACGGGGCGGATGGCCCCGTAGGCAACACGCTCGTCGACTACCCGGAGTCGCTGTTCCCGCAGCTTCTGCAGGCGGCGCAGAACATGGGCCTGCCGTTTCGCGAAGATCATCATGCCGGGCCTCAGGAAGGGCTGAGCCGTGTCGAGCTCACCACGTGGAAGGGCAGGCGTTCGAGCACGGCGCGCGCCTATCTGCGTCCCGCCATGGCTCGTCGGAACCTCACCATTCTCACCCGCGCGCAGGTCACCCGTGTGGTGCTCGAAGGCACGCGCGCAACGGGCGTGGAGTATCTGCGCGACGGCAGGCTGCATCGCGTTCGCGCCACGCGCGAGACGATTCTTTCAGGCGGCACATACAACTCACCCCAGCTGCTGCTGTTGTCCGGTATCGGGCCGGCCGATCACCTGCGCTCCGTCGGCGTGGAGGTCGCTCACGACCTTCCGGGTGTGGGAGAGAACCTCGTCGAGCATCCGAACATGCTCAACATCTACGAAATGAAGGGGAGCGCCGGCTTCACCCGTCATCTGCGGGTGGATCGCGCCACGCTCGCGGTGATGCGCTGGCTGCTTCGGGGCAATGGCCCGTTCGTGACGGCCGGGTCCGTCGGCAATATCTTCATGCACAGTCGCGAAGGGCTGCAGCGGCCGGACGTCCAGATCATCGACCTGCCGGTGCATCAGCATGGGCACCTGTGGTTCCCCGCGCTGACGAAGCGCCCCACCTACGCCCTGACGGCGCGCGTCGGCGTGCTCCACATGAAATCACGCGGCTGGGTGAAGCTGCGCTCCGCCGATCCGCTCGCGCATCCGCGCATCCAGTTCAACATGTACACGGAAGAGAGCGATCTCGAGACGATGCTCCGCGCGATGGAGCTGAGCCGCGAGTTGCATCGGCAGAGTCCGTTGAAAGAGCTCGTGTCGAAGGAGCTGCTGCCGGGCGACAACCTGCGCACGAAAAAGGATCTCGTGACGAGCATTCGGCAGACCACCGAGCATCGGCATCATCCCCTGGGCACGTGCCGGATGGGCGTGGACGAGATGGCCGTGGTGGATGCGCAGCTGCGCGTCCATGGCATCGAGAACCTGCGCGTCGCGGATGCGTCGGTGATGCCGGATGATCCCACCGGCAACACCAACGTGCCCACGATCATGATCGGAGAAAAAGCGGCGGACCTGATCCGCGGTCGCAGTCTGCCGCCCGCGCAACTGTAGAGCCTGTCAACCCGCCAGGCTCCCGACCGTCGTCTCGAGGTCCGCCGTCGCCGAAAGGGCCCTGCCCAAAGGCCCGTCGCCGATGCGCGCTCATCCGCGCACCGGCGCTCGCTCAACGCACGATGGGCCGTATGCCCTTCACACGCATCTGCACGCGGTAGTTGTGCTCACACGCTGTGATGTAGAGCCCCTTGCTGTCCGCATCGCCGAAGGCAATGTTGGTCGCACAAACCTGCGCGCGCGGTTCCCGATGGCTGATGGGGAGCTTGAGCGTGCCGAGGCGTACGCCCTCGGGTGAGGTGATGCGCACCTCTCCGGGGCCGGCGCCGTTCGTCGTGTAGACGTTGCCTTTCTCGTCCACCTTGATGCCATCGCTGCCTTCACCCTTGATGAACACGACGCCATTCGTCAGCGTTCCGTCGGGCTGCACGTCGTAGCGCATCACGTTCTCGTAATCCGCGTTGAGATAGACGTGCTTCTCGTCCGGCGAAAATGCGATTCCGTTGGGCATGCCGCCAAGATCCTTCTCGTGGAGCAGGAGCGATACCTCGCCCTCCTTCACCATGAAGATGCCGGTGAACGGCAGCTCACGATAGGGGCTCGTGTGCCCGCCGCCCACGCCGCGCAATCCCCAGATCGTCTCGGTGAAATACAGCGTGCCGTCCGAGCGGTACACGAGATCGTTCGGCCCGCTGAACCGCTGGCCCTGGTACTTCTCCGCGATCACGGTGCGGGTGCCGTCCTTTTCGAGGCGCAGGATGCGTCCCTCAGGGGAGGCACACCACACTACCCGGCCCTCGCGGTCGAGCGTGATTCCGTTCGGGCCGATGAGAAGCGCATGCATCCGGCCGCGCACGGTCTGGGTTCCGGCCTGATACAGGTCCGGCCCGCGATGCCCGGCGTCTTCCAGGAAGACCGTCGTGCCTTCCTTCCTGCTCCACTTGTAGATGACGTTCGAGATCAAATCCGCGAACAGCAGATAGCCGCCGTCACGATCGACCCAGACAGGCCCTTCGGTGAGACCGTAGCGATCTCCCAGCAACTGCAGTTTCGCATTCGGGGCAATGAGCGCGTCGAGACCGGGATGCTGCTTGTCGATGGTGAAGGGACGCTCCGCCGGCTGCGCATTGTTCTGCGCGCCGGCACCGCATGACGCGAGCAACGCGAGCGACAGAAGAACCCTGGGAAGCACACGCTTGCGATCTCGATTCATCACGTCTTCCCGCAACTCGCGCGGGCCTCTCATGCGAATGGGGCCGGCAGTCTAGGCCACGAATCCGAGCGAGGATTTACTAGGAACGACGCATCACGTTGACCGTAAGCGAACCCGGTACTCGCGCGTGCAAAGCTAGAATCCTCGGACGATTCACGATCGACTCCGAAGGGGACGGCACAGATGAGCGACAGCAATCGAACAGCGCCGGCGGCTGAATCCGCCGGCACGATGACCCGGCGTCAATTGATGGGCGGGCTGGCCATGACAGCAACCGCTGCGTACCTTGCGCGGCCCGCGGCAGCCGCAGAGCCTTCTCTCGGCACCGCCAACGAGAAGGTGCGCAAGACACTCGAAGCCCTCGTCAACGACACTCCCGAGATCGGCCTGCAGGTCGCGGCGTATCTCAACGGGAAGCTAGTGATCGACGCATGGGCGGGAATGGCCGATGAAGCGACGAAGCGGCCGGTGAACGGCGACACGCTGTTCATGCTGTCTTCGACGACGAAAGGCGTGACCGCGACGTGCATGCACGCGCTCGTCGAGAAGCACAAGCTGAGTTACGACATGCCGATCGTGAAGGTGTGGCCGGAGTTCGGGGCGCACGGCAAACAGGATGCGACCCTGCGCATGGCGCTCGCTCACCAGACCGGCGTACCCCAGACGCCTGTGGGCTACACACCCTCCGAGTGGCTGCCGGACTGGGATCGCATGTGCAAGGGCATCGCGGATCTGAAGCCCATGTTCCCCGTCGGACAGCGCACCGCGTATCACTCGCTCAATTACGGCCACATCAACGGCGAAATCCTGCGCCGTGTGGACGGCCGCACGATCGCGCAGTTCCTGCAGGATGAGATCTGCAAGCCGCTGAAGATCAATGGCGCCTTCCTCGGCGTTCCCGACAGCGAGATGAAGCGCCTCGCCGTGCTGACCGACGCGCCGCCGGCACCGCCGGAGTACGACGCGAGCCTGCCGGGCGAACCCGCCGGCTCGAAGGTGGCGCAGGTGTTCAACCAGCGCAAGGTCGTTCAGGCCATCATCCCGGGGTCTGGCGGCAGCTTCAGTGCACGCGGCCTGGCACGCCACTACGCGATGCTGGCGAACGGGGGCGAGCTCGACGGAGTGCGCGTGCTGCCCGAAGAGCGCATTCGCGCGGGAATCGAGCTGCAGACGCTCGAGATGGATGAGATCTACAAGGTGAGAGTGCGCCGCGCGCTCGGCTATCGGCGTGGCAAAGATACCGGGCCTTACGCGTCGCCCGAGGCTTTTGGCCACGTGGGCGGCGGCGGGTCCTTCGGTTATGCGGACCCCGCGCGCAAGCTCGCCATCGGCTTTGCCAAGAACTACTTCACTTACCGCACGAGCAGCGCACTGAATCGCGGCAATCCGCCGCGCACCGCTGCCGACATCGTCACCGAAGCCGTGCTGGACGCGCTGGGCCTGAAAGCCTGAAGGTCCCAGACAAATTGTCCCTGTAGCGCGTGAGCCTCCGTCCGGCTCACCCGCTACAGGGACACGGGGGGTCTTCGTTACATCTCGTACTTGAGCGTGAACCCGTAAGTGCGGGGCGGGAGCGTGAACACGCTGTAGCCGCCGCGATCCGCCGAGCGGGACAGCGAAATCACCGCGTCATCCTCGAGGTTGCGCACCCAACCCGAGAAGCTCCAGTTGCCACGCTGATACGTGAGATTGGCGCTCGTGCTGGTGTATGCCTCCTGCCAGTCGCCGGGGCCGTTCTGGTCTCGCGTGAAGTTGCCATCCACGTACATCGAGGAGATGCGCCCGGTCAGCGAATCGCCGTTGGCGAAGTTCCATCGATGGCGATAGCCGGCCATCACGGTGTACGGCGGGGCGCGCTGCACGTCATTGCCCGACCAGTCGAACGCCGAGGTCACGAACTGGATGTGTTTCGCGTCGAGCACCGTCAGCGCGAGATCCAGCTGCCCGTGATCGGACACCAGCCAGTTGAGCTCGACCTCGCCGCCTTTGAACTTCGCCTTCTGCGCGTTCTGCGACGGGAAGAACTGACCCGGGAAGAACCCGGTCGGGTCGAACGCGACGACGACGACCTGGTAGCCCTCGTAGTCGTAGTAGAACGCCTCCGCGTTCACCTGCAGCCGATTGCTGAAGAACCGGTTCTTGGAGCCGATCTGGTACGCCGTCACCTCTTCCGGATCGGTAGCCGTCGGCACGCCGATGCCGGCTGGCACGGCGTTGACCGTGCCGGACTTGAACCCGGTGTTGACCTTCACATACAGCAGGTTGTTGTCACCCCAGTCGTACTCCGCGCCAACGAGCCAGGTCGGCTTCGATTCGCTCAACACACCGCCCGTTTGCACGATGACGGGGTTCGCCGTGTTGAGGCGCGATCGCGCCGTGCCCGGCAGGTCCTTCTTCTCGTCGGTGTAGCGCAGGCCGCCTTTCAGGCGGAAGCGATCAGAGAGCGGCACCGTGACTTCACCGAACACCGCTGCCGTTGTGACCTTGCCGTTCTCGACGCCATACGAGTTCGCCGCCTCGAACGTCCGGTAATCCGGCGGCAGCTGCGTGCCGAACTGCTCCACGCCATCGCTATCCTCATAGGCGTAGTAGGCGCCCACGACCCAGTCGAACTTCGCGTCGGGCGCGCTTGCCAGCCGCAGCTCCTGAGTGAGGAACTTGTTCTTGTGGATAGGCAGGTAGGAGACGAAGTCCCAAACGTGCAGCTCCTCGCGATCGTATTTGTGCCAGTTGGAAATGGAGGTGAGCGTCGCCTTGTCGAAGCGATAGTTCATCTCGACATAGGTGCTCCAGTTCTCGCGGGCGGTGTAGCCGGGGTTCTCACCGATGGGACCGTCCGTTCCGTAGAGCAGGAAGTTCCCGGGCAAGCCAAACCCCTGGTATGGCTTCCACGCAATGCCGTTACACGCCGGCTGGGTCGCGCGCGGCGGGCAGTACGACAGACCCACGCCGGAGCCATCCACGTCCGACCATTCGGCCGTCGCGATGAGATCGAAGCGCTCGTTCGGCTCATACAGGAAGCGCACTCGCGCGGCGTAGTTGTCCGTGCCCTCCCCGCCGTCCTCGTAATAGCCCTTGCTGTAGTCGTTCGCAAACGATGCGCGGAGCGCCATCGTCTCGCCGATCGGCATGTTGACCATGAACTCGGTGTCGCGCTGGTCGAAGTTGCCCGCGCCCACGGACGCACGCGCCTTCCACTGGTTCAGCACCGGCCGGGCCGTGATCACGTTGATCGAGCCGCCATTCGAGTTCTTGCCGTACAACGTGCCGAGCGGGCCGCGCACGACCTCGATCCGATCGATGTCGAACAGGATCGGGGGCGTCGCCATGTGATGCGAGATGTACGTGCCGTCGATATTCCAGGCCACCGCGGCATCCACGTTGGGCTGGTTGTTGTAGGTCCCCACGCCACGGATCATCGTGTTCGTGAGACCCGAGGTCATGAACTGCACGGCAGGCATCTGGCTCTGCACGTCGTTCGGGTTGCGGATGCCGTAGCTTGTGATCTGGTCCGCTTGCAGAGCGGTGACGGCAATCGTTGCATCCTGCACGCTCTGTTCCCTCTTCTGCGCCGTGACCGTCACCTCCTGCAGCGCGCTTTCTTCCTGGGCCAGGGCCCGGTCCGACAGCAGGATCGCCGGAACGGCCATGGACCAGCACAGCATCGCCTTGATATCAGCCGGTGTCAGGTACTTCACCACATTGCCCCTCGTATCTCGTGCGACTGCGCGCCGCATCGGGTTGGTTTTGCCACTGTGTCGATTGAAACGTGTTCATGTGTTGCCTTCTTTCCCTGGAGCGAACCGACGTTTTTACTGTTTGTGACGCGCGCTCTACGGATTGATCTCCGTGAACGCCTGCCGCGTCTTGAATCTCCACTTGCCGTTCTCGCGCACGAGCGTGTCTTCGTAGTGACCGGCGCGCTCGACGCGCGGCTTGCCGTCCGTCCCAACGACCACCCACAGCCAGCGCGACCAGGCCTTGCCGGTGTCGCCGTTCACCTCGATGTCGAAGCTCGTCATCACGTGGTTCGACTTCTCGTAAAGCGAGGGAGACATGCGGCTGAACCCATCCGCGACCATCTTCGCGATGTTCGCCGGCGAGGTCGCTCCGCCCATGCCGCCTTTCCAGCTGCCGTCCTTGGCGAAGAGCTCGCCATAGGCCTTGAAATCGCGCGCGTCGAGCGCCCGGCCGTAAGCGACCAGCAGGTCGTGGATGGCATCCTTGTCCTCGAGCTGCTGCAGGCGCGCCTCCACGCTCCGGTCCTGCGTCGCCGTGTGCACGACGCCGATGGAAGCGAAAGTCAGAACGAGCATCGAAGCCGCCAGAACGGCGTATCGGGTCTTCATCGATCAGTCCCTCCGGTATGAGTGTCGATTCGAGGTCGATTGCTGTCACTGAGCAGGCCCACGAGCGCGCGGACATCCTGCTCTTCTTCAATTCGGGTGATGAACGCCACGATCTGCGGAACGCGCTCCCGCGCGAACCATTCGGGGGCGGCGTCGATGCAGTCCATGAAACGCTGCATGTGATCGCCATCCGTCAGAGGCCTGCCCGGGAAGCCAGGCGCCACATCGAGACCGCCGCTGTAGCGCTCGCCGCTTTCCATCACGATCTCCATGTCCATGGCCGTGTGGCCGCGGGCCACCAGCGAAGGATCGGCGGTAACCGTGATCTTCGAGATGAGCTGCATGATCCTGGGATCGCGCACGGCCTCGGCCGCGAAATGCAGGATCTTCGAACCTCCCCGCAGCAGCACGTTGGCCACGCAGTACTGCGCGCTGAACTGAGCATCCACCGTAGGCCGCTCGCCAATCTGGAACGGGTGGCCGATGAGACGGTAGCCATAGGGCGGCAGCGTGAGTCGCACGGACTGGATTCTCTCGGGATCGATATCGTGCTCATTCATCAGGCTCAACGTGACGTCCGTGGGACCGCACGCCAGCGCACAGCACGGATACTTTTTGAACGCCACCTGCTGCATGCGGAACTCGCTGCCGAGCCGTTCCACCACGTCGGCCCCGGTGAAGAGATCCTTCCCGTAGAGATGCAGATAGCCGTAAATGCCGGTGAGGAAGTTGCGAGGGCCAGTGATTCCCCGTTGCGCAAGCCGCGCGCTGATCACGGCTTCGCGCGCGGAGCGACCCTGGTTCACGCGAACGCCGAGCGAGCCGTCGATGTGGCTCTGGAAACTGCCGCCGCAGCCGTTGAACACGAGACCCAGTGCGTTCCAGGTCTGCTGTCGATTGAGGCCGAGCAGCCGGCAGGCAACCGCAGTCGCACCGAACGGCACGCAGATGCCGCTCGGGTCGAATCCGTCGTAAGCGGATTCATTGAGGTTCAGGCGGGCCGCAATCTCGGCGCCGACGGTCAGCGCGGCGAGAAAGTCCCGGCCGTCGCTGCCACCTGCAAGCTCCGAACACGCGATCGCGGTCGGGATCGTCGAGGAGCCGATGTGGGGGCCCGGCGCGAGCGCGTCACCAAAATCCATGGCACGCGCGGTCATCGCATTCACGAACACCGCGTTCTGCGCGGGCAGCTTGCCTCCGTACACCAGCATGGTGGCCTCGGGCCTGCCTCCTTCGCTGCGATAGAAGTCCGCCAGCTCCTGGCAACCGTCAGCCTGCACACCGGCGATGGCGGTGCCGATATCCGCCAGCAGCATTCGCTTGGTCGTCTCGATAGCCGCGCGCGGGATGTCTTCGAACCTCGTGTCGAGGATGTAGTCGACGATCTGTTTTTCGAACTTCATCCACCGTCTCCGTGGCTTGCCGGCTCGCATCACTTTCCTTCGCGATGATCCCTGCGGAAGATGCGCGCGTCCGCGTCCTTGCTGGGTGCCGGCATTTCGGTGACGGTCAAACGGCGCTTGAAACGCCACGCCCCGTTCTCGCGGACGAGCGTGTCTTCGTAATGACCCGAGCGCGAGATCTCCGGTTTGCCGCTTTCGCCTTCGACGATCCAGGTCCAGCGCGACCAGGCGGTCGCGGTGTCGCCCTGCGGCTCGATGAGAAAGTCGGACATGACGTGATACGAGTTGCCGTATTGCCCTGGCTCCACTCGACTGTACACGCGCTCGAGCATCTGCTGGATCTCTTTCGGTCCCTTCGCGGAGCCG
>JBDZVF010000631.1:0-2820 GCA_040255575.1 Pseudomonadota bacterium | reverse complement strand
GCCCCGGTGGGCGGCAACGGCCAGACGCTGTACTTCGGCCTCGCCGGCACCAATTCGACGGATGGCCACCAGGCCATCGAGTTCTTCGACCCGCGCAAGGAAGAGTTCCTCGAATACGACGTGATGAAGCTGATCTATCAGCTCTCCACGCCTAAAAAGCCGGTAGTGGGCTGGATGACGAGCATCCCGATGAGCGGGGGCTTCAATCCGCAGACCGGTGAGCGCCACGAGTCGCCCGTGATGTACACGCAGGCGCAGGAGCTCTTCGACCTGAAGCCCATCCCGACCACTGCGACGAGCATCGATGCGGACGTGGATGTGCTCGTGCTCGTGCATCCGAAGGGCCTCTCCGCGGCCACGCAGTTCGCGATCGACCAGTACGCGATGCGCGGCGGGCGCATTCTCATGTTCGTGGATCCGGTTGCCGAAGCGGACAACGCCGGTGCGGATCCGTCGAACCCCATGGCCGCGATGACGGCGGACAAGTCCTCCGATCCCGGTCCGCTCCTGAAGGCCTGGGGCGTGGAGTTCAACAACAAGGAAGTGATCGGCGATCTCGGGCATGCGCTGCAGGTGGCCCTGCGCCAGGGCGAGCAGCCGGTGCGGCACCTTGGCATCCTCGGCCTCGACGAATCCACCTTCAATCAGAAGGACGTGGTGGATGCGGGGCTCAACACCGTCAACGTCGCGAGCATCGGGCACCTCACCCCGGTGAAAGGTGTGCAAGTCGCCACGGCGGACAAGCCCTGCGACGCGAAGGGCGCGCAGCCGTGCTTCGAGCCGCTCATCACCTCGAGCGATCAGGCCGCTGTCATTCCCGCGCAGCGTTTCGCGATGCTGTTCGACCCCTCGCAGCTGCGGGAAGGGTTCAAGCCGACCGGCCAGAAATACACGCTGGCCGCGCGCATCAGCGGCAACGTGAAGTCCGCCTTCCCGAATGGCGCGCCGGAGGGTGCCGCCGCCACGGGCACGGTGCTGAAGGAGTCGGCGAAGCCGCTCAATCTCATCGTCATTGCCGACACCGACCTGCTGCAGGACTTCATGTGGGTTCGGACGCAGAACTTCTTTGGCCAGCGCGTCGCGAGCGCCATCGCGAACAACGGCGATCTCGTCGCGAACGCAATGGACAATCTCGGCGGCAGCTCGGACCTCATCAGCGTGCGCGGCCGCGCCACCTTCACGCGGCCGTTCGATCGCGTCGAGGCCCTGCGGCGGAATGCGGAGGATCGCTTCCGCGCGCAGGAGCAGCAGCTCGAGGAAGAGCTGAAGAGCACCGAAGAGAAGCTCACGCAGATGCAATCCCGCCGGGACGACACGTCCTCGATGATTCTCTCGCCCGAGCAGGAGCAGGAGCTCGAGCGCTTCAAGCAGGAGCAGGTGCGCATCCGCAAGAGCCTGCGTGACGTGCGGCTCCATCTGAACGAAGACATTCAGCGCCTGCGTCGCAATCTGATGATCCTCAACATCGTGGTGTTGCCGCTGCTGTTCGTCGGGCTGATCGCGGGTTATGGCTACTGGCGGCGCAAGCAGCGCAGCCACTTCAGAGCGACGCAGGAGACGCCTGCCACGGAGACCAGCGTATGACGGGCCGTCGCGTAGGCATGCTGCTTGGCGCAGCGCTCGTCATCGTTCTGCTGGCAATCTGGGTGTCCTCGCGCAAGGTGGAGATCGCCGACAGTGCCGTGGGCACGCCGGTGCTGAAGGCGCTGAAGGCCCAGCTCAATGAAGTGACGGAAGTGCGCGTCTCGAAGGGCGATGGCTCGCGAGCGACGCTGCGCAAAGAGCCCAATGGCTGGATCGTCACGGAGCGTGAGTACCCGGCGGACACCAGCAAGGTGCGCAAGCTGCTCATCGACCTCAGCTCGCTCGAGACCGTGGAAACCAAGACGAGCGATCCGGAAAAGTACTCGCAGCTCGGTGTCGAAGATGTGAGCGGGCCCACGGCGACGGGCACGCGCATTGAAGCAGTCACGCCGGAGCAGGTGCACGCGATCATCGTCGGCAAGACTTCAGGCGCCAAGTCCGGCTACGTGCGCGCGATGAATGCCAAACAGAGCGTGCTCGCGACGCCGATGATCACGGCGGATGCCGATCCGAAACACTGGCTCGATACCACGCTGCTCGATATCCCTGAGGCGCGCATCAAGGAGATCGAGGTCGACCCGCAGGGCAGCCCCAAATACAAGGTGGCGCGAGAGAAGAAAGAGCAGACCGATTTCACCGTCACCCCGCTTCCGAAAGGGCGGGAGCTTTCGAGCCCGAGCGCGGCGAATGGCTACGGCTCGGCGCTCGTGATGCTGTCGCTGACGGATGTGAAGAAGGCGGACGGTGCGAAGCCCATTCTCCAGCAACCCCACGTGACCTTTCGTACGTTCGATGGGCTCGAGCTGCAGATCACGGGCTGGGTGGATGGCGAGCGTCGGCTCATCTCCGTGGTCCCCAAGTCGACGGCGACAGAGACCGCCGAAGAGGCGCAGAAGATCGAGGCGCGCGTGAAGGGCTGGCAGTTCGAGATTCCGAACTACAAGTACGATGCGCTGTTCCGCCCGCTGGAAGAGATGCTGAAGACGGTGGAGAAGAAGTCGAGCACGAAGTCTTCGTAGGCGCGGCCGAACGGAAGGCCGACGCGAAGGCCCGCAAAGCGGGCCTCTTTGCGAACCCGCAGGCGCTCACGAGGAGCGCCTCCCATTCTGTCGCTGTTCGCCAGCCATTCTCTACGCGTTCGCCAGGCATTCCGTCGCGCTCACCAGTCGTGCGCATTCGGGCAGCCGCACGAGCGCCCCCTCGTCCGCACTGCCCGCGCCACCCGGGCCGTCGCGA
>JBDZVF010000104.1:0-15328 GCA_040255575.1 Pseudomonadota bacterium | reverse complement strand
TCCCGGATCGCGACGGTGGTCCGCTATCCGTCGCAGCGTTCCGGCAAACAATGCCATTGCCGCTGCAGACAGTGCCGAACCACTATCGGCACAGGCTCAACCACTGCCTGCAACGCGAACACCTCGATCCGGAACTTCGATATGCCCAACTCGGATGGGTAGTGACGCCGGCCCATGCGCTCGCGGACCTGTCACCTTGGAGTGCAAGGGCGTTCGGCGCAGAGATGGCGCCCGTGCTGGACCGAATCATGGTGCGTGATGGCTGGTATCCCCCGACCCAACGCACGGCCAATTGGACTTGGGACGGGGTGCCGGAGCAGCCCTTAAAGGATTGGGCGGCAGTGGCGGAGGCACATGCGTCCGAGCATCAGCAGAACATCCGCCGCCTCAAGGCCAAGCTTGTTGAACAATGGAAAGAGGTGTCCGGAGACGTCCTCGACCGTCTTGCCCAAGCCGTTGCCGAGTATTTTCCGTCTTTGCACCTCAACGTCGAGACCCGCCGGCTGGAGCATCACTCCAGCGTGCGCAAACCCATCCCGGTCGAGATGACTCTAGCCCACTATGGGGTGCTTTGTGACCGCGTTCGCCAAGGGGACAAGGAACCCAACGATGCCACCGAGGCCATTGCCGCGCGAATCCTCCTTTTTCGCATCATCTTGTCTGCCCGACGACGAGGGCTGGTCAAGGGGCCACTCCCGAGTCGGCCCGTCCTGAGCGTCACATCGGACCCCTCCCCGTTTCTTCCCGACTTGGGCGTGGCCGTTCGACATGCGGAAGCACTGCGTCATCAACTGCTCACGCGTGCCGCGGAAGGACGCGCCAACGATCAGGGCCCGTTGGTTTTGGCCAGCGTGCTGGCGTACTCGGCCTATCGACACCTTGATCTGGCGATGGCCGCAACTGCAGCAGCCTCTAAAGCGTCACGCAGCCATGCTCGCCCTGACTGTATCCGCATTCCCGCCGTAATCGATCGGGAACTCGTTCCCATGGCCTTTGGTGGCGTGCCGGCCCTGTTGTTGGCACGCCGAGGCTACGAATCGCCGACCGCACGTTCGCCAGACATGGAGCAGGTGGGTGAATGGATCAGGCATGCGCTGGTGCCGCCGATGCCAGTTCCCGAAGATAATGCCGAACTCGTACAGCGCGTGGAATCGCTCTTCCAAGCCACGGGCCGTCTGGAACTCTCAGGCCCGGAACGAACCATCATGCTGGGGCATTCGTCAGGTGCCGCCGTTCCAGTCGAGCGAAGCGTTGCCCGAGATGACAACTGGCCCCTACGTACCGCTGTGGGCACGCACGCGGACGATCAACCGGCCAATCTCCCAACTTACGAAGAAGAGGCACGGCCTTCCGCCACAAGCTTGCGTCAGTCCCGCGGGCGGGACGTCGCGAACGGATACGCACGGCTTGTGGCTGCCCTCAATCCGGAATCGTTCCCGAAAATTATCGGGAGTACGTCTGATGGCCATCATGGCTGGCAAGGCAAGCTGGAGAAGTATCTCGCCAGACTGCACCTGGAGTTCGGCGAGCACACGAACCTCGGCCTACTGATCGGGTTTACACGGCATCGCCTGCGCTACGGTGGACGTCGCAAGCGGCACCTCCACCATGCATCGCTTGCCTGGCTGACCAGGTTTGCATCTGACCTGCTTGCTGTGGCCGGCACTCAATCCATCCTCGATTGGGACACGGACGAGCTTCAGACCAACTATCTGGCAGTGCTTATCGGCAAGCCCTTCACGGCCCGCCGTCAGGCGTTCGACGCGCTGGCAACGTTCCACGCATATCTTGTTGAGGTCCATCAGGCGCCGACGATCCCGTATGCCGAGCTCGCAGCATTCGTGGGCGATCGTGTCAGCTTCGTGGATCCGGGGATGCTGACCGACGTGGAGGTCGAGCGCGTACTCGGAGAACTGCAATTGGACCTAGCCACCGAGCTGGCTCGATCCGATGCCACGCCAGAGGCTGTGCGACTGCTTGAGTTACGGGAGATCATGTTTCTCATCCTGGAGGCGAGCGGCGTCCGCCCGTCCAGTGGCTTTGGCCTGACCCTAGGCGATGTCCTCCTGCTTGGCCCGGGCCGGGACTTCATCCGCATTCATACCACCGGTGCGTATGGCCGGGCCAAGAGCACCGCGGCACTGGGCTTTATCCCCCTGGATGGCTCTCTCTGGCAGAAAACGCGCCATCGCGTGCTGGCTTGGCTGGAACGGGAAAAGGCATTGCTCTCGGGCACCGCATGGTGGAAGGCACCCGTGTTTGCCATCGAAACGGGTGGGAAGCGACGCTTCAATCGTGACTATCTCACCCGGCGAATCGACCAACTGCTGAAGTGGGTCAGCTCGAACCGCAAGGCGCGCATCTACTGGCTTCGGAAAAATCGGATCACTGCTCGACACGAGCGGGTGGCAGACTTGGCGCGACCGATGGCACGCGATGCCTATGCTGAGATGTGCGCATCCGGGCACACCCTGATCCAGACGCCACTGCAGAGCTACATCAGCGATCCCGCGGTCACGCTCAGCCGCCAGCTGCGCGAAGGACGTCATGCGGCGCGAGCTGACATCCTGGCGGTATCCAATCTGGATGCGGCGCAACTCGACATGGCGTGGCTGCGGACAGGTGGCGCCCAGTCACCCGGACGACTGGCGACGGTCCTGCACCGACTCCATTCGATGCCCGTCACTGCACCATCGGAACTATTGACCGCTCCGCCGCCACTCAATCGCCGGCAAGCGATGATGCCTCGGCACATCGACGCATATGCTCGTGCCCTCCATCACCACACGGATCGACATGAAGCGCTGCTGCGCACGGGGCTGTCCGCTCGCCAGGCAGAAGCCCTGGATCGGCTCGCCGCCCTCTTCATCAATCGCCGGGGTCTAGCCCCATGGCCACTCGAACAATTGCGCCACAAACGCATGCTCATGAAACCACCCCGCTATCTGAACGGCACGGAAAAACTGTTCAAGTTGCTGGATGCCGTGCCTGATGCCAGCGCCAAGCTACTGGCTGAAAGTTACTCCGAGCAGGCGCACGTCAGTCGTCTGCACGCCTCCTCCGTCATCATGGAACTGGCGACGGCGGACCACGTCGATGCAGCGTGCCGCTTCCTTGCGACCACTGGCATCAGACTGTCCATTGAGGCATCGGCAACCACGAAGGTTCTCAAGGTCCGCGACGGCGTGGACAAGGGCAAGTCGCACATCGCCGCATTCCAATGGGTTATGGCTGTCTTCTGGATCTACGGTAGATATCCCAACAGCTGAACAATCAATCTGCTGCCACGAGGTCCGGCTGGACTTGCAGCCGTGCATTCGGATCGAGTACCCACGGATGCGCCCTGCTCTCTCGGACGAGAATCCCTACGATCAAAGCCTTGTCGTCCAAGACGTGCCGGATGGATTGCCATGCCCAACGCTTGTCGTCCATGGGGAGCAGCACCCGCAGCTCGTTGTTGGTTACCAACAGCTGGTGGCCGCGCTGATCATCCCGCACCAAACCCTTCACGGGAAATGATCCGGACCTTCGCAATTCAGAGTCTACGTCTGGCTGGACGAAATCCGTCGGCGCAGGGATAGGCAGCTTACGAGGTCCCCCTGCGCCTATGACTGTCACCTCGAGCCCAGAGCTACGATGCACGCGTGACAATGCCTGCAGGACCGCCACAAGAGGAGGCCGCCGAACGGCGGCGGCAAACGGTAGCGGCCGCGACAAATCGGCGTTGCGGCGCAGCTCGTCCGCCGTTGCATTCATGTCGTCCGCGAAGATATCCACGTCGTAAGAGATGCCATCCTTCCGATGGGGTCTCATGGTTATCCAAATGGCCCCGCCATCAAGGATCGCCGGCAACAACCGATCGCCGAATGCTTGCCGCAGCGAGAGATACAGCGGATGCACGCCACCGAATTTCCTGAGGGCGTCTTCGGACAGCGAGATAGGTCCCTTGTGGTTTTCGTCATGGGCCAAAGTCAGGACGATTGATTCTCCAAGTGCCGCCTTCGCATGGTCAAACATGGTGTGTCCGTCGATGGAGTGATGGCTCTGTTCGATTTCGCGCGCGAAGGGCTGCCGGACCGAGCCAGACCGGTGCCAAGGACATGAAAAGTGGGGTGATGTGACGACATGCGATACGGGTGCGACATCCTCGGGGGAGATACGTACGACAGGACTGCGATCCATCGTCTGCATGGCGCAAGACCGGCAAGTCATATGTCTTCATCTGCGCCTACTGATTCGTGTGTTTGGTACCCCTACGATAAGGGGCCATCACCCAATGCCCGCATCGAAACCAAGCCATTATCTGGGGGAGTTTCGACGCCCGCATCGGACAACGAAGACGGCGCATTCTCGCCACGAGATGCGTCGGAGAACGCGATGGGTCCCAGGGCATCGGCAGTAGCCTGCTGGATCTCGATTCGGATAACTCAGAGAAACTGTCGATGAAAGCTAAAGTGGTGGCGGCAAGCACGATGATGGTGAACGACACGGATGTACTGGATATCCGGCACCGCAGACTGGCCTTGTCGTCTGCCATCGATAGGAACCGCTCAGGCAGATGGATCCTGAGGCTGTGGAGCCGTTTCATCAAAGCGCGTGATCTCTATCGTTGCGTATGCTGCGAGTCGGCCCAAGACCTCCAGGCGCATCACATCGTGCGAAAGACCCTCTATCCTTGGGGCGCATTCGAAACGGGCAACGGCATCACGCTATGTCGCGAATGCCACGGGCGTGTCCACGAGCACTTCAATGGTCGTCCCGATCTGTCTCTCCCTCTTGGTGCCGAACAAGGGGATGATCAGGACGAATGGTCCTACCTCTTCGGACTTTTGCGGGACGACGCCGCGCGTCGCGGCCTCGACGAGGATGATTTCTACTTTCTCGACGACCACATGCTGAGATTCTTCGTGAACTGTCAGGGGTATGAGGATCTGTACGAGCTGGTCATGCGGGGGGAGATGACCCGCATCCGGTTCGCCCATGAAGTCTGGCATTCAATGCCGGAAAACTGGTACACGAACCTCTTTGCCAAGGTTGTCGAATTGAACCTGTGAACGGCCTTCGGACTTGGGGAGCCCAGAGCCCCTATGCCGAGCCGATGGCTATTCAGCCTCACAAGTTCACGTCATTTTTCTGCGTTGCCGCACCGCTTCGGTACGCATCGGTTCCCCGAGCACCAAACCCGCTGGGCCAGCTTCGACGACAAGATCCTGTCGCTGTATGCGCACGGCATGACGGTGCGCGAGGTCCCGGGGCAGTCCAATCATAGGTGAGAAATGCGTACGATCCCGGGGGCAGTCCATGAGCCTGCGCAAACCGACAAAGAACTGGGGGCATTCCCAAGCGATGAGCCTTGGCGAAATCGTTCTACCTGGTCCTGCGCAACATCAGCAAGAAATGGACGATGCCGATCCGCGACTGGAAGGCCGCCTTGAGCCGCTTTACGCTCCAGTTCGGGGAGCGATTTCCTCAGTGGTAACTCAAAGCCCGGGCACACAAAACTCTGCACACGCTCGCCAATAGTCATTTCCAGATGGACAGATAGGAAATTCAGCAGCGCTCACTTCGTGCCAGCCTGCGAGCGATTTGATTGAAAGAGCTTTCGTATGCCGGTTGGATATCCAATCCCATCATCTTCAGATTGAGATGCACGAGCGACTGACATACCTCCCGCTCCTCGCCACCGCCGCCACGTCGTTGCTGCGACAGCAATAGCGGAACCCCTCGATACCTTGGGTCCTCCAGGGACATTGCATGATTGATGAGCCTCTTCATCCAGCATCGATACGGCATGGGCAAGCTCCCTCAAGATTCTGATCCGACCACCGTTACGCGATCTCGTTGCCTGGGTCTTCAACGAGCATCGGCATCCTTCTCTGCCTGTCGCTGCTATTCTTGGAGGTTCCTCGTGATCCTGTCAAAGAGAAGATGCAGATCGTCTTGCGGACCTTTCACACTGAGGTAACTGACCTCTTCCAATACATCTGATGACGCAGTGCAGCCAAGTGCATTCCACGCCTCCCGCTTGGCCAGCGGCATCACCTGATCGCGTGCCGCATCGATGGCAAACCAGCGACGTCCCCCCGCTTTGAGTAGCGGGACGGGCATGAGCCGTTCGCGCGTATACGCGCACATGGCCGAAGGCCAGTTCCCCAGACTCGTGAAACTTGGACGTTCCTCAGCGTGGTTGGAAAGCGAGATCGAAGCGTGGATCGCGGCCAAGATCGCTCAACGGGACCAACTGTTTGAAAAGCCGTCTACCCCTCAATGAAATCCGTTGGACATTGCGGACATACCCGCCGGCTGTAACACACAGTTGTCCGCGTGCGCCGGTGCAGTTGGCTCGCAGATGCCATCTATGCGGGAGGCAGCAAATTGTTCGTCAGCAGAGCAGGCGCTTCGCCAGCAAAATCGGGGCGAATAACAGATGGTGCGGGCGGTCAGCCGGCGGGGCGCTGCGCTCATCGGTGGGCGCATCCAGCCCTCGGTTAGCATGCGGGGCTACGCAACCCTTCCATATGACCGCCTCAATCATCTGGGCCTTCTCGGCGCCCTTGCCGAACATCAGATAGCGCAGCTCCGAGACCAGGTAGCGGATCTGGATGGCGGAGCCGACTCTCAATAGAAGTCGCTGCGCCCCCATTGAAAGCGCTCGTAGGCCTCGGCACACTCATCGTCGGTTGGTTGATGAAAAGAGGGCTCGTTCCCATGTCGGATCATCAGCTCAATGCGGTACCAGACGTCAAAGTCAGTCCGCTCTATGTGAAAGCCTGCGCGTGCAGCCTCATATTCCGGTTCGGGTCGTATTGACCTGCCGACACCGTTGAGAGATCGCAGCCGTTCGACTGCCTGATCTGCGGATTGCGCCCCATCCAGCCCAGAGCTTTCGCCTAGGACGAATGCAGTCGCCCAGACCGCCCGTTCCATATCGTTCATCAAAAGCCATACCAACTCTGGTGAGCGTTGTTTTGAGGTAGTCATTGTCGCCTCACTGCAAAAATGTCAAAAATGCGAGCCGGGTGCCACCCCGTCGTCGCGCCGCCAGATCGGGCGCGTTACGCCGATAGGGGCTACGTTGGTACTGGATTTGCCTTGTCCGTCTCTCAGCGCAAGGGCCCGATGCTGCTCCTGCAACTACCGTCTCGATTGCGTTCGGATGCACCTCACGCAGGAGCGCCATGACGGCATCTGCGGAGAGAAGTGCCAAGTAGCAGAGTGATGCCACGGTTCAGCCGGCACTTGACGGTGAGGCACTCCCACACGCCCGGCGATGGCGTTTGCGCAGCTCGACAACGCCGACACCACTTCCTGTTGAGTGTCTCAGCCCGTGTGCGCACCGAAGCGGTACAAGCTGAACCAGCCTTTTTCGATGTCCGGGGTCAGATAGAAAGCTCCCGTGGTGTGCTTTTCCAGTTCAGCCAACATCCTCACCTCGTGGACTGTCGGGTAATGGCGGAGCAAGCGGTGAGCTTCTTGTTGGATCTCCTCCGGGATGGCCTTGTCTTCCCGCAGTTCCTTGAGAAATGCGCCGGTCTGCAGGAGATTCCGCGTGCGTTCGTCGGGAGTTGTCATGCCGAGCTCCTGTTCGTGGGATGGTGGTGGAAATTTCCTTGGCACGCTCGGATACCCACCGACCGGTGCCCGGCGGATGAAGCACCCTCCTCATATGCCATTTTGCGAATTGACGTCTCAGCACCCGCGACGAGTCTACGGCCAGGTCGCCGTGCCCCACCGGCAGGGCTTCAACGCGGCTTCGTGTTCCGCTTCGCACTCTCGCGATCGGCCTTGCTGACCACCTCCCTGATCGCCTCGAGCCGATGGGGACTGCAAGCGAAGCGGGTGCGGCTGAGCAGGAGTGCCGTCATCGCATCTGCGAGATCGGGCCGTACCGCGCGCAGCGTGTC
The DNA here is from genome assembly GCA_040255575.1 of Pseudomonadota bacterium. Taxonomy (GTDB): domain Bacteria; phylum Pseudomonadota; class Gammaproteobacteria; order Steroidobacterales; family Steroidobacteraceae; genus JADGHX01. The sequence goes on along the minus strand of JBDZVF010000104.1, from coordinate 7,424 downwards.
CAAGGGCTTGCGGATCAGCTCCACGCCGAGCAGTTCATGGCCGACCGTGAGCGCCCTTTCGGTGCAGTAGCCCTCCTCGGTATAGCTCACCGTCTTGCCGACGTCGTGCAGCAGCGCAGCGATGACGCCCAGCTCGTACTCGGCGGCACCGAAGCTCACCTGCTTCGGTGCCGGGGACGACATCACGTCAGCCACGCCGCGGGCCACCTCCAGACTGTGCCATGCGAGGCCGCCGGGCCATGCGTGGTGCTTGGTGCCCGCCGTCGCTGTCCAGAAGCCATGGAACACGGGCGTGAGGGTAAACACATCACTGACGAACCGACGCAGATCCGGTGCCGTGATGGTCTGGAGCAGGTCATAAACGTCCACCACCACTGATGGAACGGGACACAGCTCTGCTGACATCACCTCGACTGGGTCGATGGCGTCGTCGCGCCGTGCACTCACGACATACATCTGATGATTGGGCAGGCTCAGAATAACCGCGCACACCTTGTCCACGGCATCCGGATCGCCAAACAAGGGCGGATCAACCCAGCTGACCACGGGATATATCCCGTCTTGGGTGGCGAAGTTCACGCTGTAGGGCGCCCGCGTCTGGGGAACCGAACCATCCCAGAGCAGCACTCCTTCGCGGAGGTAACGGAAGGAGTCATGGGTCATGTCGATCTCTGCAGCATGAAGGTTGTTCATCGGGCTTTCCTCATTGCGTGTATACGAAGGGTGGTCTCGGGAAGTGGGTTTCTCGTTCAGCTATTTCGGTCTCGGATCTCCTTTCCGGGGTTCGGCCCTGCCTTCAGAAGCTGTGCCAATGCAGCCTTGAGCTGCTCTGTACTCATCGTGTCGAGATCGGCGGGCGTCATCGGTGCCGCCGCCTCCTCCTTGTCGGCAAGGCGACTGTTAATGAGTCCAGCAAACGCGCGGCCATCTTGCCGGGTCAGATTCGGCACATAGCGCGAGTACACGCGGAACAACATGTCGGTGTTCGTATGGCCCAGCGTTCTAGCGATCCACTCGGGGTTTTCGCCCGAGGCCAGCATCAACGTGGCAGCGGTGTGGCGGGTCTGGTACGGACGCCGCTTCTCCAGCTCCAGGTAGCGCAGCAGCGGGTACCAGACGCGGTTGGTAAAGTTGTGCGCATCGATTGGACCGCCCTCCCGGGAGGGGAACACCCACGGAACTGCCGGATCGCGGGCGCGTTGCTGGGCAAGGATCGCTTCGCGCACCATCGGCTGCATCGGGATGTCACGGACCGACGACTGGTTCTTGGCGTCGTCCTCCACTTCACCAGCGACAACAGTTTCACGTACCAAAATCAGATTCCTTTCCAGATCCACATATTTCCATTGCAGGCCATTGATTTCGCCCGTGCGCATCCCGGTGAAGAAGCGCGTAGCCAGGTAGTTGCGATAGTCAGGACGAACGGCATCGAGAATCCGGTTGACCTCATCCAGCGAGAACGGCTGCACATCGGTCTTCTTCTGCTTAAGCGGTTTCACGCCACGAAATGCCGGCGTCACCTCAAAGCGATCAGCCGCTTCGTTCAAGATCTGCCGCAGAAAGCACATGATCTTGTTGATGCGGGCATTGCCCAACGTGCCCTTGCGGCCCGGAAGCTGGGCGATCTGTGCACGGAAGGCGAGCACATCCGCCTTGGTGACCTCGCCCACCGGGCGCGACCCAAATGTCGGCAGCAGGTTCTTGTTCAACACCTCGCGCACACACGATCGATGCAGTCGTCGCCACTGAGGTGACATCTCGAGGAACCACAGCTCGGCGAAGTCGGTGAACAGAGGAGTGGCCGCCTTCGCTGCACCGGAGTCAGCCATCTGCACGGTTGGACGCAACCCAACGGCAGGAACACCGAACTGCGCTGCCCGAGGGCTGCCTGGAAAAACTGCGGCGTAGTCGAACGCCCCTTGAGCCATGTCCTTCTGGACGCGATTGAGCAGCGACTGGACCTTCTTCCGGTTCTCCGACGTATCGGGGAGTGCCGTTTGCTCGCGACACCGCACACCCCGATAGAAGAAGTCCAGATAGAGCGTACCGGTCTCCGGCCGCACCCGAACCTTAGCCATGGGCGACACCACCATTGGCCATGGGAATGAGCGGAGCGCGGGAGGCTGACGGCGTGCCGATATCCCGCTGGATCGCCTCCCAGATGAACAGCAACTTCCTCCCTCCGAACGGCCTGATGTAGTGGACGCCTTCCAGCAACACGGCGTCTTTGAGGCGCGTGCGGATGGTTCGAGCGTCATAGTGAATGCGGTCGGCCAGCTGGTCGGTTGTGAGATAGGTTTCGCTCATGGCAATGCTCCATGCACTGGTTTCAGGGCGAACGCACATAAATATGTGCATTCGAGTGCATTTGTAGCACGCCGCTTGCGTTTGTCAAATTTTTTGTGCGAAATGCACGAAAAGATGCAACAGGGTCGGCCATGCTTCGCTACAAACTCAAGGAACGGATTGCCGACAAGGAGTTTGCGGAGCGCCGCCGCGTGACGATCCAAGAGATCGCGCAGGCCACCGGCATCACGAGGAATACGCTCTCGAAAATGCTCAACCAGCACGGTGCCAGCGTTCGATCGGAGAACCTCGACCGGCTATGCGGCTACTTCAACTGTCGTATCGAGGAGCTTGTGGAGCATCTCGACGAGCCGCCCGCAAGCAAACCCAATTCCAAGCCATGAAACAGGAGCCCAAGCGCCTGCGTCTCAGCTTGCAAGACGGGGGCAAGCCAGAGTCGATAGCGTGACCCACGGAAGATCTCTATTTGGAGCAGAAGGGCATGGATGACAGGCGCTGCCATCAAGACTCAGGGACAAGTGTGTTCATCACGATTGAACTCCCGCTGCGGAGCAGCTCTGCGCTGCCGTTCTGTCGCCGAATCCATGAAACGGCTTGCGCCCCGGCGACCTCCGCGTCCCATTTCAACGCGCATTCCCATACGACAAGAACACGCCATCCGGCTTCCGACAACTCATGTATCGCGTTCGCATCCCTGCGTTGGTTGGCTTGCAGTTTCGGCTCCCAGAACTCCGGTCGGGTGGCAGGCAGCCGGAACAATGGACAGCCTTCGTGACGATGCCAGAAACATCCATGTACAAAAACGGCAGCGTTCCAACGTCGCAGCACGATATCCGGACGTCCTGGCAAGTTCCTTGCGTGCAAACGAAAGCGAAGCCCTTCCGACCAGAAGGCACGCCGAACCAGCAACTCAGGCGTCGTGTCCCTGCTTCGAATCCGCGACATCGCCATGGAACGCTGCTCTCTACTCAGAGTGTCCGCCATAGGGAAAGTCCTGATCCAAGCCACAAGACAACACGGGTGGGTATGGCAAGGGAATCCGTCCGGCATCCGGATGACCAGCCCGGCCTCTCCAACACCCCGTCACCGACAACCAGCCACGCATACGGGTCAGCGGAGCACCCAGCGCCACAGCAACTCCAAACAGTCCGGGAAGTTCATTTGTCATGCCCTTGCAAGTAAATGTAATAGACATCTTTGCCGGCCCCGGCGGCCTCGGGGAGGGGTTCACCAACTTCTCGCCAGATGCCAAGCATCACCCGTTCCGCATCCGTGTCTCGGCAGAGATGGAATCCTCGGCCCATCGCACTCTGACCTTACGCTCCTTCTACCGAAAGACCGTCGCACTCGATGGCCGCGCCCCGAAGGAGTACTACCAATTCCTCGAGAAGGTCTCCCACGGTGATGCCCAGTCTGCCGGAGATTTTTTCTCGAACAGCACCTATGCGTCGCTCTGGCACGAAGCCACTCTCGAGGCCCGCCAGTTGGTCCTCGGCACAGAGGATGGTGACAAGGAGCTTGCCAAGATGGTCTCGCAGATCCACAGCTCGGGCGACGCCTTGGTATTGATCGGGGGCCCCCCCTGCCAAGCCTATTCACTGGTGGGTCGGGCACGGAACGCCAGGAACAGCTCCTTCCACACCAAAGGGGACGACCGACACTACCTGTACCGCTCATATCTTGGTCTGCTCGCCGAGTACAAGCCCGACATCTTCATCCTGGAGAACGTCAAAGGGATCCTCTCGTCGACTGTTGCCGGGAAAGGCATGTTCGGCCAGATCGTGAGCGACCTCAGCAACCCGACCGCGGCCATGGGATCAACGGGCAAGCGGTCAATGGAGTCCGAATACGTTCTCTTGCCACTCCTTGCCGGAGATATGGGAGCGGAGGATCCGCGCTCCTTTGTGGTCAAGGCGGAGACCTTGGGCATTCCACAGGCCCGGCACAGAGTCATCATCATGGGAGTGCGCCGGGCCGTGTTCGGCTCAATAAGTCAGTCCCCCGTGCTGGCCAAGAACGAGGAACCGGTGCATCTACGCGATGTCTTGAAGGATCTTCCCGCGTTGCGGAGCGGCCTGAGCTCTGGTGGCGATACCGGCTCGGCATGGCTGAGCGAGATCAGGTACCAGCGACGGCGCCTTATGAGCATGCTTGGCCGCGACGCCGTGGATCTCAAGCACTATCTGCGCCAATTGGACTTCGACCGACGCCTTGAGCGATCGTCGTCCTCGTACACCGATGAACACCTCTCTCCGAAACACAACCACTACTTCCGTGATTCCCGACTCAGGCATGTGCTGAACCATGAGACGCGCAGCCATATGAATGACGACTTGGGCCGGTATCTCTTTACGTCTGTGTATTCCAAGGTGCGAAAGCGTTCACCCGTCTCCGGCGAGTTTCCCCTGGGTCTATATCCGGATCACAAAAGCTGGTCCTTGGGGCAATTTGCCGACCGCTTCCGTGCCCAGTCGCCCATCCGCCCGGCATCAACCATCACAAGCCATCTCTCCAAGGATGGCCACGCATTCATCCACTGGGATCCAGAGCAGTGCCGGAGCCTCACCGTCCGCGAAGCAGCACGGGCGCAGACATTTCCTGACAACTACCTGTTTCTGGGAGGAAGGACACAGCAGTATGTCCAAGTGGGCAACGCTGTCCCGCCACTGCTCGCCCAGCGAATTGCCGAAGTTGTGTGGTCGTTGCTTGAGAACAGGAGAAAGTACTGAGCGCAAAATGAAACAGGGGATGTCTGACCAGTGACCGAAGCAATTGCTACCAATGAAGAGGAACAGTCGACGCCACTGGATACGCTCGACATGTTCGTCGTGGACGATTCCCAAAGTAGGATCAGCGACCAGTCCATCGCCGACAACGAGTTGCTTGTCAACACGCTCGTGGCTGAGTGGTCGGACCTCATGCAACGCAGCGAGGATGCCGGCTCCGGGTTTGACGATGGCATCGAATCACAGATCGGCAGGGATCTGGAAACGCAGTTCACCGAGGCTCATCGCACCAAACAACTGGAGCGTCGATCCCATATCATCGATGCGTTCTCGGCGGCACGTGATAGAGGCTGGATCACCGCAGCCGAGCTGGCGGACATACTCCCGAACGGCGCGGCAACCGACGAGGCCATTTCCGAGATTGCGCTCCATCTCGACGCCGCTGGCATTGCCATCGTTCAGAGCTGCCCCGAGGAGGGCGCCGAACCCCTGGATACGGATCCATGTGGCTCTCTGGAGGACCTCGACGACGAACTGGCCATAGCCGAAAGCATGGGGTCATGCACACCGATCTATCAACCTCGTGTCGGCTGGATAAGCAGTCCGCACGATCCCCTGCGCACGTTCGTGCACCACATTGCAAAGAAGCCTTTGCTGTCGAAGTACCAGGAAATATCACTCGGCCGCCGTGCCGTGGCGGCTCTGCAACCTGTGGCACAGTTGATCCACGATCACCCGGCAATCCTCGACTGGCCCGAGCTGCGGTGTGCCATACGGCCACCATATATGTCGGTAGGCGAACGGGACAAGGAAGCCTCCTTGGAGGCACCTGCCACCCAGGAGTTAGCCAAAGCAGATTCCGAGGGTCTCGAAGACGAGGATGAGGAATCCATGGTGTCCGAATCCGCCGACGATGCGTCGACGGATCTCTGGGCACTTGCGCGCGCTGTATGCAAAGCGTCAGCGAACATCAATCCGCCAAGCGAACTTGGCAACCATGCCAACAGGATCGCAGCGAGGGCGTTGAACACCGCAGAGGCCATAAGAAACGTATTTGCCGAGTCGAATTTCAAACTCGTCTTCTCGATCGCGACCAGGTACATGGGTCGTGGACTGGAAGTATCGGACCTCGTCCAAGAGGGGGTTCTTGGCCTCCTGCGCGGCATCGAGAAGTGGGATCCTGAGAGAGGCTGGAAGCTTTCGACATACGCGACCTGGTGGATCCGGCAGTCAATCACGAGGGCCCTCGCCGACAAGGGAGGTGGGATACGCATCCCGGTGCACATGGTGGAGAAGCTGAACCAAGTGCATGGCGTGCAACGGACTCTGGAACGTGAGCTGGGGCGAGCACCCTCGACTGAGGAAACCGCCAAAGCCCTCAGCACCGACGCAGCCTTCGTCACCCGCACGATGAGGATGAGGAGAACGATTGTGGATATCGCCACACTGGATCCTGAATCAGAGTGGGTGGCCGGCGGAGATAGCGCCATCGATTACGCATGTCAGGAGAACTCCAATGCGCAGATCGACATGGCGCTGTCTTCCCTGGACAAGCGCGAGGCCGAGGTCGTGAGGCTGCGCTTCGGTATCGCAATGGATAACGAGCTCACCTTGGAGGAAGTCGGGAAGCGATTTGGTGTCACGCGAGAGCGGATACGCCAGATAGAGAAGAAGGCGCTGATGAGGCTGCGGCACCCTTCCCGCGCCGCGGGCCTGGTTGATTTGCTGGACTCACAGCCATGAAGACGAAAAGCTGCCCGCCCCGCGCCAGCGCGATGATCGAGTCACTGCGTGGCATGGGCTACACGACAGGATCGGCCATTGCTGACGTCATCGACAACAGTATTTCTGCAGGGGCAACCCTCATCCAGCTCGATTTCGGATGGAACGGAAAGGACTCGTTCATCCGCATATCCGACAACGGGCACGGATTGACCGCGGAAAAGCTGGACCAAGCCATGATTCTCGGCTCGACGAACCCGCTGGAATCCCGGTCGACAAGCGACCTTGGGCGCTTCGGGATGGGGCTCAAGACAGCATCCCTGTCGCAATGCCGTCGCCTCACTGTGGCGGCAAAAGTGGACACGGAGGTGAACTACCGCTGCTGGGATCTGGATGTGCTCGCCGCGAGCACTGGGGACGATTGGACTCTGCTGCTGGAACCATTCCCGTCATCCAGAGGGCAATGCCAAGAAGCGCTGGAGAAAGGATTTGCCACCGTGGTCCTCTGGGAGGGCTTGGACAGGGTTGTCACTCCTGGGTTTCAGGAGCGCGATTTCTTCGACCTGATCGATGAAGTGGAGCGCCACCTCGCCATGACGTTTCATCGGTTTCTCGAGGGGCCGAGCCCCCAGGTACGCCTGTACATCAATGGGAACACGCAGAATGAAC
>JBDZVF010000103.1:0-15347 GCA_040255575.1 Pseudomonadota bacterium | reverse complement strand
CGCAAGAACTGGGTGGGCGGGTTTGCCGTAGATGTGAAGCGAGAGTTTCAGGTCTTCTCGGAGTTTCGTGTTTCACCCCACGCTGTGGAGAACATGTCGCGACTGCGTAAGGGCGCGATCGTCGGCAAGGTTCTCGCCAATCAATACGGTTGGAAGATCGGCGATGTCGTGCCGCTGATCTCGCAGGTCCACGAGACCGAGGACGGCACCACCAACTGGGACTTCGAAATTGTCGGGCTTTACGAATCGGACAATCCAAGGGACGCGCGAGGCTTCCTGATCGACCAGGATTACTTCGACGAGCACCGGCGAGCGGGCAAGGGACAGGTTGCCGCATTCTGGGTCAGTGTGACCAGGGCATCGGAAGTGCAGGATGTTGCGCGCCGTATCGATGCCGCCTTTGCGAACTCTGCGGACGAGACGTTAACCCAGAGTGTGGGAGATCTGGCGTATTCGAGAATCCGGCAACTGGGCAACGTGGAGCTGATGGTCCGGTCGGTGGTAGGGGCGGCGCTGCTCATGGCGTTCTTCGTGGTCGGGAACACCGTCAGGCAATCCGTTCAGCAGCGAATTCCGGAGTTTGCCGTGCTTCGAGCGTTGGGCTTCGCAGGCAAACGACTGGCCGGTCTCGTCGTTGCCGAGGTTGCCGTGTTGTCGCTGCTCGGTACCGTGATCGGGCTTGCGATTGCGTCGCTGGTTCTGAAAATCGTCCCTGCCAATTTCGGCGACTTTGGGATGAGGGCCTCGACGATCCTGTCGGCCGCGTTACTGGCGCTCGCTTTTACGGCGGCCTGCGCGCTAATGCCGGCTCTGTACGTGCATCGCATGTCGGTCGTTGCGGCTCTCCGGCGCTAGAGTGATGCGCACACTTTTCGCCCTCCTCGGCCTGTGCCTGCGAACCGCGCTTGCAAGACCCGGTTCGATCCTCGTGATCGTGCTTGGTTCTGCCGGCGCCACGATGATCTTCGCGTATTTCATGGCGATGACCCTCGGTCTGGAGTCGGCCATCATGAGTTCGGGTCACGCCGACCGGGCCTTGATCTTGCGAAGGGGCGCCGACGTCGAACTGAACAGTAGCCTGCCGGTGGAGGCGCCCGACTTCGTGATGTCCCGTCCGGAGGTTGCGAGGACGCCCCATGGGCAGCCGATCGTTTCTCCGGAGATGGTAAGGAGCTTCAACGTACCGCTGCGCGCAGGGTACATCGCCAGCTTTCCGATTCGTGGAATTACCGGAGTCCAGCAGGATCTGCGGCCCGAGTTCCGGATCATCGAAGGTCGCATGCTCACGTCCGGGAAATACGAGCTGGTCGTCGGGCGAGCAGTGCGTGATGCACTGGGTACCCTGAACGTCGGCGACTCGGTCAGCGTGCAGGGCGAATCGTGGCCGGTGGTCGGTGTCTTCACGACTGAGGGCAACAGCGAAGAGTCCGAGATCCTGGCCGACCTCCATACGCTTCAGTCGTTTTTTCGAATCTCTCGAATCAGCTCCGTCGCGGTCAAGCTGACTGGAGCTGCTGAGTTCAGTTCCTTCAAATCCGCCATCGAGGCAGATCCTCGTCTCGCCCTGGATGTCGAGAGGGAGTCGGACTACTACAGCAAGGTCGCGACTCGTTCGAGTGCTCCTCTCAAGGTGGTCAGCGTACTCGTAGGCGCACTCATGGCTCTGGCGGCGATGTTCGCAGTGATGAGTGCAGTATATTCCTCCGTGTCTTACAGGGTGCGGGAGCTGAACACGTTGCGTGTAATCGGATTCAGTGGAAGGTCGATGCTGTTGGCGCTGAATGCGGAAGCGGCCGTGCTGGCATTCGTCGGAGCTCTGATCGGTGCTGGCGTTATCACGGCCTTTTTCGAGAGCACGCCGCTGAGTTTCACGACGGGCGATGCCAGACTCAGCCAGACCGCTTTCCACCTGGATTTTTCGTTTGGCTCATTGGCCCTCGCCGCGGTGTTCATCGTGGCGCTGAGCATTCTGGGGGGCTTGGCGCCCACAGCCCGGCTCGTTCGCTCCCCTGTCAATACGACGCTTTGATACGGCTCCGGCTTCCGACCATTTTCCGCGTGCGCCCAGGCGCGGTGTTCTATGAAAGATCTGACGAAAGGCTCCATCGTCGGCAATATCGTGGCCATGGCGGTTCCGATCGCCGCCGGCACCGTGTTTCAGACGGTATACCTGCTCGTCGATCTTTACTTCGTTGCAGCGCTGGGTGACGGCGCGTTGGCGGGCGTGAGCGCCGCCGGCACGCTGGTGTTCCTAACCATGGCGCTCAACCAGGTCCTCAGTGCCGGAGCCGTCGCGCTGGTTTCGCAGGCAGTGGGCCGCAAGGACCGAGACGACGCGAACCAGGTGTTCAACCAGTCACTGGTGATTGCGTCGCTCTTCGCCGGAGCGACGCTCGCCGTCGGCTACGCCGGAAGTGCCGCGTATGTCGCCGCGGTTACGCCCGACGTGGCGACGCGCATCGCCGGCACAACCTACCTATACGGGTTTCTGCCTGGCCTGGCCCTACAGTTCGTGCTTGTGGCGATCGGTTCCGCGCTGCGAGGCACTGGCGTCGTCAAGCCCACCATGATTGTGCAGTCGTTCTCGGTTCTGCTGAACGTCGTGCTCGCACCCGTGCTCATCGCGGGTTGGGGCACCGGTTGGCCGCTCGGCGTGGCCGGCGCGGGTCTGGCAAGCACGCTCTCGATCGCCAGCGGCCTCGTGATGCTCGGTGCCTATGTCGTGAGACGGGAGAGCTACGTCGAGTTCCTGAGCGCGCTCTGGCGTCCGCACATCCCGACGTGCAAGCGGCTTCTTGCCGTCGGATTGCCCACGTGCGTCGAGTTCGTGCTGGTCTTCGTCTATCTTGCTGTCGTCTACCGAGTGATCAGTGACTTCGGCGTCGTCATACAAGCCGCATTTGGCATCGGCTCGCGCATCGTGCAGTCGATCTACCTGCCGGTCATGGTGATAGCGGTCGCGGCCGGGCCGATCGCAGGCCAGAACTTCGGTGCCGGCGAGCACGCGCGCGTGCGCGAGACGTTTTCCAAGGCACTACTTCTCAATAGTGCCGTCATGCTACTCGTCACGCTGCTGCTTCAGTGGCGGCCAGAAGCGTTGCTGGCGTTCTTCAGTACGGATGCAGAGGTGATGGCCGCAAGCGCAAGCTTCCTCCGTGTGATCTCGCTGGCGTTTGTCGCCGACAGCGTGGCGTTCACGTGCTCGGCGATGTTCCGCGGATTGGGGAATACCCGGCCCGCGCTGGCGAGCTGCGCTGTGCGTATGGCGGTGTTCGTGCCTCTGGCGGTGTGGTTACCGTCGCAGCCTGGCTTCCGATTCGAGGACGTCTGGTATCTGTCGGTCGCGACCATCTGGCTCCAGGCCGCCGTCAGCTACCTGCTGCTGCGGGTGCAGTTCCGTCGCCGGTTAGCTAAAGCCTTGGACTCGTCTCGCGTGCCTGACGAACCTTGGAGAGAAACCGATGAAGCTGCGGATCCACGCGATCCTGCGGTATATCCGCCAACGGGAACCAGCGGGCGTCACTGAACTCGCGGTGATCGAAATGAACCGGTGCCGTCCAGTCGCCGGCGAGGGCGTACCAGAGCGACACATCGGTGTGGCCCGCCGTGAGGCCGACGGTCTCGGTGAGCGAGATCATGAGCGCGTATGGAACCAAGAAACGTGCGCCAATCGAAAGCTCCTCCTGGCACTCGCGCATGACCGTCGTCCGCGGGTGTTCCCCGACTTCGACGTGTCCGCCCCCCGGGAGCCACCGACCCGACAGTCGATGATCCACCAGCAGAATGCGATCGCGATCCAGGACGGCAAAGTATGCGATGAGATGCCGCGGTGGCGTGGCGGGCTTGGCGATGCGCCAGATCTCCACACCCGAGTCCAGCCACTCGAGGACACTGCGCTGGTCGTCACCTTCCTGAGCATCCAGCGGGGCGATCGCAGCAATCTCCGCTCGTATCTCCTGCCGCACCTGCGTACGCGTTTGCTCAGTGCTGGGTGCTTCACTCGACATGAACACCTCGCGCGTTTAGCGGAAGCGCGGACGCGTCGTGTGTCGCGGGTGTGAGGCCCGCAACTTGTCGCACGAGCGCGGTAGCGCGATCGACAACAGTCTGCACTGAGATGCCATCGGTGCGCAGCACCGACCAGCTCTCCTGGCGCAGGGTGAGCAGCTTCTCACGCACGCGAGACTGATAAGCCACGAATCCCAATGCATCTTCCTCGTGATGTGACTCGAGCTCGCCGCGCTCGCTACGCGTCACGCGGGTCTTGCGCCATTCCGCCGTGGCGGGCGCCACATCGAGCAGAATGACGTGATCGGCGCCTCGAACGCTCGCAAATGCCTGGCGGGCCTCTACCCCGATTGGATCACTCTTGAGCAGAAAGCGCGCGAGGTACTTGTAATACCAGCCGTCGGTGATGATGACACATCCTTTCTCGAGGCGAGACTGTACCGCGTAGAAGTCCAGCGCATGAAACCAGCTCGCAATGAGTGACAGCCAGTGCCGGTCGCCGAGCGACGCCAGGTCGGCGGCCGGCTCGTAATCCCACAAAATCTCTCGCAGCCGCGTGAGGTGGTAGGCCGCGTAGCCGGTGTCGGCCGGCGGATGAGTCTTTTGCATGAACACGACGCGCGGATGCGCCTCGGCGAGTGCAGCGACCACCTCACGCGCAATGATCGCTTTGCCCGCGCCGTCGGTGCCCTCGATCGCAATCAAGCACCCGGCGGTCATCGGAAGCCGTTCAGGTAGGCTTCGGTGTCGATCGAGTTACGCCCGCTATGAATGATGAAGGGCCGGTAGCCGTGCCTGGCGTACACCGCGGCGAGCGTGCGACCCACCGCTTGAATAAATTGCGGTGTCGGTCGCGGATGATCCGCCAGCAGCGAACCGTGATCCGGGTGAAATATCGCGATGGCGGGCACTGCACCCATCTCGCCGAAGAACTCAATGGCCTCCTGGATCGCGCTCAAGGGCTCGAGCCCCGCGACTAGGCCGGCGTAGACCTTGCCACGCCCGATGGTAGCAACGGCCGCCTCGAACGCAGCCAGGAAACGATCGCGGCCGTAGTCGCGATCCTTCCCGGGGCAGATCGCGCGGAAATACTCGGGGTCATACAACTCGAGGCTCATGGCGAGGGTGCCGCCGGCCGCGGCGAAGCGCTCGAACAGTTGGAAGTCTTTCGGCGGCATCGAGATCAGATGCCGTTCGATCGAGTCTGGCAAGCCCAGCTCGTGGATCGCCTCGTGAACGCGCACCTGGCGTGCGAATCCGCGGTCGTAGTCGCGGATGTTTCCGCCGTTGATCAGCACGTGGCGATAACGCTGCGGATCGAGCTCGAGGGCTCGCGTAACGCCCTCGGCGGCGAGCTGCGGTGAGATCGATTTGTCGTGATCGGAGAGTTGATCGCGCGCCGGGCCAAGTGAGCAGAATTTGCACTGCTCGTCATTGTTGAAGTAGAAGCAGTGCCCCGGTGTGAATATGCCGATCGTCGTGTCGCCATAGATGGTCGCCACGCGCTCGAAAGGAGTGCCGTTGCTGAGCGTGGTGCCATAGCAGTTCGGCCGCCGCGGAAAACGCAGGGCATGATCATGCGTGCCATCACTCACATACGCCGCTTCGTCGCGAAACCCGACGAACCATGGGGAGGAGGGCGTGTGATTCAGGGCGCAGATGATCTCGTTGTCGAGAACCGCCTCCTGCGGCACGCGCTGGCCCGGAGGCAGCACGACACGGTCTCCGCTGCCGTACGGACGGCGCTTCTCGATGAACTCCAAGCGCTTCTGATATTCCGACAGGAACTCCGGTCGAAAGTTGATACCTTCGCTCAGGAGTCCCACCTTCGCTGCGACAGACTCATGAAGCACTAATCACCTCATCGATCGGTTGGGCTATCGCGCGTCGGATCGCCTGCGCGATGTACGTGGAACCACAGGCCAATAGGGGTTGAAAATCCTCCACGGCAGCGCGACTTGGCGAGAGCACCTCTCTTACGGTGCCGTCCGGATGGAGTGTGGTGCCGCCCGCTTCCCGCAGGATCAGGGCAGCCGCCGCGATGTCGCAGGATCGCTCGTGCCCGTGAGCTGACAGGTCGACGAAGGCATCGAGCACGCCCGCAGCCGCGTGACACAAATCGAGCGACGAGCACGAGGAGATTCGCACCTTGCCGGCGCTCCACAGGAGCTGGCTCAGGGCGCGTCGGTCTCCGTCACGACTGCGCAGCATAGCGATCCCCGCGTCTTCGAGCCGCTCGCAGCGCCGGGCGGTGAGCCGGTCGCAAGTCAGTGGTGTCTTCAGGTAAGCGCCTCGGTCCGCGCTTGCCACATAGGTGATGTCGCGGGACAGGTCGTACACCCAGCCGAAGACATATCGCGTTCCGTGATACATAGCGACGCTCGAGGAGAACATCGGATAGCCGGCATTCGCGTTGTGCGTGCCGTCCAGGGGATCGATGAGGAAGGAGAAAGCGGCGTCACCCGCCGGCAGATCCGGACCGTCTTCCGTTACGAGATTTGTCGGAAAAGGCAGCTGCGAGAGCGCCTCTTGCACGACCTCATTGCATTCGAGGTCCGCCCGCGTGCGTCCGCCGCGCCATGCTTCGAGGCCCAGCCCGCGCTCCACGGGCCGCGCGAGTTGGACGCACCAGTAATAGCGCAACCGCGTCTGTGCTGACAGTAGCGCCTCCTCGACTGCTCCCGCCTCGCCATCAAAGATCACTCTCATGGGCTGCCCATTCTCAGCAGCTCGATATGCCACCACGTTGGCGTCAGCCTCCCGATCACATCCCGAACACGAATGAGTCGACCCGCATACACGACATAGTCCGCACTCGCGACAGCCTCAAGAGATTTTGGAAAGAGCGCGACGCTGAAGATGGGTGCGTGATATCCAACGTGCTGCCGCAGACGTTGGGCGGCCAGGCGAATGCTGCCGCCGGTATAAGCCTTGTCGATCACCACCCAGGAACCTGCTTGTGCTGGAAGCGCGGGATAGATCGAATCGAAAGCGCGAACGCGCTCAAGCATCGTGGGATCGTTCTGACGGTGCACTTCGGTGAAGTGGATGCGCTCATCCCCGGTCCATTCCGTGAAGGCAAGCCCAAGTGAGAGTCCCGCCGAGACGATGAAGAGCTTGTTCTCGGCCAGTGCGGCGATCTGGCTCCACACGAGATGGTCGTCATAGAGAAGCCGCTGCGTGAGGGCGCTTGCGTTGACCCAATGCGCCGGAGTGATGAACTGCCCATAGAAGCTGCAGAAGTCGTTGTATATCTCTTGGACACGTTCCGAGGCCTGGGAGAGGGCTTGCGTGCGGGCAATGCCGCGAGCGCGCCGGGGGTCGTGCACCACGGGCAGCGTCGGGCCGATGCGTGCGCGCAAGGCTGAAAGGATCTGAGTCTTGCGCTCCAGCAGTTCACTCTTGGAGCGGCCGGAAATAGCAAGTTCCGGCTGCAGCCCGTCACCTGTGATGACACGCTGGTCGCGCTGGTCGAGCGCCTCGCGAACGCTCATCTGAAGGTCTTCATAAGCCATCTCGATTGCCTCGGTCGTGCAGCGGGACAGCGGCTCCTCGAGATTGCTCAAATCACACAGCATCACTTCCGGATGCCTCAACAGGAACGTGATTTCCTGGAGGTGACAGCCATCCGCGATGGCCTCGCGAGCAAGGAAATGATTGCGTGTGCGCAGCCCGCCGAGTGTTCTCCAGCAGTGCTTCTCGCTCACGATCGTCACCGTGGACGCGGTGTCCTTCTCGAGATCGAATTCCGGAGTCATCGTTCGAGCGCGCTTTCGGAAGCCGCTGCGGCAAGGTCCTCGCGCACGGTACGACCGGCCAGGAGAAAATGCAGCGCTGCCCAACTGTATGAGCCGCAAACCACAAGCAGAATGGCGTACCGCAGGCCATCAGCACCCAACCGCGCGGACCAGTAGTCGCTGGCAGCACCCACCAGAAGCGGGCCTGTGCCATAGGCGATCAGATTGATTGCGAGCAGATTCACTCCGGCCGCCATGGCCCGACGCCTCACCCCAGCCAGACTCTGAATAGCGCCGTATGCAGGTCCCATCCAAGCATGCATCAGAACGACAAATCCGATGAGGAAGAGGAAGGCACCGGTCGGCTTATCTAGCAGGAACGCGGTGGCGACGAAGGGCAATGTCGCGAGGGCGCACACGGCACACAGTCTCGTGAGCCAGCGCTTGTCGCCCGTGCTCTGTATGAGCCGGTCGGCGATGAAGCCGCCTAGGAGAACACCGATTAGGCCGCCCGCCCCGTAGATCAGCGCGAGGCGCGTGGTGACATCGGCAGGCGCCATGTGATGCACGCGGATGAAGAACGTGGGAAGCCAGATCCCCGAAGCCATCGCACCGAGCGTGAAGAGGCTCGTCGCCATCACCAGGTGGCGATAAGAGCGTAATCGCAAGAGATAGCCCAATGCAGCTCTGGCCGGAACGGGCGGTGCTTTGTGTCGTGCACCTTCCGAGGCGCCCCGCTGGGGCTCGCGAAGCGTCGCGCGCACCAGCAACGCAACCGCGATACCCGGAAGCCCCACGATCGCAAAGGCGGCGCGCCATCCGTATCGAGCCGCCACGAGCCCGCCGATCAGCAATCCCGTGAACACGCCAATCGGCACGGCGGAGTTCAAAATTGCGAAAACCCGAGAGCGATAGCGGGGTGGGCAGTAGTCGGCGATCAAGGAATACGCTGGCGCTGTGCCGCCGGCCTCGCCGATCCCCACGCCCACGCGCGCGGCAAACAGTGTCGTAAAGCTCGTCGCCAGGCCGCACAAGCAGGTCATTGCGCTCCACAGCCCAACGGCGACCGCGATGATATTGCGGCGGCTTGTGCGATCGGCCAGCCATGCGATCGGAATGCCTAACGTCCCATAGAGCACGGAGAAGGCGAATCCCGACAGTAACCCGAGCTGCGTATCGGTGATCCCGAACTCTCGTTTGAGGGGCTCGAGCAGCACAGCGATGATTTGAAGATCGACGATTCGCAGGAGCAGTACGGCCCACACGAGGGCGACTGCGTAGAGGCTGTACGCATCGAGACGCTCGTGAGCGTCGGGGACACCCTCCGCTATCAGGGACTGCGCGATCGGCACTGCCGTGTTTTGCATCTCGTCTCCTTCAATGGAGTTCGCAGGCGCGTGACGTCACGCGGCCGGCGCTGCGTGGCGTGCATTCTTGGCGTGTTGATAGAGACGCGCAATTGCAAACCCGGCGATGACGGTGTGTCGAGCCAACGAACGAATTGACGATTCACGAAGTGTGTGCCACTCGCGAAGTCGAATCAGCGGGTTACGCGATTCCATCTTGTAAGACGACATGGACTGCGCCACACACCCGCTGCAACGCTCGTTGTGAGAGCTTTCGCTTCGGGACGACGATGGCCACCGCGTGCCGCTGGACCTTGACTCGAAATAGCACCTTGCCGGAGTGGTCCGTGTAAACCTCATCTCGGGCGCGCCGCTCGCGCGTGCCGAGCCCCGATGCGGCAGACACGAGCTGTCGGTATACCGACTCGGCCTCAGGTCTGCACTCCAAGGCCTGGATGCTGCGCGCCTTGGCAATGATGCGCCGGCGGCTATCCGGATTCTGCAAGGCCTCACTCAAGAAAACCCCCCAACTCTCGCGCAAGAGCGTCACGTCCGCAAAGGCGCTCACGACTACACTTGGCAGCCCCGCGAGCTTCAGGAGCCGGGAAACCGCGGCGGGAGAGTTCTTCAGCTGGCGCGCGATTTCCTCCTGGGAGCTGAAAAACCCACAACGCAGCCACCGCGCGTAGCTCATGCCCCGCTCGTACGCACTGACGTCCTTGCGATGTCGGTTCTCGATATCCATCGCCACGACGGCCTCGCGATCCGATAGTGGCCGCACCTCGAGCAGTATCGGCGCGTTGAGGTGTCGGGCGACGAAGAGCCGACGGGCACCATAGATCAGCTCGAACTGGTGCTCCGGATCGTTAGGCAGCGCGCGCGCGAGCGCCGGAATGATCTGGCCGTGAGTCGAGATGCTCTGGATCTCGGCCACGCAGGACTTTTCGCTGATTTCACCTTCCAGCCGATCATGATGCTCCCACATCCGGCATCGAAAAGGGTTGGCATGGATGAGCACTGTCATCGGCACCTCTCCCGTGAGGTTCTTGTTATTCCATTGTGATTGGCTCGGTCCAGCGAGCCCGACCCGTCTTGTTACTTTCTGCGTCCGTGCGCGGTGTTGCCGCGAGTATGCCGAGAAGGCACCGACTGGAGCAACTCTGGTCAGAATCTGTCGCGCTCGCCCGAGGAGCCCAGCTTGTGCATTCGGGTGCACCTGCCTAGAATTTTTTCAGTCAGTCGGTTGCGAGGGGTGGACAGGGGCGCAATCGATCGATGCAAGACCGATCCGATCATGGACGTGGTGGAGAATAAATGCGGACCGTTCTAATCCTCGGCGTCAACGGACTGATCGGTCACCATCTCGCGAATCGCATCCTCCAGACCACGAATTGGCACGTTTATGGGATGGATGTGCATGGAGATCGGGTCGAGGGACTGCTCGACCACAAGCGGTTCCACTTCGTCGAAGGCAATATCACGATCAATCGCGAGTGGATCGAGTACCACGTCAGCAAGTGCGATGTGGTTCTGCCTCTCGTGGCCATCACTACCCCGGCGGTCTTTGCGCGCGAGCCACTGCACGTCTTCGAGCTCGATTTCGAGGCCAATCTGCGGATCGTCAGGCAATGCGTCGAGCACGGCAAGCGCGTGATCTTCCCATCCGCGTCCGAAGTCTACGGGCTATGTGCCGATGACCGCTTCGACCCCGCGAGCTCCAACCTGGTGTACGGCCCTATCAACAAGCAACGCTGGATCTATGCTTGCTCGAAGCAGTTGATGGATCGCGTGATCTGGGCGTACGGCTTCGAAAGAGGTCTGCAGTTCACGATATTCCGCCCGTTCAACCTGATTGGATCGGGCCTCGATTCGCTCTATGCATCGAAGGAAGGCTCCTCACGCGTGCTGACTCAGTTTCTGGGGCACATTATGCGAGGCGAAGACATCCGGCTGGTCGACGGTGGCTATCAAAAGAGGTCGTTCACTCATATCGACGACGGCGTCGATGCGCTCATGATCGTCATCCAGAACAACGGCAACATCGCCAACGGCAAGATCTACAACATCGGAAATCCGGAGAACAACATTTCGGTTCGCGAGCTGGCCGAGCGCATGCTCGGCATCGCAAAGCGTATTCCGGAATACGCGAAGAACGCGCACCGAGTTCGTCTCGTCGAAACGACGTCGGCCGCTTTCTATGGAACGGGGTACCAGAATGTGGTGCAGCGAGTGCCGGACATCCGGAACATCAGCGCGGAGCTGGGGTGGAAACCGCGAATCGGAATCAATGAGGCGCTCGAGCAGGTATTCGAAGCCTATCGAGGCCGCATAGACGAAGCGCAACGGCAATTCGCCAAGTAAGTGATGACCAACATTGCAGTATTTTGCGGAAGTGCGCGCGATGTCGATGAGCGTTACCTGCTCCACGCGTTCCACGTCGGTCGCATCATCGCATCGAGAGGGCACGGCCTCATTGGCGGGGGCGGGAGTCGGGGGATGACGAAACACCTCGTCGACGGGTTTCTAGGTGTCGCTTCCAGCGCCGAGGTCGTTTCAGTCGTCTCAGCCGAGGTTGCCTGCCAATCGGGGCGCGTGGATGCGCGTTGCAGGTCTGTCGTGCACGAATCGCTGGGGGCCCGAAAGGAAGCGATGCTGAACATGAGCGAGCTTGCCGTGGTGCTCCCCGGCGGTCTGGGAACACTCGACGAGCTCATTCATCTGCTCGCGATGCGAAGCTTAAAGAACAAGGTGCCGTCGGTGGTGGTATCTGACTATTGGCGCGATTTTGCGGCCTTGTTGGACTACTTCCATCAGCTCGTAGAGCGCAAGTTCGCGCGCCAGGCGCTGTTCGAATGCGATGTCGTGCGATCGGATGATGAATTGATGGAGAGTTTCGCCAGGTTCGAGCTCAGCCTCCGCGAGAGTGGCCGATGAACGCGAAGATTATGGAGCGGTTGGCCGCCCAGCCAAGTTTGCCGGAATATGTGCGCGGCAGGCGGTTTCGGCTCCTCGGGCCGAAAGTGCTGACGCGACATTGGCAAAAGCAGTTGTCGACGATCTTGTCCGGCAGCTCGTTTCAGCTGGGGGTGCAGGAGATCGTCCACTCTGACGGCACTTCCATTTCTCGGATGCGTAGCGACAGTGAAAGCGATCTGCTTCAGGCCCCGCTGCAGGACATCCTCCTCCTCGGAGTCGACAGCGGTGACGTGGACGGCGATGAACGCCGTTTCGCGAGGGCAATCGTCACGCGACTGGCCGCTCTGTATGGCGAGAGTGCGACAGCCGCCGTACGACAACCGTTGCCTCAGCTCATCATCTTCCCCACAACGGATAGAAGGCTTCACCGGCATGTGCTTGCCGGCCACGTCCCAGAATCGTTTCATTTTGTGAAGGTGATCGATGAGGACCCGCTGACCAGCGACATTCCCGCATCTCTTGAGCAGTCCATCGTCGCTGCTCTCGAAGACCGAGTCTGCCATAGCATCGGCCTGCCGTTTCCCGAGGGTCTCATGCGCCTTCGCAAGTGGCTGGACAACTTCCTTCCGGAAGATCGGCCGGCTGCATTGGCTGTTGCCGAGCGACTTCGGTTCTACAGTATGGAGGCGATGGTCAGGCTACTGGACAGCTACCTGCAAACGACGAGCGCGGTCAGTCAGAGGAAGCTCTCGATTCTGGGAGGCGAGAAGTCTTCGCCCGGGACCTATCTGTTCAGCAACCTGGGAAGGCCGTTCAAGTCAGCGTCCGCGGTGTTGCCGCTCGTGGGCCGGTCGAAGTGGATCAGCTCTTTCGACGAGGACGTGCGACTCAGCACTCTACCGCCGAAGGATCGACGGCCAGCCGTTCGCGTTTACGAAGACCTAGCTGAGCGAATATTTGCACAGACCGCCGGGCATCCGGACGGTGAGATCCTCAACGTTGTCCTGGTCGACGACATCGTGGGGTCGGGCGGCCAACTTACCCGTTACCTCTCGAAATTCCTGGGTAAGGAGCTCTGCGAGACGATCTGCCGGTGCATCTCGGAAGACAATGCGGAGGCGGTGTGGGAACACACGCTCCGTCGGCTCTCGGGCGGATGGTCGAATGTTCGTCTGCATACTCTTTTTCTCATCGGCATCGAGAACGAGGAGTTCGAGTCTCTCTTCGAGCTTCCACTTCGGGCGCTGGAGACCGGAGACGAGTCCTGTCGATCAGTGCACGGCGTAATGAAGATCGAAGTTCCTGTCTCTACGGGCACCATATCAGTGCCGGTATCGGTGCATGTCGCAGACTATACCAAACCGCTGTCGGCTCTCTATCGAGAGAACCTCTTGGATCGCGATGCCACCGAGCGCCTGCTGACTCGCCGAGAATACCGGGGCATTGTTCAGCCCAGGGGCAAGGAGCACGCGCTTCAGTTCGAGCCCTTCGGCTGGAAGGACGTTGGTGGAATGGTAGCCACGTATGCGAACTGTCCCGGAAATACTTTGCCGATCGTCTGGGCGGATGGCGGTCCCGGCGGCTGGTTCCCGTTGTTCAAACGATTCTTCTCCCCGTGGGACGACGGTGCGCGGGCTGCAGAGGAAGTTCTGAAACTGGCAGACGAGGTCCTCTGCAAGGCCGCCACGAGTCTTTCCATGCAAGAGGCGACCCGATTGAAGGCTTACCTGCTCCACGCCCGAAGTCGATGGGACAAGGGAGAGATCGCGCGACACCTGTCTCTCGAGCTTGCGCAGGTCGAGGATGCGGTCAGAGTCTTTCAGCGGCAGGTCGATGATGAGCCGGAAACGCTCGAGCTGTTGCGCAAAGTGATGCGCGCCACGTGTCAGTGAAAACCGTCACGAGAGCATTGGTGGCAGCCGGCGGCTACGGCACGAGGTTGTTCCCGGCCACGAAGGCCGTGCCGAAAGCGATGCTTCCCGTAGCTGGTAAACCGCTGATTCAGCACGTCGTCGAAGAACTTGCCACGTACGGCATCGAAGAGATCGGAATCCTATGCCGACGCAGTCAAACGACGATCGTAGACCACTTCCAATCACCACCGATTCAAGAGTTCGCGCGCACTGAGTTCATCTTTTGCGACGGCTCGAGATGCCTCGGCGATGCCATCCGGCTGGCGAAGAATTTCGTCACAGAGGCGCCTTTCGTTCTGGCGCTGGCTGACGAAATCGGAATGAAGGATGCCTCGCCGATGCCAATGCTGCTGGCGGCGCATGAGCAATATCGATGCACCGTCGGCGCCTCTCGAGCCGCACACGGAGCCCCTTATCGGGTTACCTCAGAGATGTGGCAGGAGCTCAATCATGCGGTCGCGGCAAACCGGCGCAGGCGGTGCACGCTCGAGGACTGCTTGGACATTCCGGCCGGTGTGATGATCGGTCGCTACATCTGTGACGGCGATTTTCTCCCAGTCCTGGAAGCTCTCAACAGGGACGACTTCGTTCCTGATTTTATCGATGTGTTTGGATATCTGGCATCCCAAGGCCGATTGGTTGCGATGCCGTTCGAAGCAGCGTGGTGGCACTGCGGGGACGGGACGCAGCTCCTGCGAGCTGTTCTCGACCATGCTGTTACCGATCCGGAGATGGCGCTTCAGGTCAGGGCGTACCTCCAGAAGGCGCTAGTCTGAAGCCATGGCGAGGTTGAGCAAATGGATCTGTGCATATTTTGCGAGTACATCGCCGGTCGACTGCCTTGGTATCCCGTTTGGCAGTGTGAGCATGGGGTCGTGTTTCTGAACCTGCGTCAGCGGAGCGAAGGGGCCTTGTTGGTCGCGCCGAGGCGTCACGCCGAGTCGATCACGGATCTCTCGGCGGCCGAGCTCCATGGCCTGCTGAGTCTGGCTACCGACGCCACCAATCTTCTTTTTCGCACGTTCGAGCCGGACGGCCTGCATACCTGGTGCAACTCCGGCGCGGCGGCGGGGCAATCCGAACCGCACTTCCATTTCCAGATCGTCCCCCGCTATGAGGGACGTCCTTATACTTTTGATAGCAGCCGCGCTCTCGTGAACACGACCAATGTCGTTCTTGCTAGCACACTCGAAAAAATGAAACCGCACTTGTTAAAGATATCCGGCGCTCGACCGGCCTAGAAGCTCCTCCGCAACCTGGTTGAACGCGCGGAGCAATTCGTTAGCTCCGGCCTGCTTGAACACACCCGTGTTCATGCATAGGGCAAGGGATATCTGTTCGTTCCGTTCCTGGCTGACGAGAACCAGGTCATAGGTTCGGGGCCGATCGTCGTCGGACAGCAGGTCGGTGCGCGACACCGTGCAGCC
>JBDZVF010000102.1:0-15376 GCA_040255575.1 Pseudomonadota bacterium | reverse complement strand
GTCTTGCGATCGAGCACGTAGAAGAACCCGTTCTTCGGCGCGGGCATGATGACCTGGCGTTCGCGCCCGTCGATCTTCAGATCCGCGAGCATCAGCGGCGAGGTGGCGTCGTAGTCCCACTCCTCGCCCGGCACTTCCTGGTAATGCCACACGTATTCGCCGGTCTTCGCATTCACCGCGACGATGGAGGCGAGAAACAAATTGTCTCCGCCCTGCGGGCTGCGGAACGCCTGCGGATGCGGCGAGCCGTTGCCGGTGCCGAAGTACACCATCTCGAGCTTGGGGTCGTAGACGATGGTGTCCCAGTTGTTGCCGCCGCCACCGGTCTTCCACCACTCGCCCGTCCACGTTTTCGCGGCCATCGGCATGATCGAGTCGGAGGCCACGCCATCCTTCTTCGAGGGATCGCCGGGCACGATGTAGAACTTCCACACCTGCTTGCCGGTTTCGGCATCGTAGGCAGACATGTAGCCGCGTGCGCCGAGGTCACCGCCCGCGTTGCCGATGACGACGAGACCGCCCGCCACGCGCGGCGCGCCGGTGAGCGAGAGCGGCTGGCCCTCCTCGAGCGTCTGCGTCGTCCAGATTTCCTTGCCCGTGCGCGAGTCGAGCGCGATGAGCCGGCCATCGAGCGCGGCGACGTAGATCTTGCCGTTCCAGGCCGCGAGGCCGCGGCTCACGGGGCCGCAGCAGGCGATGCGCCCATATTCGAAGGGGACTTTCGGGTCGTACGTCCAGAGCACCTTGCCCGTCGCGGCGTCATAGGCCGTCGCGATGCTCCACGCGGAAACGTTGTAGAGCACGCCGTCGACCACCAGCGGCGTGGCCACCACACCGCGATAGGTGTTGAGGTCCGCGTACCACGCGAGCCCCAGGCGCTTCACGTTCTTGTCGTTGATCTGCTTGAGCGGGCTGAAGCGCTGCTCGTCCCAGGTGCGTCCGTAGGACATCCACTGGCCGGGGTCCTTGTCGGCGTTTTCCATGCGCTGCTGTGTGACCGCTGCGGGCTTGGCGCTCGCCAGCGCCTGCCCGGCGAAGCCGGCCGCCACGAGGAGCACGCCAAGCGACACACAGGAAATCGAAGAACGGAACGAACGCAGCACTTTCCTCTCCAGCAGCCAGGGCGAATGGGCCGAACGCCGGAGTGTACTGGACGAGTTTCCGTCGGCATTGCCTGTGGTGGAACTCTGATCGCGCTGGGAACGATACCTGGGGGCGCCGAGGACGCTGCACGCCCCGAATCGCTCGGCCGCGAGTAACCGGGCATGGCCGCGATGGCTTTCAGCGGCGGCCAGGAGGCGGGCAGCGCGTCCCGCCACGCGCCACGGCCCGGAAAACCGCGCCTACACCGTCCCGTTCGGCCGGATGTTCGCGTTCAGGCGGAACAGGTTGCCGGGGTCGTATTTGTTCTTGAGCTGGACCAGCTTCGGGTAGTTGTCCCCGTAGGTGGCGCGGAGCCGCTGCTCACTCTCGGAAGGCTCAGTATTCACGTAGTAGCCCTTGGTGAAGGGCTCGAACACCTTCCACAGGTCGCGCAGCGCCTGGGCGTTCCGCTCGTCCTGTGAATGATCGGTCCAGGCGCCGAAGAGCAGCAGATCCCACTGCGCGAGGCGGTTCCAGTACGCGGTCTCATGCGGCTTCACGCGTGCGACCGCGCCACCCAGCGAACCGAGCCCCACCCCGGTGAACCACGGGGGTGCCATGTCGGCGGCACGGAGCATCTCGGTGATCAGCCGGTCTGACACCGAGCTCACGAAGCCGGACTTGACGTAGATGCCCAGCCCCGGCGGCAAGGCCGGCGGCGCGGCGCCGGTGGGGCCGAGCTGGGCCTGCACATAGGGCTTCGGGGCGATCGTGTCCATGACCGGCTTGCCGAGCTTCGCGAGCGGCGCCAGCAGCTTCTCCCCTTCCGCGGGGTCGCCGCTGTAGAGCACTTCGATCGCAGGGTACTTGCCCGGCGGCAAGGGGGCGGTCGGATCGAGCACGGTGATCCCGCCGCTCAATGTCATCTCATCCGGCATGGCCTGCGCGAGCTCGAAGAGCGCGGTGAGCACGGCGCGGGCGTCTTTGTAGGGATACAGCCTGCCCCCAGCGAGCACCGGGTGCTCGAGCGGGTGCAGCTGGTACTCGAAGGTCGTGACCACGCCGAAATTGCCACCGCCGCCGCGCAGGCCCCAGAAAAGATCCGGCTCCTGACGCGCGCTGACTTCATGAACCTTGCCATCGGCCGTGACGATCTCGAAGGCGCGCACGTTGTCGCACGAGAGCCCATGCGTGCGTGCGAGCCGCCCCTGGCCACCGCCGAGCGTAAGACCGGCGATGCCGGTGTCCGCCGCGGTGCCGAGCGTCGTCACGAGCCCATGGTCCTGTGTACTCGAGTCGAGCTCCCCCAGCAGCACACCGCCTTGCGCCCGGGCGGTGCGCTTGGTCTTGTCGATCTGGATGTTCTTCATGAGGCCCAGGTCGATCATGAGTCCGCCATCACAGGAGGACTGGCCGGTGATGCTGTGTCCGCCGCACTTCACCGCCGTGAGCAATTCATGCGAACGAGCAAAGCTCACCGCCTTCGCCACGTCCGCCGTGTTGGCGCAGCGTGCGATGAGCGCGGGGTAGCGATCGAACGCGCCATTCCAGACGCGGCGTGCCTGGTCGTACCCGGAGTCTTTCGCGAGGAGCAACTGGCCGCGCAGGCTCGCGCGCAGATCCTTGATGTCGGAGGCGCTGAGCGAAATCCGTTTTCGCGACAGAGTGGCAGCTGGAAGGCCGCCGCCGGAAGTGGGGCCGCTCGAGTCATCGGCCCACACTCGCCCCACGGGCAACATGACAGCGGCAGCGGCGGCTGCGCTCATGAACTCACGGCGGCTGATCTTGTGATTCCAACTCGCGAAAGCGAATGGCGGGAACGCGCTCATGACACCCTCCCCTGATATGCCGGGCGATGTTACTCCTGACTCTGTCGCTGTCGCGCGATGTATCCCATGCACCCTATTCGGATCAGGTCTCGTGCAAGGTGTCCGCGATACTTGATCGCGCTGCATGAATCGCAGGCACAAGGGCGCCGGCAAGACCGAGCGCGCAGGCGAGGAGCATCACGGTGATGGCGAGCGCCGGCGTGACGGAGAGGGAATAGACCACCTGCGAATCGAATAGCGCGCCGCCAAGCGTGCTGAGTTTGGCGCCATTGAACAAGGCATAGGAAACAACAGCTCCGATCACCGCTCCCGCGAGCGCGAGCAGCAGCGCCTCGAGCATCACCGCCACCGCGACGGATTCCGCCGCGAAGCCGATCGCGCGCAGGGTCGCCATTTCCGCCGCGCGGGCGGCAACCGCGGAGTACATCGAATTCAATGCACTGAAGAGCGCACCGAGCGCCATGATCGTGCCGATGGTGTAGGCGACGATGCGCAGCATGCGATTCACCCACGTCGAAGCCGAAGCGAGGTACTCGGGCTCGGTGCGTGCATCCAGGGACGAGCGGCTATCGCTTACAACCCGTTGCGCGAACGACGCAAACGACGCTGGCTCGTTGAGCACGACATTGAAGGTGTTGAACGCGTTGAGCTTGTACGCAGACATCACGGTCTGCGCATCCGAGATCACCTCGGACTCACGCGCGCCGTTGCCGCCGGCATATGTGCCCACTACCGTCCAGTCGCCATCCTGCAGGCGAATGCTTTCGCCGATCTCGAGGCCATCGAACTGCGCCAGCGCGGCGGCACCGACCACGATCTCTTGATTGCCGGGGCGATACATCCGGCCGGCGACGAGCTTCAGCTCAGGGCGCATGGCGAAATACTGATCTCCCACGCCTCGCAGGGTCACGTTCACGTCAGCGTGATCGCGCTTGCGCGAAACCGGCGCGACGAGCACGACTTCGCCGGACACCAGCGGCGCGCCCCGCGCATCACGCTTCACTTCGGGTGCGTTCAGGATGCGGCCGGCGCTTTCTCGCGAGACGCTGCTCTCGTATTCCGCGGTCGCAATCCGCGAGAGCACGATGGCGCGCTCGGGCCGTGCATCGCCCTGGATTGTGGACCGGAAACCGAGCGACATCGCGAACACCGGGATCAGCACGCCGACGACACCGGCGATGCCGATGACGATCACGAGCGAGCTGCCCAGCCGGTGCGGGATGTTGCGCAGGTTCGTGGCGGTGATCGCGAGAATCTGTGCGAGCACGTTCATGGGATCACCGCTTTCCCAACGCGGTGGCCACCGGCAGGCGCGAGAGGCTCGACGCCGGCAACGCGGCGCCAATGAAGGCGAGGCCCATGGCGCACAGGAGCCCCGCGGCTGCGACGGCAGGAGAGATGAAGATGCTGCCGAAGTCCTCCTTCCACATCGGTGCGATCAGGCGCGCGATTCCAAGGCCAAGCAATGCAGGGGGCAGGTACAGGAGCACGGCCTCCCCGAATGCGAGAGCCAGCACGTGCTCGCCCGAGTAACCCATCGCTTTCAGAACGGCGAACTCGCGAGACCGATCCTGAAGAGACTGGCGTAGCGTGTTGCCGGTGAGGAATGCGAGCGTGAAGAGCACGGCGGCGATGATGGCGTTGGTGAAATATTTGATGTCGCCCATCTGCTTCGCCTGAACTTCAGCGCGCGC
Organism: Pseudomonadota bacterium; assembly: GCA_040255575.1. Classification (GTDB taxonomy): domain Bacteria; phylum Pseudomonadota; class Gammaproteobacteria; order Steroidobacterales; family Steroidobacteraceae; genus JADGHX01. Next base: position 10,770 of record JBDZVF010000102.1, on the reverse strand, counting down.
CTGCTGGGACATCGTGCGGGTTTCATGTGGCGAGTTGGCGAAAATCCGATCGATGGCGGCCGCGGTGGCGACGGCTTTGGTGCCGTCGTCGATCCTGATGTAGAAGGTTTCCGCCGTATTGCGGTTCTGTGCGCGAGACTCATTGAGATAGTCGTAGTTGATGACGCCGAAGTACGCGGGGCGCCTGGCGTTGGGAGTGTCGAAAGTGCCGACGATCCTGAAGGTCCACTCGGCGCTGCCATCGGTCCTCAGTATCTCGGAGCGCACTGTGACGCTGTCGCCGACCTTCCATCCGAACCGCTCGAGCACGGCCGGGGTGAACACGATGCCGTTTCGCGTGACGCGTAACGCATCGAGCTTCTGCTTCGAGATCACGAGTCCTGGCAACAAACGGAAGAAGATGTCGGGAGCGGTCGCGATGGCGGCAAAACCGTCATCCTCTGTCGCAAATCCCGTGAAGTAGCTGCGGGGCGCAACCTCCTTCACCCCGCGAATCTTGCGAATGTCCTCGATGGCGGCGATCGGCATCTCGACGCCGCCCCGAACACGGGGGCGGGAGAGGAGAAGGTCGCGTTGCGAGTTGGCTATCGCGCGCTCGAACCCTGCATTCACTCCCTGCAGCAGCCCGAGCAACACAAACGCGATAGCGATGCAGATGGCGGTGAGGATCGCGCGAACCGGCCGGCGCCACAGCCCGGCCCACACCAGCGGCAAGAACTTCACGCCGACTCCCTATTCGGCTGATTCGCTGCCTTATATACCAGCAACGCTTGCGGGGATGACGTGCGCAAATGCCTAGAAGCGCGGAATTCCGCTGGCCTGCCGCGGCGGGGAGGAGGTCACGCCGGCAAGGCGGTCGGCGGCGAGGACAGCGAACCGGCGGTAGAGCGGGCCGAGCGGGTTCGGGTCTTCGCCGCTCGCGGCGACAGTCAGCTTGGATTGGGCCACGATTCTCGAGCCGGTCGAGTCCACGTCGCGCGATCCGGTCACGCGGATCTCACCTTCCAGTGTGCCGGCCAGCATCTTGTAGCCGAAGAGAATCGCGTTGCTGGTGGGACGGGTGGCGAGGTCGTCCACGACGATCTCGGCGGTGCCGCTGGCATGCGGGTTCTGCTCGTCGAGCAGCTTGCGGGATTTCAGCTCGGTTTTGATCGCATCGAGCAATGCGTCGGCGGTGAAGCGGCTCGCCTCTCCGGTGGCCTGCGAGGTGACCTCGGAGGTGACGATGATGTTCACCGATTTCACGACGTGCGCGACAGGGACCGGCGCGGATGCAAGGCGGGTGTCTGCGGACGGTGCATCGCTCGCGTCAGGCTGGGCTGCGGCGGCTGCAGATTCACGTGCTGTGGGTGCAGGTTGTGTTGCGCCGTCCCCAGGTTCAGCTGCTTCGGCTGCAGGTTCAGGTGCCGCGGCTTCAGGTTGGGCGGCGGTAACTTCGGATTGGGCAGCGGTGACTTCAGGTTGTGCCGCCGACGCGCGACGCTCGCCCATGACGTGACCGAACACCATCACCTGCCCGCAGCCAGCGAGCAGCGCGGCCAGCATGGCCATCGACACCGCCGAAACCGTCACCCTGACCATCGCCGTCTCTTCATCAACGCGCCGACACCACCGGCCCGACCGATAGTGCCACGGCGTGCTCCGGCGAGTCAGTGGCGGTTCGACCTATAGCGCGAGCGCAAACGAGAAAGCCCTCGCCACCGGCACTCGGGCTCGGCAACCAGCAGCCAACTCGGCGACACCGGCCCGGCTCACCGCTAGAGCACTTGCAAGCGCCGCTACGCGCCCCGCTCGGACACCACCGCCGCAGGCGTCAGCGACTTTCTCCACAGCCGCCGCACGAGCACGAAGGACAGCGGCACGAACATGATCGCGAGCACCGTGCCGGTGATCATGCCGCCGATCACCGCCGTACCAATCGCGATACGGCTCTGCGCGCCCGCGCCCGTCGAGACCGCGAGCGGCAGCACGCCGAAGATGAACGCCAGCGAAGTCATCACGATCGGTCGCAGGCGCAAGCGTGCCGCCTGCAGCGCTGCGTCGCGCGCACTCTGCCCGTTCTTCTCGGCCTGTTCGGCGAACTCGACGATCAGAATCGCGTTCTTCGCGGTCAGACCCATCGTGGTGAGCAGACCGACCTGGAAATACACGTCGTTATCCAAGCCACGCAACATCACGGCCAGCGCCGCGCCGAGGAGCCCGAGCGGCACCACCATGATCACCGAGATCGGGATCGACCAGCTCTCGTAGAGCGCAGCGAGACAGAGAAACACGACGATCACCGAAATCGCGTACAGATACGGCGCCTGCCCGCTCGACTTGCGTTCCTGATAAGACAGGCCCGCCCAGTCCACCGACGTCCCCGGAATCTCCGCCGCCAGCGCCTCGATGCGCGCCATCGCCTCGCCGGTGCTGCGCCCGGGAGCCGCCGCGCCCTGTATCTCGAATGAGCTCCAGCCATTGAAGCGGCTCACGAGCGCGGGCGAGCGACTCCAGGCCGTGGTGGCAAACGAGGAGAACGGCGCCATGGAACCCGTCGAAGTGCGCACGTACCACTCCCCCAGATCCTCCGGGCGGCTGCGGAACGGCGCATCCCCCTGCACATACACGCGCTTCACACGCCCGCGATCGATGAAGTCGTTGACGTAGTTGCCGCCCCAGGCGGCCGAGAGCGTGGAGTCCACGTCCGCCTGGGCGAGCCCGAGCGCCCCCACCTTCTCCTGGTCGATCTCCACATTCAGTGTCGGTGTGTCTTCAAGAGTGTTCGAGCGAACCGACGCCAGCACGGGATCGCCGCGTGCCAGCTGCAGCAGCTTGTCGCGCGAAGCCTTGAACTGCTCGCGAGTGAGTCCGCCCGTGTTCAGGAGCTCCATCGTGAATCCGCTCGACTGGCCGAGGCCGCGAACCGGCGGCGGGCTGAGCGCGAAGAACTCGACGTCGCGCAGCCGCGCGCCCACCTGCGCCGTCGCACGCCGGGTGATGGACTCCGCGCTGTGCTCCTTGCCTTTGCGATGGTCCCAAGGCGCGAGCGCCACGAAGCCGCGGCCGGCATTCTGGCCAGCGCCCGCCTGACTCTGGCCCACGATGGTGAAGACGACCGGGACGTCCTGCTTCTCCTCGGTCATGAAGTAGTCCTCGATCTCCCGGACCGCTTGCATCGTGCGCGGCATGGTGGCGCCGGGCGACAGGGTGTACTGAATCTGGGCCCGCCCCTGGTCTTCCACCGGGAGAAAGCTCGTGGGCAGGTACGCGAACGCGAACACCAGCATGCCGATGAGCGCCACGTAGACCGCCAGCAGGCGCTTCGGGTTGTCGAGCACCACCCTGACACTGTCCCGATATCGTTCCGACAGGTGCTCGAACCAGTGGAAGAAGCGCCCCCCGATGTCGTGCATCACCCGGGTTACGCGAGTGCGCCGCGCCTCGAGCTCGGCGCTCGGCGGCCGGAGCAACGTCGCCGCGAGCGCAGGCGACAGCACCAGCGCGACCACCACGGACAGCACCATCGCCGCCACCATCGTGATCGAGAACTGGCGATAGATCTGGCCCACCGATCCGCCGAAGAAAGCCATCGGCAGGAACACGGCGGAGAGCACCAGCGCGATGGCGATGAGCGCGGTCTGGATCTCGTCCATGGAACGGATCGTCGCTTCGCGCGCGCTGATGCCCGGCTCTTCGCGCATGACGCGCTCGACGTTCTCCACGACGACGATCGCATCGTCGACGAGCAGGCCGATCGCCAGCACCATCGCGAAGAGCGTCAGCGTGTTCACGGTGAAGCCGAATACCGCGAGCACGCCAAAGGTCCCGAGCAGCACCACCGGCACAGCGATCGCCGGAATGAGCGTCGCGCGCCACGTCTGCAGGAACACGAACATCACGATGACGACGAGCGCAATCGCCTCGATCAGCGTGATGACAACCTCCTCGATCGACAACCGCACGAAGTCTGTGCTGTCGAGTGGGAAGGCGTAGCGGTACCCGGCCGGGAACGCCTTCGCCTGCCGCGCAACCTCGGCCTTCACCAGTTCCGCGGTCTTGAGCGCGTCCGCATCGGGGGCGAGCTGAATCGCCATGCCCGAGGCGGGATGGGCGTTGAGCCGCGCTTCGAAATTGTAGCCTTCGTTGCCGAGCTCGACGCGCGCCACGTCGGACAGGCGCACCATCGAGCCATCCCGTTGGGTCTTCACGATGATGCGCCTGAACTGCTCGGGCGTAGTGAGGCGGGAACGCGCCGTCACCGTCGCGTTCAGCATCTGCTCGTTCGAGGACGGCAGCGCCCCGAGCTGCCCGGCGGCCACCTGCGTGTTCTGCGCCTGGATGGCATTGATGATGTCTCGGGGCATCAGCTGGTAACTCGCGAGCCGCGAGGGATCGAGCCAGATGCGCATCGCGAACTGCGAGCCGAACACCTGCATGTCGCCCACGCCGGGCAGGCGGCCGATGGAGTCCTGCAGGTTCGAGACGAGGTAGTCGGAAATATCCCCACTGTCCGACTGGTTCAACTCGTCATAGACGGAAATGACCATGAGGAAGTCGGGGTTCGCCTTGGTCACGACGAGACCCTGCTGCTGCACGGCCTGCGGCAGACGGGGCAGCGCCTGCTGTACCTTGTTTTGTACCTGCACCTGCGCAATGTCGGCGTCGATACCGCGCTCGAACGTGACGTTGATCTGCGATGTGCCCGTCGCGTTCGAACTGGACGAGAAGTAGATGAGACCGTCGATGCCGGTGAGTTGCTGCTCGATCACCTGCGTGACGCTGGACTCGAGCGTTTCCGCCGCGGCACCGGGATACACCGCGCGGATGTTCACGGTCGGCGGCGCGATGTCGGGATACTGCTCGACGGGCAGCCAGTAGATGCCGCCGATGCCCCCCATCATGATCAGGATGGAGATCACCCAGGCGAGCACCGGGCGGTCGATGAATGTTCGCGAGACCATGCGCTTAGCCGGTGCTGGCGGAAGGGGCGGCGGTCTTGCCGCGGGCGGCCTGCTCGCCCGGGGCGCGCCCGCGGGCATCGCTCGTGGGTGACGCCGACGACGCAGGCGCCGCAGACGACGCGGGTGCCGCAGACGACGTGGGTGACGTCGGCGATGCGGGTGACGTCGGCGATGCGGGTGACGTCGGCGATGCGGGCGCCGCCGAGGCGGGTGCCGCGGGCGGTGTGTCGGACTCGGCCGGCGCCGATATCGCCACCGCCACCGGCTTCACCGTCTGGCCGGGCTGAATGCGCCCGAGCCCTTCGACAATCAGGCGATCCCCCGGCTGCAGTCCTGCCGAGACCAGCCACTTGTCACCCACCGTACGTTCCGTCACGAGCGTGCGCAGCTCGGCCTTCGAGTCGGCATTGATCACGAGCGCCGTGGCGTTCCCCTTCGAGTCGCGCGAGATGCCCTGTTGAGGCGCGAGAATCGCGTCGCGCGCCTGCACCGGGGAGAACTCCGCACGCACATACATGCCGGGCAGCAGCCAGCCTTCAGGGTTTGGGAAGCGAGCCCGTACGGTAACGCTCCCCGTGTTCATGTCGACGACGGACTCGGCGAACTGCAGCACCCCCGGATGGGCGTAACGGCTGCCGTCTTCGAGACGCAGGTTCACTTCCGTGGAGGCCCGCGCGAGCCCGCCGCCCGCCACCTGTCGCCGGAACGCGAGCAGCGCCGCGCTCGACTGCTGGATGTCCACGAAGATCGGGTCGAGCCGCTGAATGGTGGTGAGTGGCTCGGCCTGCCCGGCCGACACCAATGCACCCGTGGTGACCACCGAACGCCCGATGCGTCCCGTAATTGGTGCACTCACCTGGGTGAATTTCAGATTGATTTCAGCCGTCGAGATCTGCGCTCGCGCCTTCTCCGCCGCCGCGGCTGCGGCTTCCGCGGTTGCTTGCGCATCCAGCAGGTCCTGCCGGCTGACGACGCCCGTCTTCGCAAGCTCCCCCAGCCTTTCGGCGCGAGTGCGCGCGGCGTCGCGCGTCGCGACGGCACTCTGGAAATCGGCACGCGCCTGATTGAGCGCCGCTTCGTAGATGCGGGGGTCGATGCGATAGAGCACATCGCCCGCGTGAACGGTGGCCCCTTCTGTGAAGAGCCGCGCCTGGATGATCCCGGACACCTGCGGCCGCACTTCCGATGTCTCGAACGCCGTCGTGCGACCCGGCAATTCCAGGCGCAACGGCACGGCTTCCCGCTGTAACACTACGTAACCGGCTTCGGGCGCTCTTTTGTCTCCCCCACCGCGACCGTTCTGTCCCCGCGGGCCATCGGCATCCTGGGAACAGCCGCTCAGCAGAAGAAGAATGGAAGCGATCGCGCACCGTAGAGGGGAACCCGTTAATGCCAAGTAGACGCTCCGCTTCGCTTCATCGAGCCGATCGACCGGCTCCTATCCCGGCAAGAGTACAGCAGGAGCGCTTCGCATAGGATGCGCAGGCTGGACAGTAGCTTGAAATGACTACTACGAGGATCGCCGCCGCGCCCCGCGTGCGCAGCTCGAGCGACCTTTCATCCAGCCTTCATGGAGCGGCGTCGCTCGTCGCGAGATCGAACACCGGCCTGCCGTTGTACGTGAAGTACACCTTGCGCTGACTGCTCGCGACATAGATGCGATGCGACTGGAAGAAATCCGCGCCCACGAGCATGTCCGCATCCACGCTGCCCAGATCTCCGAAGCGCAGCTTCGCGTTGCGGATCTCCTCGTCGCCGATCTTGAAGCTCTCGAAATGAGCCAGCCATGTCTGCGCGTATCGCGAGCCGATGCCGCTTGCTCTTCCAGCGCGCACGACCCCGGGGCTATCGGGTGTCACGCCCGCGCGCTCGGCAGCCCGCAGCGTGAGCACCGAAGTCGACGCACCCGTGTCGAACACCACCCGGATCTTCTTCCCGTTGAGCAACGCGCTACCCGTCGTGTGCGGCATGGCTGCCGTCGCCCAGTTGATCTCCATCACCGAGTACGCATCGCCGGGCTTCGCCCAGTACGCCATCATGGCGTTCTTGCAGTTCTCCGGTTTCAGCAACCGAATGGCGCCATTCGCGAGGTCGTATTCCACATCTGCAATACGCAGCACGTTCTGACCGAGGAGACCGACCACGCCAGGGCCGAAGGCATTGCCACCGACCACGAATTGCACTTTTCTGATGGGGATGCCGGTAAGCGTGAACTCATTGACCGTGGTCACCCTGGCGCGAGATGTGCCGCCGACGCCTTGCAGCCGCAGGTTGAAGGGCGCGGACTGGGTTTTGAGCTGGTAGTGAGCGGCGCCCCCCGGCGTGATCAGGCTGAAGAACGCCCCGCTGTCGACGATGAAGCGGGCGTCCCGCCCGTTGATCTTCGCGGTGATCATGGGTCGCATGCCGTTCAGGGTCACGGGCAGCTCCGCGATCATGCCGACCTTGCAGCGGGCGGCGGCAACCCCTTGCGATAACAGCGCCACGCCGCCAACCACGACGGCGAGCGGGAAAGCCCGACCGGCCATGCCATGAACTCCGCAGATTTTTTGGCGGCCGTACCGCCGCCCGCAGTATTATCGCTGCGGCAACGCTATAGCCGTATGGCCCCGTAACCCTGCTTGAATGTCTGCCAACAGTGTGGCGCATGTTGCGCCACTTATCGTGTGTCGTTTTACTGGGCGGAGGCGCCGGAAAGGCGACTGCCCGACGCGCTCGTCGAGAAGCTGAACCCTTATCTTGCGAACATGGCGGGAACGAATCGGCCGGTGCCCCGCTGTCATGCGCTTGCGGGCATAGTCGGAACCCGCGTGTCGTGCGGCGTGTATGCGCAGCGGCCTTCCCCCTGCCGCGAGTTGCAGCCCGGAGAAGACAAGTGCAACCGGGCGCGTGCGCGGCATGGGCTGCCACCGCTCGAGCGGGCGCCCGACCCGGACGCGCCGGATCCGCAGGCGCCAGAACCCCAGGCGCCGCCCGCGGCGGCCTGAGCGATGCCGACTGAACACAGGGCCGCGCGCCCGGCGCCGGCGCTGCCTGAACGCCGCGGTCTGAACACGGGGCCCCGCTCGGCGTCGACCGCCGCCTAAACACCGGGCTCCGCGCCGGCTCCGTCACGCCGCCCGCGCCCGCAGGAATCGCAGTAGCGCGCCGGCCGCTCCTCAGAGCTTCACGTCGCTCCAGAGCTCGTTCAGATAGGGAAACTTCCACTTCTCCGGCGGCTCGGGCGCTTCGATCTGGTCGCGGCTGTCCGCCGCGAGATCCAGCACCTCGCGCCGGATCGGCTCGTTCGAGCGCGTCGAGAAGAAGAGCTTCACCTTCGGTTTGGTGAGCGCCGCGGCGTTCTGCTCCAGCACCACGGCGAGCTTGCCGGAACGCATGCGCACCAGCGACCCGGTCGGATAGATGCCGATGCACCGGATGAAAGACTTGAACATGTCGCGATCGAAATGGCCCTGCCACGATGCCATCTGCTGGAGCGCCTGCGCCGGATCCCACCCCGCCTTGTACGGGCGATCCGACGTCACCGCGTCATACACATCGCAGATCGCGCCCATGCGTGCGAAACGCGTGATCCTTTCGGCCGGCAACTTCTCGGGATAGCCGCTGCCATCGATCTTCTCATGATGATGCAGGCAGACGTCGAGCACGCCCTCCTGGATGTTCTTCGCGCTGACGAGCAGCTCCCACCCGCGCCTCGGATGCGTCTTGATGATGTCGAACTCTTCCGCGGTGAGCTTGCCCGGCTTGTTCAGGATCTCCTGCGGCACGAGCGCCTTGCCAAGGTCGTGCAGCATTCCCGCGAGACCCGCCTCGCGGCACTCTTCCTCATCGAGGCCGATTTCGCGCCCGAGGCAGACCATGAGCGCGCACACCGCGACCGAGTGCATGTAGGTGTATTCGTCCGCGGTCTTCAGGCGCGCAAGACTGCGGAAGGCATCGGGATGCCGGTGGATCGATTCGGCGACGTCATCGACGAGGGCGCTGCATTCGCCCGCATCGATCGCCTTGCCCATGCGCGCTTCGTGATGCAGGTCTTTCATGGCCTGCGCGGAGCGGGCGCGCAGCTTGGTGGCGTATTCGACTTCTTCCGCGAGGGAGACGCGCTCGATCCTGGGCGGCGGCGGCGGCGGTGCCGGCGTCGAAACCCGCACCGGCTCCGGCGCCGGCGGCGCGTCGGCGCCCTTCACCACATCGATGAACGCATGCTGGACGCCTGACTCCCGCACCTTGCGCAGAGTGCGCTCGTCCGAGATCAGAAAACCGTTGCGCCAGAACGGATGGTCGAGCCAGTTGCCTTCGAGCGCGTGCAGGTACATCCCCACGCTCAACTGACTCACGGGCACTTTCTTCAACACGAGCCGGTCCACTCTCAGGGTCGATGATCGGGCGGGAGTGTCATCGCAGGCCGCCCGCCGAGCCAACGATGCGGTTCACATCCCGCCGCGAAGCGCGCCCCTGCGTTCGCGTGGTGGGGGATTCGAAAATCCCCCACCGTGACGACCGGCACGGTTTTCGCACGTGCCGGGCCATTTTCCGGCCTAGAAGTTGCGCTTTACCGTGACCGACCACTGCCGCGGCATGGCGGGCTGGCCGTTCAGGTAGCCCGCCGAGGTGTGCGTATCGAACAGCGTCAGGTAGTAGAGCTTGTCGGTCACGTTGGTGACGTTGAGCGCGCCCTGCCAGACCGCGTCCTTCGAACGCCAGGTGAGACTTGCGTTCATGATGGTGTACGCATCGATCCTGTTCCACTCGACGCTGTTGATGGCGTTCGAGAACTGCGCCGCGTTGTGGCTCACATCCACGCGGGGCGTGATGGAGCCGAAGTCACCGAGCTGCGCTTCGTACTGGGTACCGACACTCCACTTCCACTTCGGGGTGTAGGGCGTCACCATGTCCCGGGTGATCCCGGTGTTCGGGTCGCTGATGTTCGTGTACTCGAAATCGAGCCAGCTGCCTGAGGCATCGATCTCCCAGCCCGACACCGGGTGCAGCTCGGTCTCGATCTCCACGCCCTTGACGTGTGCCGAGCCGACATTGGCCGGCAGCGCGCACGGTGCCGGCGGGATTCCCTCGATCGGGCACACGGACAGCGTGAGCTGAATGTCCTTGTAGTTGTTGTAGAAGGCCGAGACGTTCAGCCGCATGTGATTGTCGAACAGGTTGGATTTGCCGCCTACCTCATAGGCGGTCAGGGTTTCCGGTTCGAACTTCCGGGCCTGCGGCGGGAAGAACGGCCGCGGGTTCACGCCACCGCCCTTGTAGCCGGTAGAGACCGAGGCATACGCCATGAAGTCATCCGTGAACTGGTAGTTCACGCTGCCACGATAGTCGGTACGGGTGCCCTCGAATGTCGCCGCCGTGCCATTGAGCCCCGCGACGAGCGCGTTGTACCCCGTCGGCGTGACCTCGGTGCCATCGGCATTGTGACGGAAGTAGACATACGTCTTCTCTTCGTCGGAATAGCGCAGCCCGCCGATGAGATTCAGCTTGTCCGTGAGATGCCATTCGGCATTCGCGAACGCGGCTTTCGTCTTGGCTTTCGTGCTGTCAGGGCCGTGGATGAAGTCGAACCCGACCCAGGGGAGCCCGACACGCGCGTTGAGGCCACCGTCCTGGCTCATGTAGAAGGCGCCGACGGTGTAATCGACCGCGGTAGCGATCGATCCATTCAGCCGCACCTCCTCGCTCCACTGATCGTGGAACTGCCGTTGCAGGAGAATCTGCACCCCAACCGGGGATGCATCCGTCTGCTCGGCGAACTGGTTGGTGTAGTCCCGATAGGCGGTGATGGAAGTCAACGAGAGCCCGTCGGCCAGTGTCCACTCGA
>JBDZVF010000630.1:0-2829 GCA_040255575.1 Pseudomonadota bacterium | reverse complement strand
ACGCGTGCCCGGCATTCGGCAGGATTACCAGATCGAAATCCTTGTTCTCTGCGATGAACGCCTCGATGAGCTGGAACAGTGCCGCCGGATGGCATCCCAGATCGAGCAGTCCGTGCACCAGCAGCAGTTTCCCCTGCAGCTTCCGGGCGAGATGCTTCGGTGCTTGTGCCACATAGTTATCGCCGCGCGGCAGGCCCTGATACCGCTCTCCCCACGACAGCGCAAAAAGACGCTGGTCGTAGTTGCCGGCCGCTGCTGCACCGACCTTGTAGAACTGCGGATACTCCAGCAGTGCCCGCACGGTCTTGTACCCCCCGCCCGACTGGCCGATCGCGCCGACGCGCTCCAGATCCATGTAGGGCCGAGTAGCCGCAAGCTGCCGCAAGCCGGCGACGTGATCGTCCAGGTTGTTGGCGGTCTCGAGCCGTCCATAGCTCTCGTCATGAAACGCCTTGTTTCGCCAGGCCGTCCCACGACCATCGATCAGGACCGTAATGAAGCCGAGCTCGGCCAGCGCGGCGGCCTGCCCGAACCGAAATCGATTGAATGCGTCGTTGAAGGAACCCTTCGGAACCCATGCGATCTGCGGCCCGCCGTACATGTAGTCCAGCACCGGATAGCTCTTCGATGGATCGAAGGCAGCAGGCTTGAAGATCAACCCATAAATAGGCGTCTTGCCATCAGCGGCCAGCGTCTGCACAGGTTCCGGCTTCTGCCAACCCTCTGGCAAGGCAGACAGATCAGCCGTCTCGAGCTCGGCGACGAGGGCTCCCTCGGCGTTGCGGACGACCGAGACCGGGGCGGTGTCCGCGCGAGCGTATGTTTCGACGAAGAATCGTCCCGAGGGCGAGACTCCCTGGATGCCCGCCGTGTCCTTGAAATGGGCCAGCATCAGTATGGAACGATCACCCTGCGTAATGACGGAGTGATCGTGATTGCTGCTTGCGAGCGTGTGGATTTCGCCGGTGTCGATATTCACACGACACACTTCGCGATAATACGGATCGCGCCCGACCGCCCGGCCGCCCGCCGTGAACATCAGCTCGCGACGCTCCGCGTCGAAATGCAGGATCTCCCAAACGGTCCATTCCCCCGTCGTGATCGCGTGCTTCAGGGTTCCGCGAGACAGATCGTATAGATACAGGTGACCCCATCCGCTGCGCTCTGAAAACCAGATCAGCTCGTTAGTCTGCGGCAGTGGAACGAGTGAGCTCGGAGAGAAGTCCTTGCACAGGTTGAGATCCAGGTAGGTGTCGGAGGTCTCTTCGAACACCACGCGTGCCTGGCCTGTGATGGTGTTCCATTCCACCACGCGCGCGACTTTCTCACCGCGCCCGACATCGACGAAATGCGCGTGAACACCGTCCGCGGCCCACCACGCAAGATTCGTCGAGAATGGTGTGCCGTACATGCGGACGTACGGAACTCTCGGATAGTGCACCGGGACTTGTTCCCCCGTGCAAACATCGATGGACAGCAGACGGAACTCGGTGACGTTCAAATCGCCAGGGCAAGCCGAGCGGAACTCCATGGACTGCGGGTGGAGCGAGCCGTCACGCGGAGCGAACCGCACGAGCGGGAACGCTCGCACCTTCCGCTCATCCGTCTGCAACGTGAAGAGCCTCGTGGAATCCGGCGACCACATCGCCTGCGGCTTCTGATTGTCGAGCGCCCGCGACCAAGTGAGCGTGTAGCCACGCGTCCGATCGGGCAGGCTGGCGTAGGGGTAGTACCGTTCGCCATCGTGGGTCAGCTGCGTTTCGCGGCCGCTCTCGATCTCTCGAATCCAGAGGTTGTTCTCACGAACAACTGCCGCTTTCCGCCCGTCCGGGGACACTAACCACGGCGCCGGACGCGGGTCACCGGCGATCGACTCGCAGCGCCCCGCCTCCTCTTTGTACGACCACCATCGATCGAAGGCAGCGAAAATGAGCTGCAGGGGTGAAAGGCTGAGTCGAACACGCACGAGCGGCAGGCTTGCAGCACTTACCGCACATCCGCTCGCCGCGCTCAGCGCTCTGGCAAGACGCGCGTGATCGAACGCCGGCCGGTTCTTGCCAGTGGCTGCGTCAAAGAGGCGATACTGAACACCGTCCCGTGTCTCTCGCTCGTACCAGAAACAGCTAGTGTCTCCGAGCCATCGCGGATGCACGTCGGCATTCAGCACGACCTTGCTGTTTACCGTCTTCAGCAGTTGTTCGGCCCGGCCGTAACGGACTTCGACCGTATCAGTTCTGCAATCCATAGCAGCGTGAGACTAATTCGACGTCGTCAAAATGACTTCTCGAGCGACACACCGAATGTCCGCGGCTGAAGGTCCGTGAATACGGTCGGAAGAGTGCCACTGTCGAGCCCGCCAGCGAGATGCACGCGCTTGTCCGTCACATTGTTGACGAACATGTTGAGCGCCCACGAGTCATACATGACACCGCCGCGCACATCGGTCTGCGCGTAACCCGGATAATTCTGGCGCACGCGATTCGGCTTGAAGCTGCCCACGCGGTCGCCGCGATAGCTCAGGGAGCCGCCGAGGAAGGCGGCGACGCCCCCCGTGATCCGGAATTGCTGCTCGTAAGAGAAACTACCGGAGATGCGGCTGCTATTGGGGAGCCGGTCACCATCCAGCCCTCGCACGGTGCTCGTATTCACGCCGCCGGTAGGCAGGGGAAGGTCCTCAGTGAGCTCGGCGTCGTTGTACGCCACCCACATTCCGATCCTTGCTCCGGTGAAGGGTGTCGTGTCGACAGAGAGCTCGACACCACGACTCCTGGCCTGCGAGCCGTTGATGCGATAAGCGAAGTTGTTCAGGATCTGTTGCAGCTGGATATC
>JBDZVF010000629.1:0-2831 GCA_040255575.1 Pseudomonadota bacterium | reverse complement strand
TCGCCCAGGCATGGAATGCGGTGTGCGAGAGCCTGCTGCAGGGCTACGGCACGCTGTGAGGCGGATCGCCTGAGACACAGCAAGCCCTCAATTGCCGAGCGGCTCGCAAGCGCTCGGTCGCCGCGCGGCTGAAGCCCGGGACGCTGCGCGGGATGCTCTATCCGCTGCCTTCTTCAGCGGGGCGGCCCGAACGGTGGGCAATTGCTACAATCCGCGCCCTCTCAAAGACCCCCTGCGACTCAAAGGTTTACTCCATGTTCAGCACCTCCCGAATGCAAATTGCCGGTTTCGACCCGGAGCTCGACCACGCGCTCCAGGGCGAGCTTCGCCGCCAGGAGGAGCACATCGAGCTCATCGCTTCGGAGAACTACACCAGCCCCCGCGTGCTGAAAGCCCAGGGCTCGGTGCTGACGAACAAGTACGCAGAAGGCTATCCAGGCAAGCGCTACTACGGCGGCTGCGAATACGTGGACATCGCCGAGCAGCTCGCCATCGATCGCGCCAAGAAGCTCTTCGGCGCGGACTACGTGAACGTGCAGCCGCACTCGGGTTCCCAGGCCAACGCAGCCGTGTACCAGGCGCTGGTGAAGCCGGGCGAGACCGTGCTCGGCATGAGCCTCGATCACGGCGGCCATCTCACGCACGGGGCGAAGGTCAACTTCAGCGGCAAGCTGTACAACGCCGTCCAGTACGGCATTCGCTCCGACAACGGCGAGATCGACTACGACGAAGTGCGCCGGCTCGCGGAGCTGCACCGCCCGCGCATGATCGTGGCCGGCTTCTCGGCCTACTCGCGGGTGATCGACTGGAAGCGTTTCGAAGAGATTGCCAAGAGTGTCGGCGCATACATGTTCGTCGACATGGCGCACGTCGCGGGGCTCATTGCGATGGGGTTCTATCCGAACCCGCTTCCGTACGCCGATGTCGTCACCACCACCACGCACAAGACGCTGCGCGGGCCGCGCGGTGGCCTCATTCTGGCGCGCGCCAATGACGAAGTGACGAAGAAGCTCAATTCCACGGTATTTCCCGGCACGCAGGGCGGGCCACTGATGCACGTGATCGCGGCGAAAGCGGTCGCGTTCCTCGAAGCGCTGCAGCCGGAGTTCAAGGAATACCAGCGCCAGACGCTGGCGAACGCGCGCGCCATGGCGGCGAAGTTCATCGCCCGCGGATACAACGTGGTCTCGAACGGCACGGACAATCACCTGTTCCTGCTGAGCCTCATCGGCCGCAACATCACCGGCAAGGAAGCGGATGCGGCCCTCGGCCGCGCGAACATCACGGTCAACAAGAACGCCGTGCCCGGCGACCCGCGCCCGCCGACCATCACGAGCGGCCTGCGCATCGGCACGCCGGCTTCCACCACGCGCGGCTTCAAGGAACCAGAAATCGAGCTCGTGGCGGACCTGGTCGCCGACGTGCTGGACGCCGAAGGCGCCGAGGCGGTGGTGGAGAAGGTGCGCGGGCAGGTGTTGGCGCTGTGCAAGCGATTCCCTGTCTACGGGCCGTGATCGCCGGCCGGAACGGGCGGTGGCCCGGCGCGGTCGCCTAGCGACCGAGGCACGGTATGTACTGCCCCTTCTGCGGCCACGAAGACACCAAGGTTTCCGACTCGCGCCTCGCGAGCGAGGGCCGGCAGGTGCGTCGGCGCCGCGAGTGCCTGAAGTGCGGGGAGCGGTTCACGACCTTCGAGACGGCCGAGCTCGTCATGCCGCAGGTGGTGAAGAGCGATCGCAGCCGCCAGCCGTTCGACGAAGCCAAGCTGCGCGGCGGCATGGAAAAGGCGCTGGAGAAGCGCCCGGTGAGCACCGAAGCCATCGACGAAGCGATGGGCCGCATCCTGCACAAGATTCGCTCGCTCGGTGAGCGCGAAATCGCCGCGCGGGCGGTGGGTGAGCTCGTGATGGAGGAGCTGCGGCACCTGGACGAAGTCGCCTTCGTGCGCTTCGCTTCGGTCTACCGCCACTTCCAGGATATCGACGCGTTCCGCGACGAGATCGAGAAGCTGCGCCAGCATCCCCGCCGCCGCAAGCCCACGCGGGACAAGGAAGCCGAGCGCGAGCAGCTGCCGCTGCTGCCGGCCGAGACCAAACCTGCCGACGAGAAGTAAGCTTTCGCCCCGATGACGACCTTTTCCGATTTCGACCATCAGGCCATGGCGCGCGCGCTGGAGCTCGCGGCCCGCGGCTCGGCAACCACGCAGCCGAACCCGCGTGTGGGCTGCGTCATCGCGAAAGACGGGCAGATCATCGGCGAGGGCTGGCACGAGCGGGCCGGCGGCCCTCACGCGGAAGTGGCGGCGCTGCGCTCGCTGCAAGCAAGTCCCGGCGGCATCGCCAACGCGCGCGGCGCCACCGTCTACGTCACTCTCGAGCCCTGCAGCCACCACGGCCGCACGCCCCCCTGTTCAGACGCGCTGGTGAGCGCGCGCGTGGCGCGCGTGGTGTTCGCGATTCCCGACCCTAATCCGAAGGTCGCCGGGCGTGGCGCCGTGATGCTCACGCAGGCCGGCATCAAAGTGGACATCGGTCTGATGGAAGCGGAAGCGGAGGAGCTGAACGTCGGCTACCTCAAACGCATGCGCCATGGCAGACCCTTCGTGCGCGTGAAAGCGGCCATGAGCCTCGACGGTCGCACGGCGCTCGCCAACGGTGAGAGCAAATGGATCACGAGCGAAGCCGCCCGCGAAGACGTGCAGCACTGGCGCGCGAACAGCGCCGCGGTGCTCACCGGCATCGGCACCGTGCTCGCGGACGATCCGCGGCTCAACGTTCGGCTGCCCGAAGTCGAGCGGCAGCCGACGATCGTCGTGCTGGACGCGAGTGCCC
>JBDZVF010000101.1:0-15417 GCA_040255575.1 Pseudomonadota bacterium | reverse complement strand
TCCGTGCAGGTCCACTGGAACACGTACCAGTTGCGCCCACGGCCCGCGCGCGTGCCGGCTTCGTTGATGAGCGCGAGCACGCGCTGCTCCTCGCGCGACTCGATGACGATCAGCGGGAAGCGGGAGGCCAGCAGCATCTCCAGCTCGCGTCGCGGGTCCTGCGTGAGGGTCGGCGGTGCCATCCGGCGGCAATTTAGCCGAAAACCGTGGGCGGCGAATGTGGCGGGCGTCGCGCTCGTGTAGCAAAATAGCGCGCAGGCCAGGTCTCCTCGCGGGGCCTGGCCTTTCTTTGTTTTGGGGTATCGGATCAGTTCGAGATGGCCGTCAGCACACCGCGCAAGAAGACTCGTCGCACCCGTTTCATCGACCCGTTCCAGCCGACCGAGATCCGGCGCCTGGTGAAGGAGTTCGGCTCGCCGCTCCTGATCGTGGACTGTGAGCGCGTTCGCGTTCAGCTGCGCAAGCTGCGCAAGGCGCTGCCGGGCGTGGACCTGCATTACGCGCTGAAGCCGCTGCCGCACCCTGCCGTGGTGCGCACCGTGAATTCGGAAGGCGCGTTCATGGACCTGGCGACAACCGGCGAGGTGCAGCTCGTCCAGCGGCTGGGGATAGATCCTCTCCGTTGCATTCACACGCATCCCATCAAGCGGGATCAGGATATCCGTAACGCACTCGAATACGGCGTGCGCGTGTTCGTGGTCGACAACCCGGATGAGGTGCGCAAGTTCGTGCCCTACGCCGACAAGGCGCAGCTGCTATTGCGTGTCTCCTTTCGGAGCCCCGGCGCGGTGTGCGACCTGTCCCGCAAGTTCGGGTGCGATCCGGAGAGTGCCGTGGCGCTCGCACGGCTCGCGGCGGAGCTCGGCATCGAAGTGCGCGGGCTCTCCTTCCATGTGGGCTCGCAGGCAGCGGATGCCGGCAAGCACGTGGAAGCGATCGAGGCCTGCACCAAGCTGCTCGCCGCGTGCCGCAAGGAAAAGCTCGGCGTCTGCGACACGCTCGACATCGGCGGCGGCTTCCCGATCGATTACATGAAGACGGTGCCGGATATCGTGCCGTTCTGCGCGCCGATCCGTGCCGCGCTCGCCAAAGTGCCGAAGCGGGTGCGGATCATCGCGGAGCCGGGACGGTATATTGCTGGCCCGTCCGCCATCGGCGTGGCGTCGGTGATGGGCCGTGCGCAGCGTGAGGGGCACTGGTGGTATTACCTCGACGATGGGCTTTATGGTTCCTACAGCGGGCAGATCTACGATCACGCCCGCTACCCCGTGGAGCCGCTGCGGGATTCGAAGGATCGCCTGCCCTCCGTGCTCGCCGGCCCGACCTGCGACAGCATCGACGTGATCGCGGAGAACCTGATGCTCCCCGAGCTCAAAGCCGGCGACCTGATCGTGGGCCGCGCGATGGGGGCGTACACGTGGGCGAGCGCGTCGGAGTTCAACTTCTTCCCGAAGGCCACCGTCGTCGCGGTGAACGAAACGCCAGGGGATACGGGGAGCGTCAGCTCGTTTCCACTGTAGCCACCCTGAGCGCTTTGGCGCTGACCCTGTCGCTGAGTCTTGGAGGCGCGCCGCTTCAGGCGCGCGATGCGCCCTCGGGCGCACCCGCGTCTGAAAACTGGCTCGAGCTTCACAACACGCACACCGACGAAACGCTGAAGGTCACCTTCCGCACGAACGAAGGCGGCTTCATCCCGGCCGCTCTCGGCAAGCTCAACGAGATCCTGGGCGACCACCGCAGTCACCAGCAAACCACCATGGACCCGCAGCTCTTCGTGCTGCTCGCCGATCTCGCCGCCTCGGCGCGCGTCGAGCCGCACTACGAGATCATCTCCGGCTACCGCTCCTCGGAAACCAACGAAAGGCTGCGCACCCGCGGCGGCGGCCAGGCGAAGAACAGTCAGCACATCCAGGGCAAGGCCATCGACGTTCGCCTGAAGGGCGTGGACACCGCCACGCTGCGCGACCTCGCACGCGCCCTGAAACGGGGCGGTGTCGGCTACTACCCCAAATCCGACTTCGTTCACGTCGATACCGCGCGGGTACGGTACTGGGAAGGCTGATGCCGCACTTCGGCCGTGCTAAGGTGCCGCCGTGATCCGCTCCATCGTCTTCGACATCGGCTGGGTCTTCGTCAATCTCAATCCCGGCCCGATTCTCAAATGTCTTGCGGAAGCCGAGTGCGACGTGCGCGACCTGCACGTGCTCGTCAATCGCATCGGCCTCGCCGACCATGAAACCGGCCGCCTGACCGGCCGCGCGCTCCTGGAGCAGGTGGCGGCCCTCGGCCGTCGACCTTTGGCGCTCGATGTGGCGCACGCCGGCTGGCTGGACATGTTCGAGCTGCAGCCGCGCATGGTCGATCTCGCGCATCGCCTGAGTGACCGCTATCGCGTGCACCTGCTCTCGAACATCGGGGACCTGCATTGGGCGCACCTGTCGCGCGAATACGGTATCCATCGCATCGGGCACGGCGCGTTGCCCTCGTTCATCACGGGCTTCATGAAGCCGGACCCGCAGATCTATGCGGAAGCCGAGCGCCGCTTCGAGCTCGACCCGCGCACCACCGTGTTCATCGATGATCGCGCCGAGAACATCAAGGCCGCGCGGGCGCGTGGCTGGTATGGCATCGAGCACAGCGACTATCACAAGACCGTGAAGGCGCTTCGGGCGCTGGAGGTTGACGCGTGAATCTGCCCGTGATCGTGCCGACGGCGTTGCTGCTGACGGCGTCGAACGTGTTCATGACGTTCGCCTGGTACGGCCATCTGAAGAATCTCAGCACGAAGCCGTGGTACATCGCCGCCTTCGTGAGCTGGGGGATCGCGCTGTTCGAATACCTCTTGCAGGTGCCCGCGAACCGGATTGGATACACCGAGATGACGCTCCCGCAGCTGAAAATGCTGCAGGAAGTGATCACGCTCACGGTGTTCGTGCCGTTCGCCATGTATTACATGCAGAAGCCGCTCAAGCTCGACTACCTGTGGGCGGCCCTGTGTATGCTGGGAGCTGTGTATTTCGTGTTCCGTTCGCCGAGCGCTCCATGAAAGACAACAAGATCGAGACGGAAACCGTCATCCATCGCCACGTGGCCGATGCCCGCGAAGGGCGTGAGCCGCGTGTGGTGAGCCGTGTGTATTCGGGCTGGGTGCTGTTCGGACAGCAGCAGTTCGTGAAAGGCTACGTGCTGCTTCTGCCGGACCCGGTGGTGCCTTCGCTGAATGCGCTGGGCCAGAAGGAGCGCACGCAGTTCCTGCTGGATATGTCGCGCATCGGCGATGCCTTGCTGAAGGTCACGGGGGCGGCTCGCATCAACTATGCGATCTTCGGCAATGTGGAGCCGGCGCTGCATGCGCATGTGATTCCGCGGTACCTGGATGAGCCGGAAGAGATGCGCACGGCCCAGCCCTGGGCATACGACTGGAACGCCGCGCCGCCCTTCGATCGCAAGGGGCTGGAAGAAATGGCCGAATCCCTTCGGCGCGAGCTCAGCCGCATGGGGGTCACCAAGCCCATGCGCTTCGAGCCGGGCGAGAACGCGTAGCAGCCCGCCAGCGCGGCGCGCCTGGAGCCCTCATCGCCCAGGGCCGAGCCGAAATTGTCTCGGAACTTGCGCGCTCGAACGCCGCCGTTCGGAGCGCCGGTCGCCGGCTGGCTCTACCCACGCCGAGAGGTGGACGCGAACGTCGAGACGGCGAGCGCGCTTGCTCGCGACGATCAGGGGCGCCTGCGTTCTAAGCGGGCACGTCAAAACGCGATAGGCTAGCGCTCCCTTTCACCCCAGGCGTGGCCGAGTGCTTCTTCTCAACAACCTGTCGCGCGCCTTCCGCGAAGGCGGCCGCGAGCACAAAGTGCTGGACAACGTCAGCGCCCGCATCGAAGACGGCGAAGCCGTCGCGATCATCGGGCGCAGCGGCTCGGGCAAGTCGACCCTGCTCAACGTCGTGAGCGGCATCGACCGGGCGGACCGCGGCAGCGTCGTGCTGAACGGCCGCGAAGTGTCCGCGCTCGCCGAGCCCGAGCGCACGCGATTCCGTCGCGAGCACATCGGCTTTATCTACCAGTTCTTCAACCTCGTGCCGACGCTCAACGCCGAAGAGAACGTGCGGCTGGTGCTCGAGCTGAATGGCATCCGCGGGGCTGAAGCGCGCCGTCGAAGCGCCGCCATGCTGGCAGAGGTCGGGCTGGGGGATCGGCTGACGAGTGCGATCGATGCGTTCTCGGGGGGCGAGCAGCAGCGCGTGGCGATCGCGCGCGCGCTCGTGCACGAGCCGACCCTGCTGCTGGCGGATGAGCCTACGGGCAATCTCGATGAAGAGACGGCGCGGCAGGTGTTTCCGCTCGTGATGTCGCTCGTGCGCAAGCACGGCGCCACGCTCTTGCTGGTGACGCATGATCGCCGGCTCGCGGCGAGCGCGGACCGCGTGCTGGAGATGCGCGACGGCAAGCTGTATCCGCTGAGCGATGGAGCTTCTGCCGAGCCGCGAGTTGCGGCGGGAGTTCAGCCGCCACGATGAGCACCCTCTGGGCTGCGAGTGTTCGCCATCTGCTGCGCCATCCGGCGCAACTGGCGCTCGCGCTGCTCGGTCTGGCGCTCGGCGTGGGCACGATCATCGCGGTCGACATCGCCACGGCGAGCTCCGGGCGCGCATTCGAGCTGTCGATGGAAGCGGTGAACGGCGCTGCCACGCATGAGCTGCGCGCAGGTCCCGGCGGTATCGACGAGTCGTTGTATGTGCGGCTGAAAACCTCGGGGATCCCCGTCGCCCTGACGCCAGTCGTCGAAGGCTACGTCGATGTCGGCGACGAAACCCTCCAGCTGGTAGGCATCGACCCGCTCGTCGACGCGTCAGTCCGCGGTGACTCGCGCCTGTCCGCGACGGACCGCGCGGGCGCCCAGACAGAGCGCACTGACGCTTACGCGGAGCGCGCTGGCACTGAAGGGGGGCGCGCGGGCGCCGAAGAGCACGACGGCCCGCGTTCAGCCGACCGCGATGGCATCGAATCCATCACGCTCTGGCTCACCGAGCCAGGCGCGTCCGTCATGGCGGCGAACACGGCTCAGCGCCTCGGCCTGCACATCGACGACGCCTTCACGTTGCGCATTGGCGGCACCGTCCGCGATGCGAAGCTCATCGGCACGCTCGGCGGCACCAGCTCCGGTCTCGATACGCTGTTGCTCGCCGATATCGCGCAGGCTCAGGAGTGGTTGGGCCTCTTCGGCCGCCTCACCCGCATCGACGTGCGCGTGCCCGAGGGCAGCGAGGGAGAAGCCGCGCTGAGGCAGCTCCAGCAACAGCTGCCACCTGGCGTAACCCTTCAGCCCGCCGAACGCCGCACCAGGCAAAGCCTGGACATGACGGCCGCGTTCACCACCAACCTGCAGGCGATGAGTCTGCTGGCCCTGCTCGTCGGTGTGTTCCTCATCTTCAGCGCAGTGAGCTTCGCAGTCGTCCAGCGCCGCCGAGTCATCGGCGTGCTCCGCGCGCTCGGCGCCACACGCGCCCGCGTGCTCGCGATGATTCTCGTGGAAGCGCTGATGCTGGGCATCGTCGGCGCGGCACTCGGCCTCGTGCTCGGCACGTTCATCGGTCGCGAGCTCGTGGCCCTCGTCTCCCGCACGATCAACGATCTGTACTTCGTCGTGGCGGTGAACGAAGTCGTCATCCCGGGCCTGGCCATCGCAAAAGCCGTGGGCGCCGGCATCGGCGTGGCCCTTTTCGCCGCCGCCGTGCCGGCGATCGAAGTCGCGAACAGCGCGCCATCGCTCGGCCTGCGCCGCTCAGTCATCGAGACGCGCGCCGTCAGCGCCTCCCGCTGGCTCGTCGGCGTGAGTGTGGGGCTCGCGATCGCAGCCGGGGCCATCGTGCTCTTCTCGTCGCGGAGCCTGCTTGCGGGTTTCGTCGCGCTGTTCCTGTTGCTGCTCACCGTTGCGGCCATCACTCCCGCCGTTCTGCGCGGCCTGGCGCTCGCCGCTTCCCGGTTCCTCGGGCGCTTCAGCCCGATCGCGCGTCTTGCGTCCGGGGACATCGCGGCCTCGCTCAGTCGCACCGGCGTGGCCGTCGCCGCGCTGGGCCTCGCGATCGCCGCGATGATCGGCGTTTCCATCATGGTGGAAAGTTTTCGTGAGAGCCTTAGAACGTACCTCGCGGAAACCATCCGCGCGGATCTTTACATCACCGCGCCCGGCCCTGGCTTCGGCCGACCGGAACGCCGCATCGAGCCGGACGTGCTGCGCGACATCCTCGCGCTCCCTGAGATCGCCGAGCACACGGAGAGTCGCCGCGTCATCGTCGACTCCTCACGGGGCCCCATCCGGGTGGATGCGCTGCGGATGGTGCCGGCGACCCGCGAAGCCATTCCGCTCACAGTGGGCGATCCCGACGGCGTCTGGGAAAAGTTCGAGCGGGGCGGCGTGGTGGTCTCCGAGCCGCTGGCGTGGCATCTCCAACTCGACGTGGGCGATCGGCTGGAGCTGGACACCGCCGAAGGCAAGCGGCCGTTCGAGGTCGCCGGGATCTATCGCGAGTACGGCAACGACCAGGGCAGCATGCTGATGAACCGTGCGGTCTACAGCCGCCTCTGGCACGACGATGCGATTACCGCGATCGGCCTGTATCTCAGGCCAGGCACGGATCCGCCTACCGCGAAGAGGCTGGTGCGCGAGTCCCTGCGGCATCGGCAATCGCTCGCCATGACGTCGAACTACGAGGTGCGCGCGATTTCGATGCGCATCTTCGAGCGCACGTTCGTGATCACCCGCGTGTTGTACTGGCTCACCGCGGGGGTTGCGGCCATCGGGCTCATCAGCGCGCTGCTCGCGTGGGAGCTGGAGCGATCCCGCGAGCTTGCGATCCTGCGGGCGCTCGGGCTCACGCCGCGGGGTGCGGGCGGGATGATCGAAGTGCAGACAGGTTTCATGGGACTGGTGGCGTTTCTGGCAGCCATTCCCGCGGGGGTACTGACGGCGGTGCTGCTCATCACGGTGATCAACCGGCGGGCGTTCGGCTGGCAGATCGACTTTCACATCACGGCCCAGCAGTTCGTGAATGCGTTCGCAGTCGCGATGATCGCGGCCCTGATCGCCGGGCTGTATCCGGCGTGGCGGATGGCGCGCGCGCCGCTTGCAAGCGATATCCGGGAAGAGTGATGCGTTCGGTCATAGTGTGCGAACGGCGAGGGTGCCCAAAGATGCGTGGGAGCGGGGGACGGAAGCGCGGGAGCGAGCTGCGGAAGCGCGTCAGTGCGCTGCTGGCAATGATCGTGCTCGCGTCGCTCGCTGCGTGCAACGGCTCCAGCGATACCGCGCGCCTCGGGACCAGTTCGCCGCAGAACGCGGCGAGCGACACCAGCGTGACATCCGGCGAGCCGCCGGCCAGCGAGGCGGCCGCCGACCGAGCCGCGCAGCCTGCGCGCGCGGAGCACGCCGATGGCGCGAGCAGATCGGCGCGCCGTCGGCGATCCGACGGCGCAGCCCAATCCTCCACCGCCGAGGTCGACACCAACCGCCTCGCCGCCTTGCGCGCGAGCACGCTGCCGGGCGGGTTCGAGCTCGTCACGGCGCCGCGCGCCTTCGAATTTCCCCGCGATCACGGCCCCCATCCCACCTTTCGTCACGAGTGGTGGTACATCACGGGCCACCTCGACACCCCCTCCGGTGAGCCCTTCGGCTTCGAGCTCACGTTCTTCCGCTTCGCGCTGAAGCCCCCGAATCCCGCGCCTGCGGAAACGGGCGTCGAGGATGGGATGCCCTCCGCATGGCGCGCGCGCCAGATCTACATGGCGCACTTCGCCGTATCCGATATCGACCGGAAGAACTTCGTCGTCGCGGAGCGCTTCGCGCGCGACGCGCTGGGGCTTGCCGGCGCGCACGCCGAGCCGTTTCGCGTGTCGCTCGATGACTGGTCGCTCGGCGCATCCGCGGACGGGAAATTGTGGCGCCTCGTCGCGGCCGACAAGGGCTACGCCCTCGACCTCGAAATCAACCCCGACTCGCCGTTCACGCTGAATGGCGACGCGGGCTTCAGCCGCAAGTCCGACGCCGAAGGCGCGGCGAGTTACTACTACTCCATACCGCGAATGAGCGCGAAAGGAACACTGACGCGCGACGGACGAACCTTCGACGTGCAGGGCACGCTGTGGCTGGACCGTGAATGGGGCAGCGGCGCGCTGGGCGCCGATCAACAGGGGTGGGACTGGTTCGCCCTGCAGCTCGATGACGGCAGCGCGCTGATGTTCTACGCGCTTCGCAAACGCTCCGGTCAACGGGATGCTCACAGCGCGGGCACATGGCTCTCGCCCGACGGCAAGGCGCTCGCGCTCGCAAACGATGACGTGCAGGTCGACGTCACTGCCCACTGGACCAGCCCGCATGGTTCGCGCTACCCCGCGCGCTGGCAGTTGCGCGTGCCCAAACTGGATCTGGACGTGAACATCCAGCCGCGTCTCGCGAATCAGGAGCTCAACACGAGCACGCGATACTGGGAAGGCGCATCCCTGGTGAAGGGCACGCGCGCCGGCCAGCAAATCGAAGGCAAAGCATACGTGGAGCTGGTGGGCTACTGACGTGGAGTGAGTGGCGTTGGTCCCGACGGCATGCGCATCAGTCCCATCGGCCCCAAGGAACCCTTCAGCTTTTCAGCCCGACCGCCCATGCCGCGGCGATGATGCCAATCGCCGCAATCCCCGACACCCACTGCGGCACACGCACCATCCACGCGCGAATAACCGCCGCCGCGGCCACCGCGCCCAACACAGCGCCGACAAAGAAACCGCTCGCATGCGCGACGATGTCCGTCGTCGACTCCGCAATGACTTCGGGCTTGTCGATGCCGGTCAGGCCACCCGTCCCCAGCCATCCAAGCAGCAACGCCCCGGCAACCAGCGGCCCCCATCTCAGCGCCCATCGCTGTGGCAGCTCATATCGAATGCGCCACGTATACGCCGCCATCAAGCCGAGCACCGTGAACACCGCGGTCGAGGCGCCGACAGAATGGTGTTGTGCCGGCCCGAGCAAGGCTTCGAGGAGATTGGCGACGCCCGCGCCCAGCACCGTCAGGAACCACGCGTGCCCGGGCCCGAGCTGCCGCCCGGCGAGATAGCCGAACCACAGCCCGCCGCCGAGATTCGCGGCAAGATGCCCCTCGTCCACGTGCAACGTGAGCGCCGTCCATGCCCGCCACCATTCGCCGGCCTGCACGCGCGCGGCATCGATTGCGCCGATATCGAACGCATCGAGCCGCCACAATCCGCTCGCCACCGCAAGTCCCACGAACACCAGGATCACCGCGTACAGCACGCATCCGACAATCGCGAAGGGATAGAGCTTCTGCGGCGGGGGCGCGGGTGGTGGCGGCCGACTCTCCGCGGCGTAGCGCGACAGATGCATGACAGCCTCTGCGTACTGCGGCTCTTCCACCGTCAACACATAGTGCCATCCGTCGAAATGCACCTGACTCGGAATGCCCACCGCCGTGAGCACGAACGCCCGTTCATCGCAGTCCGCCTTGCGAGAGGAACGAAACACTTCGAGCACGGTAGTCAGCATCATGAGCCTGGCCGGCGTGTGGACCCGCGTGTGGGTGAGGCTCGCCAGCGCAAATTCAACCTGCCGCGAGGTTTCGCGGCAATCAGGGCCGAAATATCGGTATGGGGCTGCCGGTCTCTCATTGCGCAGACCCCTTCAAAAAACAGGTATTTCGACATGAGAGGCAGACTCGTCTTCTCGCTCGTGGGTGCGTTGGCTACGAGCCTCGCGCTCGCCGCGCTCCCCGAAGGCGCCAAGGCACCGGATTTCACCACTCAGGCTTCGCTCGCGGGCAAGCCTTACACCTTCTCCCTCGCGGATGCACTCGAGAAGGGGCCGGTAGTGCTGTACTTCTACCCGGCCGCCTTCACGCCAGGTTGTACGATTGAAGCACACGACTTCGCCGAGGCGACCGACCAGTTCAAGGCGCTGGGCGCGACGGTGATCGGCGTCTCGTACGACAACATCGAAACGCTCAACAGGTTCTCGGTGAGCGAGTGTCGCAGCAAGTTCGGCGTCGCCTCCGATGCGGACCAGAAGATCATGAAGGCCTACGACGCCGTGCTGAAAGGCAAGCCTGAGCTGGCGGACCGAACGTCCTACGTGATCGCGCCGACGGGCGAGATTCTCTACAGCTACACCAACCTGAAGCCGGACGGGCACGTGGCCAACACCCTGGCCGCGGTCCGGAAGTGGGTGGAGGCGCACCCGCAGGGCCGGAAAGCCTCCTGAGCAGCTCGAGCAGGCGGCGGGGGTCCCCTCGATCCGCCCCGCCGTCAACTTCCCGGGGGACTTGCGTGTCAGGGCGTGAGTGCCCCGGGATTTCTTCCAGTGAAGGCTTGCTTCCCGGTCCCCGCCCGGTGCGGCCCTGCTCGAGCGCAGCCCCGACGGAAACTTCAATCCCCATAAGGAAGTAGCCGCGGGCGGGGCGCCGCTGGCGCTTGTCGCGAACCCCAGTCAAGAAGACCCGTGACTGTTGTGTGACGGTGCGGCTCCCCGGTAGCATTCCGTGCGCAAATTCGAAAGAACGGACCCACCGAGTCCAGGGGATTTTCCGATGAGCGCTTTGGAGAAAGAGGTCGCGAGCTCGACCGATGCGTCCGGTCGCAGCCCGTCTCAGCCGGCGGCTGTGCCGCTTCCGGTCGGCAGCTCATTTGAAGGCAAGATGCTGCACAGGCTGCTCGGCATCGTGGGCAACCCGCCCGTGCAGTTCGTGCTGTGGACCGGGGAGCGCGTCACGACGCACCCGGCGCCCTCGGCCACCGTGCGCATCGCCGATCGCGCCACGCTCCTTGGCCTCGCCAAGGACCCGCACATCCGCTTCGGGGATGCCTACAGCGAGGGCAAGATCACCATCGACGGCGATCTCGTGCAGTTCCTGGAGCTGATGTATCGCGCGGCACCCGAGCAGCCGAAGGCCGTCCGCACGCTGTCCTCGATCCTGAAGGGCGCACATCGCCGCCAGCGCAATACGCTCACGGGCTCGCGCGACAACATCCATCACCATTATGACATCGGTAACGATTTCTACTCGCTCTGGCTCGGCGACACGATGGCGTACACCTGCGCCTATTACCCGACGGCCGACACCACGCTCGACGACGCGCAGCGCGCGAAGTTCGACCACGTGTGCCGCAAGATGCGGCTGCGTGCGGGCGAAACGGTGGCGGAAGCCGGTTTCGGCTGGGGCGGCCTCTCGCTGCACATGGCGCGCCACTACGGTGTGAAGGTGCGCGCGTTCAACATCTCCAGGGAACAGGTGGCGTACGCGCGCGCCAGCGCGAAGCGCGAAGGCCTGGACAGCCAGATCGAGTTCGTCGAGGACGATTACCGCAACATCACCGGCACGTACGACGCGTTCGTTTCCGTCGGCATGCTGGAGCACGTGGGCGTTGAGAACTACCCCGCGCTCGGTGGGGTTGCGCATCGTGTGCTCGGCCGCAGCAGCAACGGTCGCGGCCTCATCCATGCCATCGGGCGAAACCGGCCGGCGCCGCTGCATCCGTGGATCACGAAGCGCATCTTCCCGGGCGCCTATCCGCCGTCGATCGGCGAGTTCATGCGGATCTTCGAGCCGTGGGATTTCTCCGTGCTCGACGTCGAGAACATCCGCCTGCACTACGCCCGAACGCTCACCCACTGGCTCGAGCTGTTCGACGCGAACGCCGACAAGGTGCGCAAGATGTTCGATGAGAAGTTCGAGCGCATGTGGCGGCTGTATCTGGCCGGCTCCATCGCGGGCTTCACCACCGGAACGCTGCAGCTCTTCCAGGTGCTGTTCGCGACCAAAGAGAACAACAACGTGCCGATGACGCGCGAGCACCTGTACGTTCGGCCGTAGCGTCCCGACAGGCGCCAGAACGCATATGCAAACCGTTGATGTCCTGATCGTGGGCGGTGGGCCCGCGGGCTCGTCCGCCGCGCGCACGCTCGTGAAGCGCGGCGCGAACGTGCTCGTGCTCGACAAGGAGACCTTTCCGCGCCTGAAGCTCTGCGCGGGCTGGATCACGCCGGAGGTCGTGCGCGATCTCGAAATGAACGTCGAGCAATACCCGCACAGCTTCCTCACCTTCGAGCGCCTGCACGTGCACGTGAAGGGGCTGTACGTGAAGGTGCCGTGCGTTCAGCACTCCATTCGCCGCGTCGAGTTCGATGCGTGGTTGCTCGAGCGCTCGGGCGCGCCCGTTGTCCAGCACACCGTGAAGAGCATTCGGGAGGAAGACGGCTGGTACATCATCGACGAGGCCTATCGCGCGCGGCACCTCATCGGCGCTGGCGGCACGCGATGTCCGGTGTATCGCACGTTCTTCCGCGAGGCGAATCCACGCGCCGCAGAGCTGCAGACGGTCACGCTGGAACACGAGATTCCGTATGACTGGAAGGATGGCGATTGCCACCTCTGGTTCTTCGACAAGGGGCTGCCGGGCTACTCCTGGTACGTGCCGAAGGAGAACGGGTTTCTCAATGTGGGCGTGGGCGGCATGGCCGAGCGGATCAAGCGCAGCGGGAAAGACATTCGCTTCCATTGGTCGCACATCACGGGGCTGCTCGATCGCAAGCTCGCGGCCGGCGCGCAGTACGACCCGCATGGCTACAGCTACTTCCTGCGCGGGAATGTGGAGGTGGTGCGCATCGGGAACGCGTTCATCGCCGGCGACGCGGCGGGCCTTGCCACGCGCGACATGGCGGAGGGCATCGGCCCGGCGATCCGCAGCGGGATCCGGGCTGCGAACGTGATTCTGGATGGCGGGGAATATCAGCTCCGCGACGTCACGGGCGCGAGCCTCGGCGGAGGCGTCGTCACGAAGATGTTCGACTGGGCGATGACCCGCGGGGCCTGACCGGCTTCTTCAGTCCGGCAGCGTGAAATAAAAGCTCGCCCCCCGATCCAGCTGCGCCTCCACCCAGATCTTGCCCCCATGCCGATGCACGATCCGCTGCACGGTAGCGAGGCCAATCCCCGTTCCCGGAAAGTCCGACTGCGCATGGCAGCGCTGAAACGGCGCGAACAGCTTGGTCGCATACCGCGGATCGAACCCCGCCCCGTTGTCCTTCACCCGGAACACGGTATCGCCCTCGGCGCCCTGGATGATGTCGAGCTCGATGTGGGCCCGCTCGCGTCGGGACGTGAACTTCCACGCATTCGACAACAGATTGTCCAGCACGATGCGGATGAGCCCGGGGTCCCCCTGTGCGCAGAGGTTCGGCGCAATCACGATCTCGGCGGCGCGCTCCGGCGCACTCTCGCGCAGGCGCTGCGCGATCTCGCGGCCCATCGCGGAGAGATCCACACGGGTCTTGACCATCGGCGTGCGCACGATCTTCGAGAGCGCGAGCAGGTCCTCGATGAGCCGGTGCATGCGTGCGGTGGCGGTCTGGATGTGCCCGAGATAGTCGATCGCGGCCTCATCCAGGCTTTCTGCCGAAGTTTCCTTCAGCACCTGCGCGAAGCCGTCGATGGTGATGAGCGGTGCGCGCAGATCGTGCGCGACCGAGTAGGAGAATGCTTCGAGCTCGCGATTCAGCACCTCGAGGTCGGTGGTGCGCCGGTTGAGCTCTTCGGTGCGCTCGGCGACGCGCTTCTCGAGATTGTCGAAGAGGGTGACGGCCTCGATGGCGACGGAAGTGCTGTCGGCCAACGCCTGCAGCAGGTCCACTTCCTCGGGCGTCGCCTTGTGCCGCGTGGCCCAGTAGGCGCCGATTGCGCCGATCGGGTCCACAGTTCGGATGGGCATCATGACGAGGCTCTTCACGAACGTGGGGCGATACGCATCGTGCGGGATGCGCGAGTCCGCGTAGATGTCTTCGATGATCGCGGCCTGCCGATTGAGCATGGCCCAGCCGCTGATGCAAGCACTCATCGGAAAGCGCTGGCCTTTCCAGAGAGGCGAGATGGCGTCCTCATCCGCGTAGTAGCAGAGATTGACGTCCCGCATCACGAACGTCGCGCCGTCGGCATGCGTCAGGTCGCGAGCCGCACGGCGGACAATCGCCTGGATCTGTTCGAGCGTGCGCGCCTGGGAGAGCCGCTGCACCACCGTGACGAGGTGCTGCATGCCACGCACGTAGGTTTCGGCTTGTGCGCCGGCGAGGAGATCGTCGTGCAGGTCGCCGGCAGCGGTGAACTTGCTGGAGCGCGACGCGCGCTTCTGTTCCCGAGGTCCGATGTCTGAACGCATTCGGCGGCCTCCCGTCCGCAAAGTACGATGGCAGGCGACTGGATACAGGGCGTGCCGTTCGCGGTCAAACCGACTGATCGTTTTTTGAGACATTCCGCACTCGAGGTCCGCTGTGCGATCCTGCGGCAACCGCAAACGTGGCTGTTCCGTATCTGTGCGAGGGGCCGGTGGCCGCAAGTCGCGTGCCGTCGCGTACGGAGCCACTATCGCCCCCGCGGCGGCATTTTGGCGCCGCGGCGCTGTCTGCCTCTAGAATGGGCAAGCGGAGGAACACAACGTGTCGACATCCTGGGATTCGGAAGACTCGTTCTGGAAGCGAACGGCGCTGTATTCGGCCATCGCCGTCGCGGTGGTGGCCGCGGGTGGCGCGATCTACTACTTCGAGTTCGTGAAGAAGCCGCTGCCCGCGCAGGCGCCTCCGGTCGCGGAGGCCCCGGCCGCACCGGCACCGGAGCCCGAGAAAGAGCATCACCCGATCGCGGCCCCGCCCGATATGCCGCTGCCGAAGCTGGCCGAGAGCGATTCGGAGATGGCTGCGGCGCTCTCGGGGGTCTTCGGCAAGGCGCCGGTCGAGCAGTGGCTCGTGCCCGACATGGTGATTCGCCACCTGGTCGTAACCGTGGACAACCTGCCACGGAACAAGGTCGCCGAGCAGATGCGGCCCGTAAAGCCCATCGGTGGCGAGGCAGTGGTCGTGACGAGCGGGGATCAGATCCTGCTCAGCCCGGAGAACTCGGCCCGGTACGCGCCCGTCATGAAGCTGATTCAGGCGGTGGACATCAACCAGCTCGGCTCGCTGTACATCCGTTATTACCCGCTGTTCCAGCAGGCGTACGAGGATCTCGGCTACCCCGGGCAGTACTTCAACGACCGGTTGGTGGAGGTGATCGATCACCTGCTGCAGACGCCGGAGGTGCGCGGGCCGATCCCGCTGAAGCTCGGGAAGGTGTTCTACGAGTACGCCGATCCCAACCTCGAGGCCCGCTCGGCCGGTCAGAAGCTGCTGATGCGCATGGGCTCGCAGAACGAGGCGCTCATCAAGGAGAAGCTGAAACAGCTGCGCGTCTATGTGACGACCTCGCAGGATGCGCCGGCAGACGCCGCGACCTCGGCGCCGTCTGCGACCTCGACCTCAGGGGCGCCCGCGGCGCCCGGCGAGCCCGCCGCGCCGGCCGTGACGCCCGATTCGGTCCCCGAAGCGGCGCCAGCGGCG
>JBDZVF010000100.1:0-15524 GCA_040255575.1 Pseudomonadota bacterium | reverse complement strand
GGCCGTAGGACATCCACTGTCCCGCGTTCTGCGGCTCGTTGGCGGCGAGGAGCCGCGCGGAGTCCACCGCGGCAAACTTTTGAGCGCCTGGGGTGGAGGCCGCGGCGGTGCCGTCGCTGCGCTGGCCGCATCCGGCCAGGAGCGTCGCACCGCACAGTGCGGCGGCTATCAGGACATGGCGCATCGGCAGACCCCTTGATCCTTTTGGTGCTGCCGCATTCTGGAATGCCATGCCTGCGCCCCACCACGGTGGGAGCGAACAATGCTCATCAGGTGGCAATCGAACGACGCGGGGCTTGCCGGGAAGCCAATCGCCACACAGCAAATCGTCCGGCCCCGCGCCCGCGTTGGCAGGCGCGGGACCGGACGAAGTGCGCGCGCTCAGTTGTTCTGCGCGCCGGCGTCGATCCAGCCCTTCACCTGGTCGATCGTCGCCTGGTCGAGGAACGGGCCGCCGAACGGCATGCGTGCGGTGCCGTTGAGATCCGTGCCCTCGAGCTTGTGGATGACCCAGCTGTTGGCCGAGTCGTTCGGCTTCACACGCTTCAGGGTCGGCTGCTCGGCGCTGTCGACGTTCACCAGCGCCGCGAAGGTCGAAGCGGCCGAGGTGAGGTTCATCGAACCCGGCAGCGCCCCGCCGATGCCGTTGTGGCAGACCGAGCATCGCGGACCAAAGATGTTGGTCTGCAGCTCCGTCAGCGTCGCGGCGGCCGGCGCGGGCGGATTGTCCACGGTCACGCTCACCGCTGCCGAGGTCGTCTGGTTGTTGGCCGCGTCGAGCGCTATCGCGGTCAGGCTCACGGCGCCATTGGGAACGCCGGTCGTGTTCCAGTTGAACGTGAACGGCGGCGCTGTGACCTTGCCAAGCGAGGTCGTCCCTGCGCGGAACTCAACGCTCGCAACACCTGCGTCGTCGGTCGCATCGGCCGTGATCGCGACCGTGCCCGCCACGGTGGATGCGGCGGCAGGCGCGGTCAATGTCACAGTGGGAGCTACCGTGTCGGGCTTGGTGGCGCCGAGGTCGATGCGGCCATAGAGACCGTCCGCCTCGTTCGCGATACCCGCGGCGAAGTACAGCGTGGTGGTCGGCTGATTCTGCGCGCCATTGCCGAACGCGATGCCCCAGAGCCCCGGGTTTGCGAACGGCGTGCCGTTCGAGTCCGCGAGCGTGCCGACGAACGCGCCGGTGCTCACGTCATACGCGTTGATCACGCCGTCGCCGAAGTTGCCGACCAGCAGGTTGTTGCTGTACGTGCCGAAGTCCGCCGGCGCGATGGCAAGGCCCCATGGCGCATTCAGCTTGCCTCCCTCGGCAATCAGGTGCGTCAGCAACGTGCCATTGACGTCGAACACGTTCACGAGGCCGAGGCCGGCGCCGTTGGCGTTGTCGTCCGAGGTCGGGAGCTTCTGCGCGTAGGTCACGAAGATGCGCGTCTCGCCGTTCACGGTGAGCGTCTGGATGCCGAATGGCGCGTATCCCGCGGGCAACGTCGAATCGGTGAAACCGCCGGTCGGCGTCACCTTGGTGAAGGTCTTGTCGAACACGTCCACCTTGTTGTTGTGGAAGTCCGTCGCGAAGAGGAAGTTGTTCGTGCCATCCGAGGCAATCGCAAGACCCTTGTACACCGCGCCACCGTTGCCGTCGTCGTACGCGATGACGCCGTTGGCGGCATCGACGGTCGGGCTCCAGCCGATGATCGTTCCACCCTCGCCGTCGAAGATGAATCGCGCAGGGCCGGAGGTCGTGCCCTTGGTGATGACGAAATCCGTCGTCGAGGTGTTGTTGACGATGCCGGTCGGATCCGCGGCGCCGCGTATGCCGCCAGGCAGCGCCACCACGATTGGCCGGATGAGGCCCGTGCCGTCATAAAGAGTCGACGTCTGCGTGCCATTGTTCACGACCCAGACCGGTGCGTTGGGCGCGAACACGATGCCCCAGGGATTCTTGAGGTTCGGATCCGTCTTCTGCGCCATCACCGATCCATCGGATACGAGCGGAGTCAGCGAATACGCCGTGGGAGTAGGCGCGGGCGTCGGGGTCGGTGTTGGCGTGGGGGTGGGTGTGGGTGTCGGGGTGGGCGCAGGGGTCGGCGTCGGCGTGGGCGCCAGGGAAGAGGAGCCTCCGCCGTAGCCGCCTCCGCCGCATGACGCGAGCAGCACTCCCAACACGACTGCAGAACTTCTCGATATCACTACGCGCATGAGCCCCTCTGTCGGTGACGCTGGTGCAGCGTATGTGCGTTCGTTCATGTCTCCGGTTGCGAACAAATTTTTTGCGCCGGCCGTGCAACCGCCCGCACGGCATCGCGGACATACCGCCCATGATGACTCGACGATTGATCGGCGCGATGTTGATCGCGGGGCCGCTGCTCGCAGCGTGCGGCGGAAGTGGCGAAGGGCTCGACCAGAACGGTCGGCCTGTAACGGGCGGCGGTAACGGCGGTGGCGGCGGTGGCTCGACTCTCACACCCGATCTGCAATCGATTCAGGCGAACGTGTTCACTCCGATCTGCACCGCGTGTCATGCCGGAGCGGCTGCGCCGCTTGGCTTCAGACTCGATGAGGCCAGCGCCTTTGCGATGCTGGTCAATGCACCCAGTGTGGAAGTGCCGTCGCTTCTACGCGTTTCTCCTGGAGACCCCGACTCCAGCTATCTCATTCAAAAGCTCGAAGGGCATGCGGCGGTTGGCGCGCAAATGCCGCTCGACCAGGCGCCGCTGCCCCAGGCAACCATAAACGTCATCCGTCAGTGGATTACGAACGGTGCCGCTCCCGCCCCCGCAGGCATGGGTTTGCTGACCCAGCTCGCCGCGGTCGCGCCCGTGGAGAACGAGATCCTCACACGCAGTGCGCCCGCGCCATTGATCGCAGCGGATGGCGCGCTCCAGCTGACCACCATCAACGCCGCGAATCTCACCGTCGAACGCAGCACGTCGGGCCAGTTCGACGACGCGGCGGACGTCACCCGCGTGCACGGGGCGAAGCTGGACGTCCGCTCCCGCAATCCCACCGTGTTCTCGCTCGAGCTACCGGAGTCGGAGCGCATGCCGGGAACCTACCGGGTCACGCTGCGCGGCTCGGGACCGGTCCCGGTGCTCGACAGCCAGGGCCGGCCCATTGGCGATTTCACTCTCCGGTTCACGATTGAGGATCTTCCGTGACTGCAAGGCTCAGGATCGTCACGCTGCTGGCTGTCTTCATTTCAATGCTCGTGTGCGCACGCGCCGAGGCCGAGCCGTGGTTCGCAGTACAGCAGGGCTTCAAGTGCGCCCAGTGCCACGTCAACCCCGCGGGCGGCGGCATGCGCAACACCTTCGGCGAGGTGTGGGGCCAGACTGCCCTGCCCGCCAGGCACCTGGACATCGGCGAGCCCTGGACCGGCGAGATCAACAAGTACATCGCCATCGGCGGCAATCTGCGGGCGAGCGGATCGTTCACCGATACGCCCCACCAGAAGTCGTTGAGCTCGTTCGACGTGGACGAGATGCGCCTCTATGTCGAGGTGCGTGCAATTCCCGATCGGCTGTCTCTCTACGTCGATCAGAAGATCGCCCCTGGCGGCAGTATCAATTCCGAAGCCTACGGTCGACTCTGGACCAGCAATCACCAGTGGTACCTGCAGGCGGGGCAGATGTATCTGCCTTATGGCATCCGCTTGCAGGACGACACGGCGTTCATCCGCCAGGTCACGGGCGTGAACTTCGCCACGCCCGATCGTGGCGTGCAGGTGGGGTTCGAGTCGCCTAACTGGAGTGCGCAGCTCGCAGTAACCAATGGAACGGCCGGTGGCTCATCCACGCCGGACGGCAAGCAGTACAGCCTGCGCGCCGAGCACGTGCGATCCATCTGGCGCCTGGGTGCGAGCGTGAATTTCAACGATGCCACCGGCGAAAGCCGGCAGATGCAGAACATCTTCGCTGGTGTGCGCACGGGCCCGATCTCGTGGCTCGCGGAAGCGGACTACATCAGCGACGAGAACTTCACGCCCAAGCGCAAGCAGGTGGTCGGCCTGCTCGAGGCCAACTGGAATTTCGCCAAGGGCCACAACCTGAAGGTCACGACTGAATACTTCGATCCCGATCGGGATGTCGATCACGACTATCAGGACCGCTGGAGCATCGTGTGGGAATACACGCCCTACCAGTTCCTGCAGGTTCGGGTTGGCGGCCGCAACTACGACGGTATCCCGCAAAACGATTCTCAAAACAGGAGGCTTGTATTCGCGCAGATAAACGGCTACTTCTGATTGGGTGCGCGCACTCCCGTTCCTGCTCAGTGTGGTCGTGCTGAGTGCCACCGCCGCTGATCGCGTCGGTGGCTCGGTTGGCGTTACGTCAGATTATCGCCTCGAAGGGTTGTCGCTATCCGCAGGCAAGGCGGCGGCACAGGCCGAGCTGCACGTGCAGCTGCCGACCGAGGAACGCGGCGGCTGGTACGCCGGCCTGTGGGCATCGACAGTGCGTCTTGCGAACCAGACGTCCTCTTCGGGTCAGATTGGCGCCTTCCTCGGCCGCGAGTTCGCGATGGGACCGGATTGGCTCGGCTCGGTAACTGTCTCGCATTACGCCCACCCGTGGAATGCGTTGCTCAAACAGTACGACTACGACGAGCTGACCGTCGGCGCCAGCTTTCGCGACCGGCTGAAGTTCACGGCCGCCTGGTCTCCGGACACCGACCTGTACTCCCATTACGGATTCATTGAGAACCGGCGCTCCCTGGCGTATGAGGTGACGGGAACGCTGCCCGTCCGGGGTCCTGTGGGCGCCTCGGTGGGCGTCGGTTTCCGGGACGTGAGTGACTTCTTCGACACCGGCTACTGGTATGGGAGCGCGGGGCTGTCTTATGACCGCGGCCCGTTACACGCCAGCGTCATGAGAGTGCAGACGGATCGGACGGCACGGCGGCTGTTCTACGACGACATCGTGGAACCGGCATGGGTCGGCACCGTGTTATGGATCTTCTAAGCGACATCACAGGTTAAATGCCAGCCAGGCGCAACCTTTGACGATGGCACGGGGACATACGGCTGATGCGCGCTCCATGGTCTCCCAACAGCAGTGGTCACTCCCATCGTTCGGATGAGCGCGAGCGCGCGTTGCTCGTCGGCGTCACCCGGCGCGAGCGGGCGGACTTCGAGGAGCTCTACCAGCTCTACCATCGGCCGCTCGAGCGCTTCCTGTTCCGCATGTCGGTGAGCCCGGAGCTCGCGGGCGAGATCATCAACGACACCTTCTACGTCGTCTGGAGCAATGCCGACCGGTTCCGGGGCGAGTCCCGCGTTTCCACCTGGATCATGGGCATCGCGTACCGCCGTGCACTCAAGGCCCTGCAGCGCTCCCGCACGATTGCCCAGCTCGAGGACGACGAATCCTTCGGCACGGATGCGGAGGACCACTCGAGCGTCAACCGGGAGCTCGAAGACTGGATTCTCCAGGGCCTCAACGAGCTGCCGGCCGAACAGCGCATCGCCGTGGAGCTCGTCTATTACTTTGGCCATTCACTCGAGGAGATCGGCGAAATCATGGGATGCCGCGCATCCACCATCAAGGCGCGCATGTTTCACGCACGCGCCCGGCTTCGCAGCGTGCTCTCCCGCCTGGCCGGAGAAACCGCATCATGACGCACGACGATGTATGGCACGTACTGCCGTTCTACGTGAACGGCACTTTGCGCGGCCCGGCACGCGCGAACGTCGACCAGCACCTTGCCTCGTGCACGGAATGCCGTAAGGAGCTCGTCACTCAGACGCAGGTGCGCGACACCATTTTGCGCGAGGATGTGCGGCAGGAGAGCGCGCAGACCTCGTTCGAGCAGCTGTGGGATCGCATTCGGGAAGACGAGGCGGTGTCCGAAGCGCACGGCCCAAATGCCCGCGGCACCATGCCGAAGCTGCCAGGGGCGCGCGCCAGCAACGCGATGAAATGGCTGGTTGCCGCGGTCATCGTGGAGGGCATCGGCCTCGTGGCGTTGAGCGCAATGGCCTGGAACCAAGGGCTCTCCACCGCGCCCGACTACCGCACGCTCTCCACGCAGAGCGCGCCCTCGCCTCGTGACGGGCAGATTCGCGCGGTGTTCTCGCCAGACCTCAAGCTCGCGGAGTTGCAGGGCCTCTTGTCCAGCTCGAAGCTCAGCGTGGTGGCGGGGCCCACTGAAGCCGGGGTCTACACGCTCACGCTCGACGATGCGAATGCCACTGTCGATAACGCGCTCGCGCACCTGCGCGGCAGTCCTTCCGTCCGTTTCGCCGAACCGATCGCCCAACCTCACGTCGAGAGATGAAATTCGCACTGCGCATTGCTTCGGCAGCGCTGCTGACCCTGGGAACGCTGTCGGTCACCTCCGCCGCCACTCCGGTGGAGACGATGGCGTCCGCCCCGGCGGATCAGCTCATCGTCGTCACGGTGGCGGACGACGTTCGCGTGCTACAGGGACGCGCAGGGTCCACGCCCCGCGGATACGACAGGCTGCTGCGTTACGAATCGAGCGGCGCGGCGCGCACCATCATCCGGGCGCTCGCGGGCGAATATCGGCTGACGCAGCTCGCGGAGTGGCCCATCCCGCTGCTGAAAGTGCACTGCGCGGTCTTCCAGATACCCCGGGATTCCACGCAGGCCGCGGTTCTTCAGAGGCTCAGGGCCGAGCCCCGCGTGCGGCTCGCGGAGCCGATGGGCGTGTTCGAGACGCGCTCCGAAACCTATAACGATCCCTACGTCGGCTTGCAGAGCGGCTTCAGGCAGCTCGACGTCGCGGATGCGCACAACCTTTCACGGGGTGATGGCGTGCGGGTTGCCGTGATCGACACCGGCGTCGATACCGCTCATCCGGACCTTGCGAAAAGAGTCGTCGCCACACGGGACCTCGTCGGCGGCACCGCCGAGCAATTCCGGCGAGATCGGCACGGCACGGAAGTCAGCGGCGTGATCGGCGCGCTCGCGAACAATCACCTCGGCATCGTGGGCGTTGCGCCCGGCGTGAAGCTCATCGCGCTGAAAGCGTGCTGGCAGCTCGAGCAAGGCACGGACAACGCCCGCTGCAATTCCTTCACGCTCGCCAAAGCCATCAGCGCGGCCATCGATCTGAAGTCACAGGTCGTGAATCTCAGCCTCGGCGGGCCGAGCGACCGGCTGCTCTCGCAGCTCGTGGAGACCGGCATTCAGCGAGGCATCGTCTTCGTCGGCGCCGCCTCCGGGACGGAGCCGGGTTTCCCGCAGGATGTGCCGGGCGTGCTCGCCGTGTCCGCATCCGAGTCCGGGATATCGGCCGCGCATCAGCTGCATGCGCCGGGCCGCGAGATCCTCACACTGCTGCCGAAGGGCCATTACGACTTCGCGTCGGGATCCTCGCTCGCGGTGGCACACGTCACCGGCGCTGTGGCCCTGATCCTCGCGCATCATCCGGGTCTCGCCCCCGCCCGCCTCTTCGACCTGCTGGATCGCACGAGCTCGCCGCTCATTGCGACGGAGTCGTCCGGTTCCCGCTCCATCAACGCCTGTGCCGCGCTCGTCTCGATCGAGGAGCCGCGAAGCGGGGGCAGCGCGTCGAGCGAACGCTGCGGGCGGGCCTCACCCGCGCAAGCCGCGCGGGCGACACCCGATCATCGCTACTGATCGGCGAGCAGCTCGCCGAGCCGGGTGAGCACCCGGTGCGGCCGGCGCGGGCCGGATTCACGCTCCCAGTCTTCCGCCGTCATCACGCCGGTCGTCACGCCAAACGCGGTGGCACCGCCTTTGCGCGCCATGATGATCTCGACGTTGGGGTCGTCCCCCACCACCGCGACATCGCTCGCCGGCAAGCCGAGCTTCTTCGCGACGAAGCGCAGGGCGTGCTGTGAGGGCTTGCCCGTGATGATCGAGGGCGCCCGGGTCACGCGCTTGATCGCGCCGACGATGGCATACGAATAGCCCATCGTCCGGCCGTGCTTTGTGGCGAAGAACGGCACGTCGGAGGCCACGTACATCTTCGCGCCACGCCAGATCGCGTTACAGGCGGCTTCGATGTCCTTCATGTTGCACTCGGGGTGCCAGCCGACATACACCGCATCCGTTTCATTCGCGTTCGGCTCACCGGGAAACACGGCGTCGAGGCCGGCGGCCTGCAGGGCGTAGGCCACGCCGCGCATTCCCAGAACCAGCGGGCGCTTCACGCCGTGCTTCAGCATGACTTCGGCCGTGACGCTCGAAGGCGTGAGCATCTGCTCGTCCGTCACCGGCAGGCCGAGCTTGCGCAGCTTGGCGGCCTGCTCCGGCGGTGGATAGGCACTGCCGTTCGTGAGCAGGACGAAGGGGACCGAACGATCCTTCAGCGTCGAAAGCACTTCGACCGCATCCGGCAGGATCTCGTAAGCCCCGAGCGAGCGGTCGCTCAGCAGCAGTGTTCCATCGACATCGAACATATAGCCCCGGATGGGGGGCACAGCATTCAGCACCGGCGAAGCTCCAATCGAAAACCTGGTTTTTCTACTGTGAAGTGGGAAAGGTCGTGCCGTGCGGTGAGCTCGCGAAGCAGAGTCATCACCGGCTTCATCGTCGGATCGTAGTGGCGCGGGGCGGGTCCCGCCGCGAGCATCGCATCCACCTGCCCGGCGGGCATGACGGCACGAAGCAGGAACTCTTCGTCCGACAGGTTCGGGCCGATGCGCCGGCGCAGCTCCTCGAGCGGCGCCATCGGCGGCTCGGCGAGCAGCTCGCGCGTGCGCGGCAGGGAATGGATGCGATCCATCACGTTCGGATCGATCGGCACGTTCGGTTTGCCGAAGCGGCCGATCGCATAGCGGATGGCCTCGTCCGGGATCACCTTGTAACGCTCGCGATTCATCACGTTCATCACCGCGAGCGTCATCACGATCTGCGCGAACGGCGTCATGACGATCGGCCAGCCGAGCTCTTCGCGCACGCGCCCCAGCTCCTCGATCACCGCGCCCTCGAGATGGGAGAGGCGCGCTTCGGCGAGTTGCCGGCGCGTGGTGCCCACCATGCCCCCCGGCAACTGATGCTTCAGATACGCCGCGTCGAACGCCTGCGGCTTGCCCATCGGCAGGCCTTCCGCCTCGGCGAGCGTCGTGAAATAGCGGCCGACTTCGGCGAGCGCCTCATCGTCGATGCGCACCGTGTGACCGAGCGAACGAAGATTGGCGACCACGCGCTCGCAGGGCGGGTTCGAGGTGCCATCGGAAGCGCCACCGGACGCGCACTGCAGGGCGCTGACGCCATAGTCCGGCGCGTCCATGTAGGTGAGCTCGGCGAGCCCGATCGTGCAATGGGCGTGAAGCTCCAGCGCCTTGTCCCCTATCACCGCCTTGATTGCTGGAATCAGCGTGCGGGCACGCTTGGGCGTGAGGAGGCCGCCCGGATCCTTGATGTAGAGCGCATCGACATCGGGGCACGCGGCGAGCTTGCGCGCCCGCTCGACGTAGTGGGCATCGTCGTGCACGGGGCTGAGCGTGTAGACGAGCGCGGCGATCACATATTCGCCACCGCCCTGCTTCACCATGCGCGCGCAGGCGATGTTCGAATCTGCATCGTTGGAGGGATCGGCGAGACAGAACCGCCGGATGCCGTTGCGCGCGAGCACGCGGAACACGAGCGCCATGAACTCGGGGCTCGCCGTCTCCCACGCGATGAAGCGGAAGCCCGTCGACATGAATTGCAGCGGCGTGTTCGGGCACGCCCGAGCCATGAGGCGGATGCGCTCCCAGGGATCTTCCTTCTTGTAGCGCACGGCCACGCCCATGTGCGTGGAGGTGGTGAAGTCGATGGCCTTGAAGCCGACCCGATCCATCACCGGCGCGATGGTCAGCGTCTTCGCGGTATCGACGCCGAGCGCGGCCCAGAGGCACTGGTTGCCGTCGCGAAGCGATGTTTCGACGAGTTGGACGTCAGCCACGGCCCACCTCCACTTTGGGTTGCGCGCGGCGCGCGAGATAGCCGGTGTCGACGCCGCCGGCCTGGAACTCGGGATCGCTCAGCACTTCTGCGTGGAAAGGCAGGTTGGTGGCGACCCCGGTGATGCGCGTGGACGCAATCGCGGACCGCAGCCGCTCGAGCGCGGCAAAACGATCCGGTGCGTGCGCGATGATCTTGGCCATGAGCGAATCATAGAACGGCGGCACGCGCGAGCCGGAGACAATGTGCGTGTCCACGCGGATGCCCTCGCCCGCGGGCCACACGGCCTCGCGCACGAGCCCCGGGCTCGGCCGGAAATCGTTCGCGGGATCTTCCGCATTCACGCGGCACTCGATGGCGCAGCCGTTGCGGCGGATCTCGCCCTGCTTCAGGCGCAGGCCTTCGCCGTTTGCCACGGCGATCTGCTCCGCGATGAGGTCGACACCGGTCACGGCTTCCGTCACCGGATGCTCGACCTGGATGCGCGCGTTCATTTCGAGGAAGTAGAACGCATCCCGTTGCGAGTCCACCAGGAACTCCACGGTGCCCGCGCCCCGATACGCGAGGCGCTCGGCGAAGCGCACGGCGGCGGCGTGGAGCGCGTTGCGTAGCTTTTCCGAAATTCCGGGTGCCGGCGTTTCCTCGATCAGTTTCTGGTAGCGGCGCTGAACGGAGCAGTCCCGCTCACCGAGATGGATCACGTGGCCCTTGCCATCCCCCAGCACCTGCACCTCGACGTGCCGGCCGCTCGCGATGAATCGTTCGAGGTACACCCGCGCATCGCCGAACGCGGCGCCCGCTTCGGCGGAGGCCAGTTCCATTGCGCCGGGCAGATCCTCCAGCCGGTCGACTCGCTTCATGCCGCGGCCGCCGCCGCCGCCGACTGCCTTCACGAGCAATGGCGCGCCGATGCTTTGGCCCAGCGTAACGGCTTCATCGACGCTCGATACGGAGCCGCCGGGCACGACAGGCACATCTGCGGCCTGCGCTTCGGAGCGCGCGCGCAGCTTGTCTCCCACTGCTTCGATCTGTGCGGCGGTGGGGCCGATGAAGATCACGTTGTTCTGTTCGCAGAGGCTCGCGAGTGGCGCGCGTTCCGAGAGGAAACCGTAACCGGGGTGGATGGCGTCGCATTCCGTGGCGAGTGCCGCGTGCACGATCGTTTCGACCTTGAGGTAGCTCTCGGACGGGCGCGCGGGGCCGATGCAGACCGTGCGGGTCGCAAAGCGTGCCGGCAGGCTGTCCCGATCCGCCGCGGAGGCGGCGAGCACCGTTTCCAGGCCGAGCGTGCGGCACGTGCGGATGATGCGTGCCGCGATCTCACCACGGTTCGCGATCAGGACACGGCGGATAGGCATGGCCTCACCCAGCCGATTTGCGGATTCGCAGGATGGGCTGGTCGTATTCGACCAGGGTGCCATCGGCGGACAGGATTTCCGTGACGGTGCCGCGCACGCCGGCGCGCACGGTATTCATGAGCTTCATCACTTCGATGATCGCCACGATGGTCTCTTCGGTGACGGTGGCGCCCACTTCCACGAAGGGGGGCGCGCCCGGTTTGGGCGAGCGATAGAAGGTGCCGAGCAGCGGGGAGGGGACGTCATGCAGGCTGGGGTCGGAGGTTCTGGTGGGCACGGCGTGGGTTGCGGCCTGGTTGGGCGAGTTGTTCTGATGGAGGCCGGGGTTGGACGCGGAGGGCGCTGTGCTGTTCAGGGATGTCGAGCCGGATTGCGCGCCGTAGGCCGCCAGGCGCGCGTCGGTGCCTGCGGCACCACGACCAGTGCCAACGCCACTGGCAGCAGCACCGCCTGCGCTCGTACCCGCCCCCGC
The DNA here is from genome assembly GCA_040255575.1 of Pseudomonadota bacterium. Taxonomy (GTDB): domain Bacteria; phylum Pseudomonadota; class Gammaproteobacteria; order Steroidobacterales; family Steroidobacteraceae; genus JADGHX01. Next base: position 3,813 of record JBDZVF010000100.1, on the reverse strand, counting down.
ACCCGAACCTGCCCCGGCGCCCGCGAATCCGCCAGCGCTCGCATCGCGCGCGGCGCCTGCGTTCGCAGATCCACCCGCGGCGGCGCCGCGCTTCAGGGACAACTTCGTGCCGTTGATCTCCAGGGTCAGTTCGTCGAAGCTCGATTGCTCGAGCAGGCGCAGGATTTCCGCGACATCCGCGGCCGTGAGACTCACCGTTGACCTCCAAAGATCGACATGACATGGGACAGCGGGTCCGACGCGGGCCGCGCGACTGGCGCGGCATCCTTCGAGGACCACACGGTTTCGGGGCGACTCTGCAGCAGCAGGATCTCGTTCGTGCCGCGCTCCACGGCCCACTCGATATCCTGCGCGCGCCCGTAGTGCTTCTCGACCTTGCGGCCGATGGCGCGCAGCGCCTGAAGCTCCGCATCGCTCAGGCACGCTACTCGCCGCTGATCGTCCGGCACGTCGACATGATCGACGCCGCCGCCCGCCGCGGGCACGTGCTGATGGAGCTTCTCTGAAATTTCCCGCACGGGAATCTCTCCCGTGATCTTCCCGACAACCCAGCGATCGGGCGTGACCTCGCCGCCGACCACCGCGGAACCGAGACCCCACGCGCCCTCAATGGTGATCACCGAACGATCGCCGGTAAGCGGGCTGCGCGTGAACATCACGCCGGCCGTGCGTGCGTTCACCATCTTCTGCACGACGACCGCCATGGCCACGCCCTCTTCCGGCATGCCGCGCTTGCGACGGTATGTCACGGACTCCACGGAGTAGAGGCTCGCCCAACAGGTGCGCACGCGTTTCAGCGTGTCTTCGAGACTCGTGACCCAGAGGAAGGTGTCCTGCAGGCCCGCGAAACTCGCATCCACCGCGTCTTCGGTCGTTGCGGAGGAACGCACGGCGACGGGCACGACCTCGCCACCCTTGCACAACTCGGCGTGCGCGGCCGAAATCTCGTCGAGAACATCTGCAGGCAGCGGCGCGGCTTCCACTCGTGCGCGCGTGTCCTTGCAGCACGCATTGACGGCATCGAGATCATCCGCGTTCAGCGCCTGCACGAGCGCCCGCACTGGCGCTTCGCGCTCGAGCGCCTGAACGAACCGCTCGAACGCACCCGTCTTCACCACGAAGCCGGGCGGCACCGCGATACCGGCCCGCTGCAACTCGCCGAGGCTTCCACCCTTGCCGCCCACGTGCGGCCGATCGTGCAATCCGATGTCGGCGAACCAGCCGACGATGTCTGTCGAAGGCATCCGTAACGCCTATTGAAGAATAGTGACCACGCCACGCCCGCCGTCGACGCGCACACGCTGGCCATCCTTGATGCGGGAAGTGGCATTGCCAGTTCCCACGACCGCGGGCAACCCGTATTCGCGCGCAACGATCGCGGCGTGACTCATCGAGCCGCCAATGTCCGACACGGCGGCAACGATCTTCTGGAAGATCGGCGCCCACGTCGGGTTCGTCACCTGGCAGACGAGCACATCGCCCTTCTGCAGGCGCGAGATCTCCTCGACGGAACGCACGACGCGAGCCGTGCCCTCCACGACGCCGCTCGACGCCGCGAAACCCTTGATCTCGTTGCTCGAAGCATTGCCGCTCGCCGACAGCCACTGATTGAGGCTCTCGCGCGTGATGCCCCAGAGCATGACGATCGCGGGATCGTCGATGACATCCGGCACGGGGCCGAGCGCCGGCGGCGTGTCGTGCTGGGCCCAGATGGCGATGGCGGCCTTGCGCTCGGCGACGAGCTTCGGCCAGTGCTGCGGGCCGCGCGGCGCGGAGCCGTTCGACCAGGCCGTCATCATGTCGATGATCGCGTTCTTCAGCTCGTAATGCGTGAGATGAAAGACGTCCTCGGTTTGCGGGAAGAAGCCGTTCTGCGACAGCAGTGCGCCGAACTCCCGAATCTTGTTGAAGAAGAGATTCGTGTACCAGTGCTCGCAGTAGAACTTGTGCCCTTCGACGTACGGGAACACGCGGTGGGCCAGGTTGATCATCTGGTCATAGGCGGCGCGCTCCTCGTCGGTGCTGAGGAGCTCGCGATAATCCTCGATGAGCTGTTTGCGCTCTTCCTGCAGCCGTGAGACTTCGCGCTCGAGCGACTCGCCCGCGCGCACCCGCCGCATGTATTCCGGCAGGCCGGCGAACGGCATCGACAGATCGTCGTTCCATGCGCGGTGGTAATGATAGAAGCCATCGCCCACGTTGATGTTGAACCAGGGGTCGCGGGAGACAGCAAGCTCCCGCAGCCATTCGCGGCCGGGGTCGCCCGCCTGCTCCAGGGACTTGATGATGTCCTCGGCCGACACACCGTCCTGGAACTTCGAATCGACGCCGAGCTCCACCGCGCGGCGTGCGAGGCGCCGCAGCTCATCGTCCGGACGGAAGATCTCCGCCTCGATGCCCGCCACCATGCGGGCAATCGTCTGGTCGGTAATCTCCGGGAAAGCCTTCTTGCAGAAGCCGAAGAACGTGAGATAGGCACCGTACCCGAGCAGCAGGAACTCGAAGTGGTGATGCCACATCCGGAAGTACCCTTCGATGGTCTTCTGGTAGGTGTCGAGCAGGGCCTGGTTCGAGGCGACGCCCTTGCCGGCGTGCACGTTCTCGAGCGGCTCGAACTCGGGCAGCTCGACCTTCGGCAGGGCCTGGGCGTCCTGGATCAGCTTCAGCATCTTCTCGCGCCACTGCGCGTAGAGCCGTTCCCAGTTCGCGTAGTAGTAGAAGGCGCGCTTCTGGAACTCCTCGGTGCGGCGGGCGATCTCGGCCGGATCGGTCACGGCGTTGCCGCCGATGTAGACCCGCCCGTTGATGATGCGGTGGTCGATGCCGAGCGTCGTCGGCAGGCAGTGCACCCGGGTATTGGCGGAGCCGAGCGCGCAGTACGCGGCCTCGGCCGTCACCATGTCGAACGCCGACATCGGCTCCGGGAAGTGCATGGAGTTGTAGAACCAGAAGCGATCGTCGTCTTCCGGGCTGAACTGGATATGGTACGGGTAGGCCGCCTGCGCCCGTTCCGTCCCCGGAATGACCTTGAGCGAGCTCGGCAGCGGAAAGCCGGTGGGCTTGAGTTGCGCGTTCATCGATCCCCCTCGATCCCCGGCGATAACAAGGTGAGTCAACGGCCGCCGAGTCGGAAGGAAGGGTAAACGCAAGAGCGGGCGGCGTCACCCGGCCCTTCCCGCCCCTTGCGCCCGCCAGTGCAATGTCTCGGAGCCGGCAGCGCAAAGGCCCGCGCTGGTGCGCAGGGGCCCGCGGCGCAGGGCGCTGAGCGGAGCGCGGTGAGCCCCCGCACCTTCTCGCCTCAGGCGGGTACGCGCGCCGGTTTTCCGAGCGATATCGGCCGCTGAGCGTTTTTGCGGCAGGTGTTTTGCGAGCGCCTTTGCCACCCGGTGGTCGACGGTTCCCGCGCGCCTTCGTAGGTCTCTAGCTAATCATCCGCTCTTCGATCAGCACACCGGCGAGTGAACGAGGCGACAACTTGTTCCGATGCCGCGAACCGACATCTGGCCAGATGGGTCAGTTGTCTGCTGTTGATACCGTTCAATGTTGATCTCGAGGGGAGAGTCGAATGTCAGAGCGGATCCGCCATCGCACCTTGCGCAGCTGCGCACTGGTCACTGGCAGCCTTACGTTGTTGAGCGCGCCGGCTTTCGCGCAGGATGTGCTGCAGGAAGTGGTCGTCACGGCGCAAAAGCGCGAACAGAACCTCCAGAACGTGCCGATCGCCATCACGGCGTTCACGGCCGACACGTTGAAGTCCAAAGGCATCGGCGACATTCACGCGCTGAGCAACCTCACACCGAACGTGAATCTCGA
>JBDZVF010000099.1:0-15525 GCA_040255575.1 Pseudomonadota bacterium | reverse complement strand
ACGTTGCGCCAAGGGAAGTGGCGCACCGTATTTCGCGCGCGTAATCTGCGGATCCGCGAAATGGAAGGACCCATTGATCACCGTGAAGCGTAACTATGTCGGCCTGGCGAGCAGCTTTCATGATGGCGCGATAGCCATCGTCGATTCCCGCGGTGAGGTCGTATTTGCCGAGGCCACCGAACGCCCGCTGCAATACAAACGATCCATCGGAATGACTCCCGACGTCGTCCACTGGACCGGCGAAGTGATTCGCGAATATTGCGAGCCCGATGCGCAGATCGTGACCGCCTACTCGTGGGATGACAGCCGGATCGATGAGCGTCACGTGACGTCTATCGACTCTGTCGTGGCCGCGCTGGAGCAGCTGGGCGACATGCTTCCGGCAGAGATCTATGCGGATTTCGCCGCCCTTCGCTACTCACACGCAGTCATCCCTGCGATCAAGAAGCTCAGCGGTCACAGCCTTGCTTACGAGCTCAGCCGCATTCGGTGGCGTGGCCGTGACGTCTGCGCAAGGCGTTCCTACGATCACCACCGCACGCACGCGGCAGCCGCATGCTTCAGCAGCCCATTCGACGAAGCGGTCTGTGCGATCGTGGATGGGCATGGCGAACGATACTCATGTGCCTTCTTTTCATTCCGCGGCGGGGAGATCAAGCAGATTGGTCCCGAAGACACCGGAGATGGCAGCCTCGGCTTCTTCTACACCGCCATCTGCACCGCGTGCGGATTCGCCCCTTTCACAGGGGAAGAATGGAAAGTCATGGGTCTCGCCGGCTACGGCCAGCGCGACGATGCGCTGCTCGATCAGGTCAGAAAAATGATTCGCGTGGACGGGCTGCGGCTGACGGGGCACCACGACGCTCGCACCAGCATGTCACTGCATGCGCTGGCTCCGAAAAAAGGGGCATCGAGACTCGCGGCGGCCAATGTCGCATTCGCCGGCCAGCAGGTGTTCTGCGAGGTTCTGTACCAGTTGCTCAGCAACCTGCGAGAGCTCGGCATCTCGGATAACCTGATATTGGGCGGCGGCTGCGCGTTGAACTCGGCCGCTACGGGAGGCATTCCCGAGCACACCGGCTTCAAACGCGTGCATGTCTTCTCCGCTCCGGCAGACGACGGCAATGCCGTCGGCGCCGCGCTGCTCGCGTATCAGGAGGACCATCCAGAACATCGCCGCACACCGGGCCTCATTCTTCCGTACCTTGGATCGCGCATGTCTGCCGAGACGCTCGACAACGTACGGAAGTTCTCAGGCGCGAAGCTCACTCTCTGCGAGAGCGACGCTCCCGAGAGAGCGGCACGGCTTCTCGCTGAGGGCAAGATCCTCGGCTGGATCCACGGGCGCGCCGAGTTCGGCCCGCGAGCGCTTGGCAACCGTTCGATTCTGGCCGACCCGCGCCGGCCGGGTATTCGCGAGGAGATCAACGCGCGCGTCAAATTTCGCGAGGAATTTCGTCCGCTCGCGCCGTCGATTCTGCACGAATACGGACCGGAGTACTTCGAGGGCTACTGCGAGTCTCCCTACATGGAGCGTGCGCTGAAATTTCGGGAAGCCGCCAGATCCCGCGTCCCGGGTGTGGTGCATGTCGACGGCACTGGCCGGCTGCAGACGGTCAAAAAGGAATGGAACGAGCGCTATTACCGGCTGATTCGCGCGTTCCATTCGCTCACAGGTGTGCCGCTCGTCCTGAACACCAGCTACAACGTCATGGGCAAACCCATCGCGCACTCAGTCGAGGACGTGCTGGCGGTGTTCTATTCCACAGGGCTCGACGCTGTGCTCATCGAAGATCTGCTGATCGAGAAGTGATACCGCCTATTCGTTAGCGAATTGTTGTCGCCTGAGAGTGAGGAAAATGATGGATGCCCAGACAATGCCCCAACCTGCTAGCGACATGGCTGCGGTTAGCGGCACGCGCCATGAAGACCCGCTGTTCACATCGAAAAAGAATCGCCCCATGTCGGCTGCGTAAGTCGGCAGCAGCGCTAGCCCCGCAAGCGGCGGCCCGTGAATCGGCAATTGGCTACTCAAGATCGATTGCACGAGCACGGCAAGCATAGTAATCACACTTCCCGCCAGCAACGATCGCGTCATCGCTGTAACCACGCCAGTAAACAGGCCCAGGACTGCGAGTTCCAACCAGAGGAACGCGGCCACACCCGACACGGCGGCCACGTGAGAGAGCAGATCGAGATCGCCCGGCGTCGTGCTCGCGATTGCGGCGAGCGCCCCCAGCCCTCCCGTGATCAACCCGGCGAGCAGCAATCCAAGAACGCTGGCGGCAAGTGCGCCGAAGAGCAGAGCAATCCTGGCAGCCGCAATTGCGGACCTCGATGTGCGAGGGAGCACGAGCCGCCAGGTCTGCCATCGATACTCTTCGCCGAAGATGAACGCCGCGGCCAGCACGTAGAAGATCTGCAGAATGGCGTTCCCCCCGGCGCCGAGCGCGAACAGAACGCTCCGCTCCCATCGTGCTGCCGGAGTGAGGGTGGACTGGCCCATGGCCCGCGCGAGCCCCGGCAGGACCGCCGACGCAGACGCCTGAAGGATCACGCCGATCAGGAATGCGATGGCAGGAACGATGCACAGGACCAGGATCAGATTCCGGTTTCGCAGCGCCCTGAAAAACTCTGCATCCAGTGTTTTCGAAAACATGTCAGCGACTCGTCCCTTCGAACAGGTAAGCCTCCTGATCGGTGCCGCCCCAGCGCGCCTCGAACACGTCCACCTCCGCGCTCGTCAGGCGACGGATGACGTCCGGGGCTTCGCTTCGCTGCAATCCCGTAAGCACGACGTGGTCGCTGTCGCGCCTGGCAAGAGGGCCGAGAATAGTGAGCGCAAGATCCACCGGCGCTACCGCAAGGCGCAGGACGGCAGACCCCGATATGTCCTTCAGGCTGGCGGTGCGCGTGACGGTGCCCGCGGCGAGTATCGCCACGTTGTCGCAAATGCGCGCTACCTCGTCGAGCTGATGGCTCGATAGCACCACTGTGGTGTCGCCTTGATCCGCAAGCTCGCGCACGATCTTGCGCACATCCCGGATACCCCACGGGTCGAGCGAGCTCATCGGCTCGTCGAGCAGCACGACGGGTGCGCGAGACATCATCGCCGAGGCGATCGCCAGCCGCTGGTTCATGCCCGCGGAATACTCGGCGACGCGTTGCTTTGCCGCTTTCGCCAACCCGACTCGTTCGAGCAGCGCCTGCACGTCCCTGCCCGCTCCGTCGGGATCGAATCTCGACAGCATCTGGAGTGTCTGCTCGCCGGTCAGATACGGATAGAAACTCGGCAAACCCACCGAGCCCGCGATCAGGCGGCAGCTCGGGGGACTTGCCGTGCCGACCGGCGCGCCCAGCACCCTGAGCTCCCCGCGTGTGGCTCTCATCAGCCCCAGCCACAAACGAAACAGGGTGCTCTTGCCCGCGCCGTTCGGTCCGATGATCCCGAAAACACCGCCGCGCGGGATCTGCAAGCTCAGATTGCGCAAGGCGTGCACGGCTTCGCCGCCGCTGCCATGAGTCATGGTCACGTCGGTCGCTTCGAGCGCAGCGGTCACATACCCTCTCTTCCTGACCGGCCGAGTTGCAATTGCGCTGGACCTTCCATGTGGGCGAGCGTAATTTCGCGACTCTAGCACCACGGCCGTTCACACGACAGGCGACCGAAGATGACGCACGAAGAGGCGCGTCAGATTGACGCGTGGGTTCGACAGCACATCATCCACCCCTTCCAGAATGACGTCGGAGTCACCGAGGCGGCTGCCGAGTTTCTCGAGCTCGTCGCAAGAGCTCAGCTGCGCGAAGGCATCAAGCGCTCTGCCGCCGATCTGATCGAAGGCATGGGTCGCATGCCGGTGGGCTCGTTGCTGGCACTCTACCGCGCCAAGTACGGCGCTCGCCTGCTGACGTTCAACCGTGCCGTCCGGCTCGTCGCCGACCTGCACGATCAATGGATCATGGTTCGGCACGAGCCCGGCGGCGAGCGACGCGAACGTGAACATCATCTCGTTGACTGACAGGCCGCTCGTTCAAACGCTCCTGCGCCGCTCTCCCAGGCTGCGCGGGCTGGGGCGGCACGTCAGAAAGCTGCTGAAGCCGGTCACGAAAGCCCGCCGGCAGACGATCTTCAGGCGCTATCTCGCGTCTGCATCGACCCGAAAGCTGCAGATCGGTTCAGGTCGCAACATTCTCCACGGCTGGTTGAGCACCGACATCGACCCGAAGTCCGCCCGGGTCGCCTATCTCGATGCGACTAGGCGCTTCCCATTCGCCGACGCGTTGTTCGACTACGTCTACAGCGAGCACATGATCGAGCACATCGACTGGGATCAAGGCCTCTGCATGCTGCGTGAGTGCCATCGCGTTCTGAAGCCCGGCGGAACCTTGCGGGTCGCCACGCCGGATCTGCAGACCCTGCTCGGACTGTATCCAGTCAGCAGCGATCCAATTGCTACCCGCTACATCGAGTGGATAACCGACAAGTACCTGGATCGCACGGCATACAAGGCATCGCTCGTCATCAATAACGCTTTCCGAAGCTGGGGGCATCAGTTCCTCTATGACGCCGAGTTGATGACGATGAGAATGCAGCAGGCTGGCTTCACCCACGTTCGACGATGCGCGCCGGGTGAATCGGCCGACGACGCCCTCAGGGGAATAGAATCCCATGGAGAGAACGTGGCCAACGACGAGATGGCTGCGTTCGAAACGATGTGCTTCGAGGGAACGCGCGCCTGAAGCGAAAGTAGGCGCGCAGAATCGCGGCAAGCGGTACGGTCAACGGACTGACTGCCAGGCGGGAGAGCGTGGCATACGGGATGCGGTGGGCTCCTCGCGACGGAAAGGCGCGTCTGATTCGTGAAGCGTCTCGCCAGCGTCCCCAGAACGCCAGCACTACCGCCGTGCGATAAGCCCGCAGCGCCAGCACTTCGTCCAGCAGTGGACGCAGCTCTTGCGGGCACTGCGCACGCAAAGCATCCGGCGCGGCGACGCATGCATCGATCGATCGCGGCACGTGTCGACCGCTCAACTCCGACTCCTCGCGATGGATGATGCATGCAGGTGAGAGCGCAAACAGAATCGGCTCGTTGAGTACGAGCTTCGTCCACAGGTGGGCATCCTCTCCATACCGGCAGTCGGGCGCGTCGTAAAACCCTCCGTATCGCCGCACGACTTCCGTTCGGGCTACCGTGGTGTCGACATGCATGTATGAGATGAGATTCGCGGCATCTGTCGGAGGGGTTGCTGGTGAAATCTTCACGACGCCGTTGCGGATACCCCGCCCGCGCCACTTTTCCTCGGTGGATACACCCGAGGGGTACTCGATGTAACACTGCGTCACTGCCACGATGCCGCACGGTCCATGCAGAAACGACGCCACGGCCGCTTCCAGATAGTGAGGCAACCACTCATCGTCCGCGTCCAGAAACGCCATGAGCGACCCGGTTGCGGCCTGGATCGCACGATTCCGGGCAGCGCCGGGCCCTTTGTTGGGTTGGCGCAGCAGTACGATTCGCGGATCCCGGAACGCTGCGACGATGTCCGCCCCACCGTCGGTCGAGCCATCATCCACCACCAGGAGCTGCCAGTGCGGATGCGTTTGGCTCAGCACCGAAGCGATGGCCCGGCCCACGCATCGGGCCTTGTCGTACAGCGGCATGGCAATCGAAACCATCATGTGTAGCGGCTCAGCAGCACATGCCTGATGACCGGACCCGGCAGCCATCGAACCAGCCTGTCGATCCGTTTTCGCCTGCCCGGATTGATGGGCACAGAGGCGACATCGGGCCACAAGGTCCTGATCAACCTCCGATGAAGCGGGTAATGGGGTGCCGTTCTCAGTCGCGCGCTCACGGACAGGAGCGTCTCCAGCAGCAGCCGGTTATTGAACGGCGATAGTGATTCGGCAGCGATGTCGTGTTCGCTCGCATACATCGCCGCCCATATCCCCACGCGCTGTTCCCAATAGAGCAGGTCGAGAATGCGGAACCCTTCAGGCAGCCTGCCGTAGAGCTCATCGGCCCATTCTCCGAGCGCCCGGCGCGCGTACGCCTCCTCGTCGAAGCGCATCATGTGCGCCAATTGCCGGCCCGACAGGCGCCGCGCCCGAAACACGTTGTACTTGTCATAGGCGTTGCGGGTGATCTCGCCGCCGTTCCCGTTCACATCGATCGCGTTCTGTGGCCAGTCCCGAAACCGGGAGAATATCGAGCAGCTTTTGGGAAGCCTGCGTGCCCCGGTAACGCTGTTCTCCAGCAGGCGACTGAAAAACTCCGGCAGCTCGGTGGAGTTCACCGCTTCCACGCTGACGCCCGTCACTTCCTCCAGGCGCCTGGGGATCGTGATATCGCGATGTCCAACGCCGAGCACACCCATTCGATCGACACTCAGGTGCATTCTCTGGAGATGCTCTTTGCCGGCCGCCAGGAGCACGCGACTGTCCCAACCTGCCGTAACGGCGAGTCGCAGGTCATAGCGCTGAACGGCAGCCTCGAACGTGCCGCGCAGGATCTGCGCAGCTAACGGAACCGCCTGACGTAACGTGCGGCGCTCGAGTGGCCAGGCGGGATACCAGCGCCGACGCTGGCCGCTTGCCAGATCCAGAGCATGGTTCGGCAACAAACGAAAGCAGCCTGCGTACTTTGTTGCCTCCCCCACGTGCGCACGCTCAGTGTAAGCGAAAGCCTTCGAGCTGCAGAACGAGCGGAAGTCGTGATCCGTGTTCTCTTGAAGATCCAACCTGGAGGCGATGAGAGAAGGCTGAGAGCCCACCCAGACGTAACCTGACGCTCGCGCGTAGTGCACGGTGCGCGACGCGAAGGGGTCCGCAAAGAGGACTCCGCCGCGAGCGTCGAATCGCACGACGAGCCACCGCCCACTCAATTGGAAGGTGGCCTTCAGCAGCCCTTCCCGGGAGACTGCGCGGTTCAGTCTCTCCACGACGTCCTTCTCGGTGTGGGCCGGGTGCAGTGGGTCGATTGCATAACCGATCAACGTGGTCGATCGACACCCCCATGTCGCATGAGACACAGGGAGATCCGTATGCGTGGAAAGTATCCATCCGTTCGATAGCGGCCTCGCATTCCAATGTGCATTCGGCAAATGAGCTGACGGGCCCAGCAGGAACTGCCGACGATGAAGCAGCCGCGTTTCGTGTGCCGGCGCGGGTTCCAGATCGATCATCGTGGTGCCCATGCCTGCCTCGCGGCTCGATAAAGCATTCTGCCAAAGACGCCGTCATTGACGCCGTATTCCGCGTTTGCGCGATCGAGCAGGTGCGCCTCGACACCTTTTGCGCTCAGGCCCCCTATTCCCAACAGGCACGAAAACATTCCGGTACTCATCAGCCGCTCCTCGACGTCGCGCGGCAGACGATCCCCAAAGGGATAGGCAAACGGCACCGTCTTTCGTCCATATCGACGACTGAGTGCCTGCACCGGCCTGACGACCTCATCCTGAATCTGCGCTGCGGTAAGCGTTGAGCAGTAAGGGTGCGATTCGCTATGCGATCCGACTTCGTGGCCCCGGGCGACCCATTCGTCGATCTCGTACCAATCCATGTACGGGCGTCGGCGCAGATATGAATTCACGTCGTCCATGCCGAGGAGCTCCCACACCGTCGAGCACAAACGGTCGCGATCCCCCGGGGGACACGCCTTCATCATTGCCGGGAGCGACATGGAAGCAGCTCCAATGCCCGCTGCGAGCATGTCCTGACGCAGCCGGTGCAGCCCGTGCTCGCCTTCCATGATTTCCAGCTGGTGATTCCACAACAGTCGGGTGTTGCCCACGGCCGCGGTATTGAGGAACACGGTGGCCTCGATCTTCCATTTTTCGAGTACTTCGACGACACCGCTGCGGATGAGGTCCAGGCCATCGTCGAACGTGATGGCCAGCGTGGAACGTCCTGCAGTCTCCTGCCCTTCCCGGCTGCACAGAACATCGTTCAGAGGAACGAAAGTGAAGTATTCGCTGAGCTGCCTGCAGATCTCGTCGAACCCCGCAATTGAGAGCGGTCCCAGGAAGGGATGCTCGGCAGTCCGGACACCGTGGAAGTACGCAATGTTCGCGTGACCGCGCAGCGCCACTTCCAGCCGCGCCCTGAAGGGTGGGCGTCGCGCCAACGCGCCCAGCAGCTCAGTGAATATCTTTCGGCGCATCGTCTCGTCCCCAGGCGGCGAGGTTTGCGCGCACCTGCCTCACATCTTCGCTGGGTTCAAGAGCCCAGTACTGCCGCAGCTCCTCGGGCCTTTGATAGCCAGCCAATCGTCCTGCTTGCAGGTGATCGTAAATCGACCACGCATGCGAGACTCGCCAGTCGATTCCCCGGTAATAACGCATCGGCGGATCCTGAGGAACGGCGTTCTCCGTACTGTCGCTGCTTCGGCAGTGCTCGATGTAAGACGCGCAGGCACGCACGCCGCCGTACAGGCACTTGACGAACAACCGGCCCGGATTGTCACCGGCCTCTATTTGCGGCAGGAAATGCGCGAGAATATCGCCGCCATCGATGCGCCGGGACAACCGCATGAGCGTCGCGCCACACAGTCCGAAATGCCCGTTGGCGAACGCAAAGTACATCGACGACGTCCCGTTGTACGCCGGGGAGATGCCGGTGTGATAGTTGATGGCGCGGGGGCATGCGCTCATGAGAGCGTCCCGATAGATGGGCCCTCCGAAGCAGATGATGAGCTGGGGTTGCAGCTTCTCTATCAGGCTCGATGCCTCGCTCGTATTGATGTCATCGACATGCGTTGCGATTCGGGCACATGAGCTCTCGTACAGGCGGTCCGCATGGGGCGCCAGATCGCCCAATGCCTTGCGCAGCTCCTCTCGCTTGTTCCAGCGCGCGATGAGGGGAAGCCGGGCGACTGCGCTCGACGGAGCGCTACACAGTACCTTCGCACGCTTCCGCCAATTCGCGGGCGCAGCGCGCGGGTGGACGACCCCGACGAGATCGCAGACATCGTGCAGGGAAGCGGCAAACTGCTTTTGAAGAGTGGACTCGCCCGTGATCAGCACGGTTCTCATGCACGCTTCTCTGGACACACGACGCTCCAGCAGCACCGGAAATAGTGCTGGAACCAGTAAGCGAACCGATCCGGTGCCTGAGCGATCTCGTGCCGGAGCTGTTTCGGCCGCACCCACCTCACATCCATGATCTCGCTGGGATCCGGAGAGCCCACCGAGTCGGACCAGCCCCGAAACAGATGCACGATCTCATTCTCCTGCATCCCATTGTCGAGGGAGGCGCTGTAGGACGTGCGCCCGACCCAGGTCAAACCGCACGTCAGACCCAGCTCCTCGCCGAGCCTTCGCTTCGCCGCGTGCTCGACGGATTCATTGAGCAGCGGATGCCCGCAGCAGGCATTGGCCCATAGCCCTCCTGAATGGTATTTCTCGAGGGCCCGCCGCTGTAGGAGCAGCTCGCCCGTCGAGTTCTCGATGAAAATCGAGAAGGCGCGGTGACGCAGGCCCTGCGCGTGCACCTCGCGCTTGGAGGCGGTGCCAATCATCAGATCGTTTTCATCCGTCAGGATGAGCGCATCCGCGTACGCATCCATGCTCCTGTTCCTTGCTCCGGAAGTTATTGTCTCTCGATCCACAGGTCGTCAAAGACGAAGTGCTCTATCCGACTGCCGAGGAAGTCATCGAGAACGTCCCGCACCGTGTTGGCAATCGGCCGGCCGGCTGCGTTCAGCGACGTGTTGATCAGGGCAGGTACACCCGTCTGCCGTTCGAACTCCAGCAGCAGCTGAAACAGCACGGGATTGCTCTCTTCGGTGACCGTCTGAATGCGCGCGGTTCCATCGACATGAGCCGCCTCCGGTATGCCGAGCCCGGCGGCGCGATGATTGAAGAGCATGTACGGCGATAACGGCTCAACGGCAAAGGCCCGGTGAAAGGCACGGTCCGTCATCACGGGGGCCAGCGGACGAAACCATTCCCGGCCTTTGATGTCACAGCTGATCCTGTGCTTCATCCCCCGGAGCGAGGGGTTGCCGATGATCGATCGATGTCCGAGCGCACGGGGCCCCAGCTCCGCCCGTCCCAGAAACAGCGCCACCACATGGCCCTCCGCCAATCGTTCGGCAAGTGCTCGCGTGTCTGTTTCCCTGAACTTCAGACCGCTGCGCTCCAACTCTGCTGCACGCTGCTCTCTGGTTTGCGCGTAGCCATTGCTGTACACGCTGAACGGCTGCGGCACCTCCCCGCGCATGAAATGCTGCAAGTAGATGGCGGCGCCGAGTGCTTGCCCGGCATCGTTGCACGCGGGGGGAATGAAGAGCGGCACGCGCAGCGCACGTTGAAGGTGCGAGTTGCCGATGATGTTCAGCGCACACCCGCCGCCCAGGGCGAGGTTGCGCGTGCCGTGCACTCGCATGTGCGCGCGCACGGCGCCCTCAACGGACCTGCAGAACAGCTCCTGGAAGGCACTGACGAGCGAAGCCTGCTTCTCGAAAGACTCGCCCGCCTGGGCTCGCTGCTTGAGCAGATCTCCTTCCCGCTGACGTGCCGCCGTCGGGAGATTCGGCAGTGCCGGGTCTACGCGTAGCAGTGCCTCGGTAGCCGACTCCGCATTCGCTGCGAAAGCGGACAGAGCCATTACTTTCCCGGCGACGGATGGTCCCAGGCCGAAGCCCAGCACGTAGCCGAGCGCCGACCATCCGAAACCGGTTCCGTACCACGGCAGACTATCGACGTCGGTCAGGTCGAGGCGGCCGTCGCGATAGGTGAACATCGTGTTGCGGCTGAAGTAGCCATGCCCCTCATTGACGAGAACCGTCGTGGGCTGCTGATAGCCTGCATAGTGGACGGCCAGCGCAGCGTGACTGGCTTCATGGGCAACGACAACGGCGGGAAGCGACCTTCCGAACAGCTCGCACGAGGTTTCGAAATGAAGCGCCCGCGCTCCAATGGCCTCGCACGCCTCCCGATGATGCTTGACGCGCAGCTCGCTCTGGCGGAACGGCGTGCTCAACGCAACAAACTCCACTTCCTCCGGCGCAAACTCAGGGCAGGCCTCCAGCGCCGCGAGAGCGCTGCCGACATTGGACTCATGGCGCCTGCGGGTGAGCCGCTCGCTCTCCACGGCAAAGACCAGGCGCCGGTCCTTCCACAGGCAAACACCTGTGTCGTGTCCCGCGGAATGAATGCCGACTATCTGCATCAGAAGTCGCGCACGGCATTGGTGTTGGAACGCATCAGCCCGGCAATTCCGGTCACCACGGCGGCAAAAGAATTGCGGTGCATTGCATGTCGCGCAAGCGTCGGCACTTTCCTCATTCTCAGATAGAACTCCCGATACGCCCTTCGGGAGCGCTGCTCGGCGTTGTCCGCGAGGAGCCGGATGCGCTCCGTTGTGTCGCCGCGGATGTATTTGATCCAGTAGTCGCTGTCGATCCGTCCCGCCGCGACGGACTCGCGGAAGAGTCGCGTCCCCGGCAATGGGGTCGCCGTATAGAAACTTGCATAGTCGAGGGGCAGTCGCTTCGCGAGCGAAATGGTCCGTTCGTACTCTTCTTCGGTCTCGTCCAACCATCCGACTATGAAGTACGCGAACGTCTGGATGCCCGCCTTCTTGGCTGCGCGCACCGCCGCCTCGATCTCCACCATGTCGGTGTTCTTCTGCATTCGCTTGAGGATGCCGGGGTCGCCCGACTCGATTCCAAACCGCAGCCGAACGCAGCCAGCGCGCGCCATCATTTTCAGCAACCTGGCATCCACCAAGTCTACGCGGGTAGGCGCTTCCCATCGCACCCGCAGGCCGCGTTTGCCAATCAGAGCGCAGATCTCCTCGACGCGCTTGCGCTTCATCGTGAAGACGTCGTCGTAGAACATGATCTCGCGTACGCCGTGCGCGGCGACCAGGTATTCCATTTCGCTCACGACATCGTCGGCCGAGCGATAGACCGATTTGCGGTCGACGGCCTGCTTGAAACAGAAGCTGCACTGAAAAGGGCAGCCGCGACTGGAGATCATCGTCGCGAAGGGATGCCGCGCCATGATGGAGTGATAGAGCGAGAGAGGGACCGACTCACGGCTCGGCCACCCGATCTCCTCGAGCGCGCGCATGGGAGCCGGCGTATTGCGGAATTCCCGGCCGATCAGGCCGGAAACCTCCGACGGGCTGCCGCCCGACTGGAGCCGATCCGCCAGATCCGGAATGATCGTGCAACCTTCCCCCACACCCACGTAATCGATGCATTCGTGGTACAGGTTCTCGACTCCGAACACTTCCGTGTGCGGACCGCCGAGGATCACGACCGCGCCGAGCTCCTTGGCGATCTTGCAGGCCTCGATCGCGCCCGGAACTCCTGGGGTCGTTGTCGTCACGCCCACGAGCCCCGGAGAGAACTCCCGGATCGCTCGGCGCAGCCCCTCGGCATCCAGTCGCTGCGCCTGCGCATCGATGGTGATCACCGTGTGACCGCGCTTGCGCGCAGCGGTCTCGATATACCCGAGGCCCAGGTGCGGCAGCACGCCGGCGCGCTTCTGCATCAACTGGATCTGCCTCGTGTTCACGCAGGCATCGTGGTTTCGCACGAGTGCGATTCTCATTGCTGATGCTCCCTGGACTCCGCCCTGCTACGTGCGCGCGTCGCCATACGTGTTCGACCCACCCCATACGATTCCGCCGAGCGGCCTGCCGAGCCAGCCGCGCACGATGAGCTCGATCGCCACAGAGAGAAAAACGAGAAAGTGGATGAGCTTGAACGACCACTTGAGCAATCCGCGCCACGGTGGGGCATCGCTGCGGCCGCCGATCGGCCACAGGCCTGGAAACAGAATGTTCCTGAAGTAGTACCGGCCGACGGCTGTGGGGTACGAGGCCATCATGATCAGATGATTCAGCTGCATGCGGCGCACACGCGTCCAGTTTGCGCGAAAGGTTGGCGCTCCCACGTCGTGGTAGCAGGTAGCCGATTCGCAGATTCTGAGCAGGTGCATGGGATCGCTCGCTTCGGGCCTCAACAACTCGAAGCAGACGAAGCCGTCATCAGAGGCATACTTCCATGGGATGCCGCGGCCGACGACCGCCGCGTCCACCAGCAAACAACATCCATGCGGATAGTTGGTCGCGGGTGCGGTGACGGACTTGAAGCCGAACACCACTCTGGACGACACATTCTTCATCGGCCGCCCGATCTTCCGCGGGCCCACGGCGCCCCGGTATCCCGCCGCCGCGAGCTCGCGCCAGAGCGCCGTCAGGGCGCCGTCGCTCAACACGATGTCATCGTCGATCCAACCCACTGCGCGCGCGCGTGCGCGGTTGGCAATGGCAATCATGCAATTCAGGCTCATCATCTTCCGCTGCGCGACGATCGACAGCAGGAGAATGTTGACGGTGGATGGCATCAGGTGCCGGATTGCCTCGAGTCGTCGCAGCGCTTCCGCTTTCTGGCCCGGCTTGCGCTGCATGACGACGATGCCTGTGAGGGGCAACGAGGGTTCCGACGCCGCGAGCGCGGCCAATTGCCCAAAGTACTGTCGCATGGCCGGGAGCTGCTGTTCGAGCCGGCCACGGTCGATGTACGAGGCCAGCACGAGGGTCAATCCCCGCTCGCCGCAGGCTTCGGGAACGCAGTCCAGCGTGAAGGGATCGAGAGATCCCTCGTTCAGCTGCTCGATCACGGGCCATTCCGGATCCTTGGGTTCGTATCCGGCGAGCAACATGGCCGCGACGTTCGCCATGATCAGGCGACGCTCGCCGCGAGCGGTTCCCTCACCTTCGGCGACGGCGCTCGGGTCTGGATCTCCAGCAGCGTTCGCGCGAGGCGCGATTTCACTCCAACGAACGCCTGCGCGAGCGAGGTGAGTCCTGCGCTTTCGGCCTTGTGCACCAGTGCGCTCAGCCGATCGAACTGACGTTCGGCCAACGCGCTCATGAAGCCCTCGGAGTGAATGACCGGCAGGCAGGCGTCGGCGTTGCATTCGATGACAGCCTGGCGAAGCGCCGGTGAATGATCCATCACGAGCTTTATCGGGGATGTGACGTGCGCACCTGCCGCGATGTCCGCTTCGACGTCGATGATGTCGTCGAGGTCCGAGCACCAGCAGCCAAAATCCCCGGCGAGGGACACGATGCGCTTTCCTGACGCCGAGCCTTCTCCGCCCACCAGGCCGTAGGCGATGGCTTCGAAGAAGGCGCCGATGCGCCGTCCGGCGAGCTCCACGAACGCGGCCGATTCGGAAGCGCGCACGTTCTCGCCCTGGTTGAGAATGAACCATTCGATCAGCGGGAAGATGTTGCGCCGCCAATGGTCGAGTTGCTCCGCATGCATCCAGCGCGGCTCCGCCAGCGCGCCGAACACGAACAGGTAGAGGATCATCATGTGCGCCGGCCTGACATTCGGCTCGCGATCCAGGTAGTCGTCGGCGATGGAGGTCGTCAGGCTGATGTAGAGCGGGCCCGGGCTGCGACCGAGTCGCTCGCTCATCTCTGGCAGCGAGGCGTCGAGTGCCTTTTGCACCAGCCAGACGGCGGGATATCCCATGCACTTTCCCGCCGAATAGCGCAACGGCTCGCTCAGCTTCGCCTGCACGTTCGGTGAGAGAGGCGCCAGCACTGCCCGACAGTGCTGGCGTACCAGTTCCCGAATCTCTGTTCCGTCGATCAGTTGCTCGAGTACGTCGGAGACGTAGAGAATTCCTTTTCGCACGTGAGACCCCTCCGGCTCAGAAACTGTTCGACCACCTCCACGATTCCCTTTGCGGAGGCTGTGTCCCGACGCAGCGCTTCGACGTACGCCATCCCATCCCTTTTCATGGCCGCCAGCTTCGATGGTGTGTCGAGCCAGTCGTTGAAGATATGCGCAAGACGTTCCGGCTCCTCCCCCACCAGACCACCGCGGGCGGTGAGGAGCATCTGTGCGACCCAATCCTCCTGTGGCAGTCCGGACTGCAATGCCAGCACCGGTACGCCAGCCGCGAGGCATTCCAGAACGGTGTTCGGACCTGCTTTGCATATCATCAGAGGATGTAACGATCGTGCAACCATCGCCAGCTCCCGCTGATAGTCACCCGCCGCCAGTCGATCCATCACTCGCCAGTGCCGGGGTGCCACTTTCAGGATGCGATCACGAATCGCATCGGAGCTCACACAGATCACACTGACGCGCAGTGAGGATCCCCGCGCCGCGGCCGCTTCGATCAGAGGCCAATACTCCTCACCGCCATGATTGATCAGTATTCCAATCGACGGGGTTACGGCGCTGGCATCGCCGCTGAGGGGTCTCGGAGTTTTCGTGTCCAGCAGATAGCCGACCGCGCGAATGGACTCCCGGGGAACACCAGCCGCGACGAGCAACTCGACCCCGCGTCTACCCGGCACCATCTGCAGCGAAGGCGTCTTCGCGAGGTGAACGCTGAACTGCAGCAGTCCCTCGTTCGTCACGTAATTCAAAACGGGGATGCCGTGCCGATCGAGCAGGGAGCACGCGGCAATGCAGAGCCTGGAGATGAGCCCCTTGGTTCCGATAACGAGTGCGCCCGAGCAGATTTTCTCTGCCAGGGCACGTA
>JBDZVF010000628.1:0-2863 GCA_040255575.1 Pseudomonadota bacterium | reverse complement strand
AACGAAGACGTGCTGCGGGTCACGCGCTTCCTTCCGGGCACAGCGTCCAACGCGCTGTCGGCGCGCTCGCACGTGCGCGGCGGGCGTGACGATGAGCTCGCGGTCTACTTCGACGGCGTACCGCTCTTCGAGCCGTTCCACTATAAAGATGTGCAGAGCCTGCTCGGCCTGCTCGACCCCGGCAGCATTTCCAAGATCGATTTCTTCAGCGGCGTGTTCCCGGCACGTTACGGCAACCGGGTGTCCGGTGTGCTGGACATTGCCCCGCGCACCTTCTCGGGTCGGGACTACAACGAGCTCGGCGCGAGCGTGCTGTACACGCATGGCCTGTCCCAGGGTCGGCTCGACAAGTACCCCGTCGAATGGCTCGTCAGCGCACGCCGCGGCAACATCGATGCCTTCACGGAGTTGCTCCACCGGGAGGAGACCCGGCCGGACTTCATCGATGCGCTGGCACGCTTCGAAATCGATACCGGCCCGCGCTCGTCGCTCGTGGCCGGCATGCTGCTGCTAGATGATGAGCTGAGGGCCAACTTCGATGGCGGCGTGGAGAAGGGGAGCATCGAGTACCGGGACGCGACCGGCTGGGCCGCATGGCACTTTCGCCCCGACGATGCGAGCGAGCTCATCGTCACCGGGTCCCGTACCGAAAGGCATACGAATCGCGTCGGCTCGGTGGATCGCACCGGCAGCGCGGTCGGTACGGTGGACGATCATCGCGTGTTCGACACGAACACGTTGCGCATCGAGGGCAGCGTGAAGAGGGACGACCGCATCGCATTCAACGCGGGCGCGGAGTGGTACGACTACGTGGCGCATTATCAGTACCGAAGCGCCGCGGATATCGATCCGCTCTTCGCCGCGGTGTTCGCGAGCCCCACGACGCGGCTGAACGACCAGCTCTTCGACGCGGATGGGGAGTCTTACGCTGCGTTCACTTCGGCGCTGATCCACGTTTCGAAGCGCGTCTCGCTCGATCTGGCCCTGCGCTGGGACGCACAGCGATTCGGCTCGGCGTTCAGCGATGACCAGGTCTCGCCGCGAGTGAGCGCCCAGTATCAGTACGACCCCGACACAGTGCTCCGCATGAGCTGGGGCCGCATGGCGCAGACGCAGCGCCCAGACGAGCTGCAGGTGCAAGATGGCGATCCGCGCTTCCACCCCGCGCAGCGCTCGACGCAGACGGTGCTGAGCGTTGAGCGCAAGCTGCGCCCGATGGCGCTGCTGCGAATCGAGGCCTACGACAAGCGCATCAGCAATCCGATCCCGATCTTCGAGAACCTGCTCGACCCGTTCGCCTTGTTTCCCGAGCTCGAGGCGGATCGCGTGCGCGTGCAGCCGGACTCATCGCACGTGCACGGCGCCGAGTTCAGCTTGCGCTGGCAATTCCCTGCCAACTGGAGCGGATGGATGAGCTACAGCTGGTCGCAGGCGACGGATCGCACCGGGGAGACTCGCGCGCTTCGAACCTGGGACCAGAAGCACACCGTGTCGAGTGGGCTCGTGTGGCAACCCGGTGCGTGGCAGTTCTCGGGCAACGTCAATTGGCACAGCGGCTGGCGTCGGAACATTCTGGTGCAGACCGAAATACCGAATGGCGCCGCGAACGGCATAGCGCTCGCGCCGCGTAACAGCGCAGCATGGGGCGACTATCTTTCGCTCGACCTGCGCGCCGAGTGGTTCCGCGCGATCTCGAGAGGCGCGCTTCACGTCTACGGTGAGATCGACAATCTCACCAACCACGCGAACGATTGCTGCGTGTCGTACGCCTTGCAATCGGCAGGATCGCTCCCGCCGCTGTCGTCGCGGACTACCACCTGGCTTCCGCGCCTGTATCTGGTGGGCGTCACGTGGCAATTGCCATGATGTGATTTCAATCGCCCGCGATACACTCACGGGCATGAGCTCACTGACGAACGCGCATTCCAGGACGGTTTCGCCGGAACTCGAGACCGAGCAGTACCTTCACCGCCACATTCCACTCACGCGCGCCATGGGCGTGCGAGTGAAGATCGCCACCCCCGACCGCGTGGAGCTTGCGGCGCCGCTCGCTCCAAACATCAACCATCACGAGACCGTGTTCGGTGGCAGCGCATCGGCCCTGGCCACGTTGTCCGCATGGACATTGGTCCATGTGGGCTTGCGGCACGCGAATGTGGAGGCCACCACCGTCATCCAGCGCAACGTCATGAGCTACGAGGAACCGATACGCGGAGATTTCACGGCGGTCTGCACGCTCTTCGATGACACGGCCTGGCAGCGTTTTCTCAAGACGCTCGAGCGCCGCGCCCGCGCGCGCATCACGATGAATGCACACTTGCTGTTCGAAGGCCGGCAGGTTGCCTCATTCGAGGGCGATTTCGTTGCGTTGAAAGGCTGAGGCCGCGCTCGTGGAATGATTTGGGATCCATAACGAGCCGAACACTCAGGGGACTCGCTCATGCCTGCCCAAACGCGAAGCGGATTGGTCCTGTCGGCGCTGGCCGCCGCGCTCGTTCTCGCCGCCTGCTCGAAGCAGCAAGAGACCGCGGTGGGCGCGGTGGATCCCAATGCGCCGGAGGGACAGCTCGACATCATTGCGTGGGCCGGCTACATCGAGCGCGGCGAAACCGACAAGGCCTACGACTGGGTGTCGCAGTTCGAGAAGGACACCGGCTGCAAGGTCAATGTGAAGGTCGCCGGCACATCGGACGAAATGGTGTCGCTCATGACCCAGGGCGGATACGACCTCGTAACTGCCTCCGGGGACGCCTCGCTGCGGCTCATTCGCGGCGGCACGGTGCAGCCGGTCGACATCACGAAGGTGCCTGCCTACCCGACCATCGACAAGCGATTGCAGGAAGCGCCCTGGCACTACGTGGAT
>JBDZVF010000627.1:0-2866 GCA_040255575.1 Pseudomonadota bacterium | reverse complement strand
CACCCGCACTGCATGCGGGATTGCCCGCCGAACGCGATCCATCGCATGCCGAACGGTGAAGTGTTCATCAACAATGAGACCTGCATCGGCTGCGGCAACTGCGAAGACAACTGCCCATACGGCGTGATCCAGATGGCGGATCTCGATCCGCGGCCGGGCTTCCTGAAGCGGCTGCTCAAGAAGCCCGCGGCCGATGCGG
Source organism: Pseudomonadota bacterium (assembly GCA_040255575.1). GTDB lineage: Bacteria > Pseudomonadota > Gammaproteobacteria > Steroidobacterales > Steroidobacteraceae > JADGHX01. The sequence goes on along the minus strand of JBDZVF010000627.1, from coordinate 2,667 downwards.
CGAAGACCGCCGTGAAGTGCGACATGTGCAAGGACCTGAAGACCGGGCCCGCTTGCGTCGCCGCCTGTCCGACGGGCGCCGCAATTCGAATACACGCCGAAGACGTCCCGAAGCTCGCCCGACGACGCGCGACGACTTCCTGATGAAACAGCATGAAAGCGAACGGGGAGCATGCATCAATCATTCTTCAACTATCAGCGCTATCGCTATGCTGTGCGGGCCGGAGCGCTCGCCGTGCTGGCGATTCTCGCGTATCTCTTCTGCCCGCTCCGCGAGCCCAAGAGCGGCGGCACGTGGCTGGGATACACGCTCGGTACGATTGGTGCGCTGTTGATCGTGTATCTCGCGTGGTACGGCGTTCGGCGTCGCACGTTCGGCGCGGGAGGTAGCGCCACGGGATGGCTCTCGGCGCACGTCTACTTCGGTTGCGTGCTGATGCTGGTGGCGACGCTCCACTGCGGGTTCCAGTTTGGATGGAACGTGCACACGGCGGCGTATGTGCTGCTCGCCCTCGTCGTGCTCAGCGGTGCATGGGGCACGTATGCGTACGCGAGGTATCCCAGCCTGATCGTCAGGCAGCGCGGCAACATCAGTCGCGCGGAGTTGGTCGAAGAAATCTATCAGCTCGATGGTCGCGCACTGCGTGTGGCCTCCGTGCTTCCCGCCGATGTGCACGATCTGTTGGCCGACTCCATCCGCCGGACGCAGGTGGGCGGAAGCATCTGGGCGATGCTTCGCGGGTACGACGAGTCCACCGTCCTGATCCCGGCGGGCGGCGGCACGCCCTCGCGCGTGGTTCCGAATCAGGGCCAGCGTGCGCTCATCGAAGCGCTCGCCGGCCGCCTCGCCGCGCAGGCCGACAGCAACGAGATCGCGAAGATGCACTCGCTGCTCGACATCGTCGCCCGCAAGGCCAGTCTCGTCGCCCGGTTGCAGAAGGATGTTCAGCTGCAGAGCCTGATCCAGTTCTGGCTCTATCTTCACCTGCCCCTGTGTTTTGCGCTGCTGGTGGCCCTCGTGGCCCACATCGTCGCCGTCTTTTTCTACTGGTGAGGGGCGATGCGCTTTCGCGTCCTGCGATGGATACGGTCGGACGTTGCAACGGGAAACAAGCAGTACCGCGAAGTCATCGTCCAGACGCGACGGCTGACCATCGGCCGCGGCAGCGATCAGCATCTGCAGATCGCCGATCCCAAGGTCTACGAGAACCATGCGGTCATCCGGCCGGGCCGCGGCCGCGAGGGCGCGGTCGTGGTGGAAGCGCTCACGCCCGCGGGCGTGATCGTGAACGGCCGCAATCGCCTCTCGAGCTCGCTGAATCCCGGCGACGAAGTACGCATCGGGCCGGCAGTGCTGATCGTGGAGCCCGTGCAGAAGGGCGCGCCGTTCACGCTGCGCTTCCGGATGGCGGAGCAGGAGAACGGGCGCCTCGACCGGCTGCACGTGTTGTCGCTCAGCGATTCCGGCCTGAGCAAACGGTTCTGGTCGCTGATGCTGGCCTCGGGCGTCGCGGCCATTTTTCTGCTCGTGCCCATGGCGGCGGCGCTGTATCAGCCGTTGCGGCCGCTGCTACGGACCGCCATGGTGCCGAGCGATTCCCTGTGGTCGCCGGGGCCGCTGCATGCGGCGCACGCCTTCATCGGCCCGGACTGCAACGCCTGTCATACCTCGCCGTTCTCCCCGATCGAGAACGTCCAGTGCACGAGCTGTCATTCCAAGGTGGAGCATCACGTGCGCGTGACATCGTCGGACATCCAGCTCTTCGATCTGAAGCGCTGCGGAGCGTGCCACGCGGAACATGCGGAGACGCCCTCGGTCATCTCACGCGACCAGCGGCTCTGCACGGACTGCCACTCGGATCTCAAGACGAAGTCGCCGAAGACGCAGCTGCTGAATGTTTCGGATTTCGGCACGAACCATCCCGATTTCCGCGTGAATGTGCTGCAGGGTCGGGAGAGCCCGAAAGGCGGCGTGGACTGGACCCAGGTGCGGCTCGACGTGCTCCCTGGCGTGAAGCGTTTCGAGCGCTCGCATCTCAGGTTCTCCCACGCGCAGCACCTCGCTCGCAAGGGCGTGAAAGGGCCGGACGGTGACGAAGTGCTCCAGTGCGCCAACTGCCACATTCCCGATGCGAGCGGCCGCGTGATGCAGCCCATCCAGATGGAGAAGCATTGCAGTCGCTGCCACAGCCTGCGCTTCGACGAGAACGACCCCGCCACGAGCGTGCCCCATGGCGACATCGACGGCGTTTATCGCACGCTCATCGCGCATTTCAGCCGGCGCTTTCTCGAGGGGGATGTCGGCAATCCGCGCGCATCGGTGCTTGCGCGCCGCCCCGGAGGGCGCGCCGAAGCGCTGTCCCGCCAGGAGCAGAGCCGTGCGCGCGACTGGGCCGAGCAGCAATCGCTGCTCGCGGCGCGCGACCTCTTCGAGCGGCGCGTCTGCGTCGATTGCCATGAAGTCACGAAGATGCCGGAGTTACCCGGCTTCCAGCGGTGGAAGGTGCAACCGGTGAAGCTCACACAGAACTGGATGCCTCGTGCGCGCTTCGATCATCAGGCGCACAAGACGACGGAATGTCTCGCCTGCCATGCGGGTGCGGATGCCTCGAAGACCAGCGGGGATGTGCTCATGCCCGCGATCCGCGAGTGCCGCACGTGCCATTCG
>JBDZVF010000626.1:0-2870 GCA_040255575.1 Pseudomonadota bacterium | reverse complement strand
AACGGCAAGACGGCCGTGCGCGATCGCGAGCTGCGCCCGTACAACTACAAGTCGACGGATGGCAAAGAGCGCATGCTGATGGTCCGCAGTGCTGCCACCGGCACGGGCGGCGATGTCATCACCTACACCGTCGACCCGAAGACGTGCCTGCCCACGGACAACGGCGTCACCGCCAAGGGCGTGCTCGCTCACGAGTTCTATCTCTGGCACGACCCGAAGAACTCCAATCGTCTGCTCGTGATCTCGCAGACCTATGGCTCGCAGGACGAAGACCTCGTCATCACGGCGATCACCGACGAGAAGACGGGCGAAGTGCTGAAGGAACCGGTGTTCATCGCCTCCTTCACGCTCGAGAACATCGGCGGGCCGATCCGCAACGAGCGTCCGGATCAAACCGGCCTCTACTCGTCCGGCCGCTTCGCGGACTATCGCGCCATGACGGACCAGTGGGGCCGCCCCGGTGCCTCGCAGCCCGGCATGGTGAACAGCCTGCACTCGGGCTCGATGTCGGACGATGGTGAGCGCTTCTATGTCGCCGGCACCACAGCGGGCATGTACATCCTCAACACGGAGAGGATCGCGCAAAGTACGAATGCGCAGCTCGCGGCCGGAAACGTGTGCCACCAGCGCTCTAGCAATGCCTGGGTCGACGGCAAGGTCGGCGGCGTTGTCGATGTAAAGAAACTGCCCGAGGTGGCCAACGACTGTGTGCACCCCGTGCTCAACTCCGATCCCGGTGTGCTGGCGATGCTGAAGTCGGATCGCTCGGATGCGGACAAGCTCGCGCGCTACACGCGGCTCGAGACGCGCTCGCGCTTCTCCTTCACACCACCGCTCGTCGCGATGGTGGGTGTGCACAGTGCCGTTCCGGTTCCGGGCCGGCCCTCGCATACCGCCGGCAACACGAAGCAGCGCCCGGCCTGGGTGGTGCTCACGGAAGAGTGGCCGTTCGGCCCCTGCCCGGAGCGCGGCATGCGCATCGTCAACATCGAATCGGAAATCACGCCGATGCTGGTCGGCACGATCGCCCAGTCCGACAGCCTCGTCGAGAACTGCGTCGCGCAGCCGAAACCGCCCGGCTCGACCATCCGGCCGATGATGCATGCTCACAACCCGACGGTGCTGCCGAACATCGTGTTCGTCGGCTGGCTCGGGCATGGCGTGCGCGCCATCGACATTTCGAACCCGTTCGATCCGCGCGAGGTCGGGCATGCGCGCCCGGTGCCGTGGGGCGACATCATGACCTACCCGGACATCAAGGATGGATTGATCTATGTGGGTGACAACCACACCGGCCTGCACGTTCTGAAGTACACCGGCCCGCATGCGGACGAGGTGCCGCAGCACGCGGTGTATTCGTCGAACCGCACGAGCCCGCATTGATGAACGTGCGGATCGCGCTCGCGCTGCTCGTGTTTGGGGCAGGCAGCGCGTGGAGTCAGGAACATCAGCACGGCGCGACTGCGGCCGCGCCGGCCCTGCCTGCGACGGCCACGCCGCCGGCATCGGGCGCGCCGGCATCGGGCGCGAACGCGCCGCTCTTCACTGAGCACGACCTGATGTTCCTGACTCACATGATCGTGCATCACGAACAGGCGCTGGAGATGACGGCGATGGTGCCGTCACGAAGCCAGCGCGCAGAGTTCATCCGGTTCGCGCGCTATCTCGATGGCGGGCAGCGATCCGAGATCGATCACATGAAGGGGCTGCTGCGCATCGCCGAGGAGCGCGGGCTCGAGATTCCGCATCACGAAATGACCGGCGATCCGCCGATGGCGGGCATGCTCTCGAAAGCGCAGATGGCCGCGCTCGCCGCGGCCGAGGGCGCGCAGTTCGAAAAGCTGTGGCTGGAGGGGATGATCTACCACCACCAGGGCGCGCTCGACATGGCTCGCGAGATGCAGGAGCGCCAGTTCGAGACCGGCCGTCAGACCTATGGCATCGATGTGATGGTCGACGACATCACCGAGGTGCAGCGAGCCGAGATCAACAAGATGAAGAACTGGCTGATGCAGTGGGGGCTGCAGTAATCCGCTGAGGGCGCTCAGCGCCGCCGCCGCACACGCGGGCCGGCCGATTCTCGAGCCATCGCGCACTTGTAAGCTTCCAGTCAGCTCGCGTTACAGCTGAAACGACAGCGCGCGCAACCGCAATCACACTGAACGACGCAAGCGTTGCACTTCATGCAGCGGATAACTCCGCAGCGTTGCGCTTCATGCAGGCGGATAACTCCGCTTCGTGGTCATGTAACCCGTTCCGCCGTCACGCATGCGACTTGGTTCGTTGAACACTCTTGATCTTCACACTCCTGGGCAACGCAAGCCGGAACGGCACGATAGCTGCGATGTCTGAGTCATGCCTTTTCACTCGCGGTTTCAGCAATTGCGCACTTCCCGGTTCTTCAGCCTCGCCGTGGTGCTCGTCTGTCTTGCTGCATTGGCAGGGTGCGCCTGGTATCTCGCGCATCGGAACGCCGCGCTGACGCAGGCCAACGGCTTCGCCGGCCGCCGGCCCACGGCAACTGTCGCCTTCGCCACGGCAACGCGTGCAGATATTCCCATCCGCATGGAAGCACTCGGCACCGTGACCTCGCTCGCCACCGCAACGGTGCACCCGCAGGTCGCGGGCGTGCTCACGAAGATCAACTACACCGAAGGGCAAACCGTGAAGCGCGGCGAGCCACTCGCGGTCATCGACCCACGTCCGTTCCAGCTCGCGCTCGACCAGGCCATTGCGCAGCAGGAGCGCGATCAGGCAGAGCTCGAAAACGCGCGCGTAATCCTCGAGCGTAACCGCACCCTGCTCGCTCAGGACTCGATCGCCCAGCAGGATGTCGACACACAAGCCGCCACAGTGAAGGAGTTGCAAGG
>JBDZVF010000625.1:0-2871 GCA_040255575.1 Pseudomonadota bacterium | reverse complement strand
GGAGGCGATCGCGTTACTGCGGAAGGCGAAGGTGGATGTGCCGCTGCAGTTCAATAATTTTAGGGATTGAGGGGAGAGGGAGGTTGGGAGCTGGAGCACTCACTTCCAGGCAACACATTCGGGGCGGCGGCGCTCATGGGACGTAAGTTTCGCGTAGTCAGCCACGAGATTTTCGAGTCTTTCGGCCGTCAACGTAAGCGTACAGGTGAACACCAGCGCGCACTGTTCGACCGCCTTGCCTTGTCGCTCCGGAAGCACGCCTTGATTCAAGCCAATCGTTCATGCGGTCCAGCATGGCCCACCCCTGCTCAGTGCTAAATTTCCTGAAGGCCGATTTGCATCCCGCCGGCAAATCCGGGACTTCAGCGAATCGCTCGATGAGCTTCTGCGAGGAGGTAGGGCGGGATATGTTGTGACGAATCGTCTGCAACAACGTTGACGATGCGCGCGCCACGTATTCCTGAATCAATGGGTTCAAGCCGGCGACGACGGCAATTCGAGCGGCAGGTCTGTAGCGATTCCCGTTAGCGCGAATCAGGAAACCCAGCGACTTCAGCCGCCGCGCGAACTCTGCGCTATCGACGGTTGCGCTTTCCGACCGCACCAGCGCCTCGACACTCGGGGCACGACCCAGCAGAGGGATCGCGCGCGGGACTGCTCGCTCCGTTGTGTACCTGGGACTGCGATGCCAGCGATCCAGTACACGACCGGCTGTCGCGAGACCAAAGTCACCTCGACTTGGCCCGTTTCGGGTGCGCCCGCCCTCCGCGATAAGGGCACGTTCAACGATCCGACGTATCGCCTTTACCTCCATGCCGGACGTCAGCAGGAAATCGAACATCGATCTCATCAGGCGAACGTATTCCGAGTGTGGTCGCTCAGTTTCTTGTCGGGACATTCCGCTGTCTCCTAGCCTTCGAATCGGGTTCGGTCAGCCGCACAAGCACACTAACCGTGACCTGGCTGCCATGCTTCTTCAGATTGCGCGTCGGAACACTTCTTAGCGACTGATCGAGGCCGCTAACGAACAAAGCGGCACTCGTGAGCGCGCGCTGATACAGCGCGATCGAGTCGCGAGCATCAGCCGCTTTCAACTTCAGGCGATGCATACCTCGCGGGAGAGTTCCAGCTCCGCCGGCCGATATCGCGATCCCGTCGGATAACAGCGCAAGCAGGGTTCTCAGTGCTCTTCCAAATGATGGGGGCCCAGGCGATCCGGACAGAACTAGTTGTACATGCTGGCTACTTTCTTTCACGAGATTCTTACGGCGCAGTTCTTCGAGTACGGCGTTCTGTGGTACGTCTCCCGCGTACTTCTTCACCAGCGCAGCGAAAGAGATCACCGCGCCCTTCAACGGTATCCGTCGTGGAGTGCCGGCCCGTGACAGGAAGCGGCGATCCGAAAGCCAGCCGTCGATCACACGCTGTGTTCGCGGCTGGAAGCGCGGCATCGCTCTGCAGCTCTCCCGAATCACATTGCGTACTTCCGTCCGACTGAGGCCCGTTAGTACGGCAACGCGGGACTGGTTAATCCTTCCGTTTCGGAGTGTTGAAGCTTTGCATGCCGCCTTCACAAAGGCGCGAGCCGCAAGATCACCGAAAAGCCGAGGTGTGATCCCGGCGCGCATTAGTGGGTCAGCCAACTCCGTAAGCATCGCATGGAGGGCGCGGGTGATGCGCGCATCGCCGCATTCGATGGGGTGTCGGAGCATGTGATGGTTATTGCTAACACGTATCCGGTTTGCAAACGCTTAATCAACGCGTTTACGGAGAAATGGCACAGTAAGCAAGTCAGTCGATCAGCGGTAAGCCGCAGGTCATAGTTGGAACGCGCCGATAGGTGCAGGCGGTGACCTGCGGGGCGGCTGCGACTGGCGCATGTGATTCGGCGTGCTTATAGTCTCGAAAGACACTTCGCATGCGGTCCTGCCTCAATGCTCACTGCGCCCAAAACAATGCTGCGCGCGTTCGCAACGGATGACTACGCATGGACATGATTCAGGTATCAGCCATCGAAGCGGTCAGCCAAGTTGAATGTCGAGCGGTGCATCCTCACGAAATCCAGACGGATCGGCTGGTGCTGAGAGCTTTCTCCGCAGACGATGCTACCGGGCTAGCTCGCGTTCTGTCTGACAAAGAGGCCGCGCAATTCATTGGCGGCCCGAAGTCTTACGAGGAAGCCAGAGAATCAGCGATTCGAATGCGAGACGCCTTCAGCCAGCGAGGATGGGGCACATTAGCCGTGATCTTGCCGAGTGCGGGGACGTGCATCGGGTATTGCGGGGTCCGCCCTCTGTCCTGCACACCGGACGTCGAGCTCGCATTTGCGCTCGAACGCTCCTGTTGGGGTAAAGGCTACGCGACCGAAGCGGCGACGGCCGTTCTCGACGCCGCGTTCGTGTGCCTCAGATTCGAGTCCATTGTTGGTACGGTCTATCCGGAAAACCTCGCTAGTCAGCGCGTGCTTGCGAAACTCGGTCTCAAATTTGAGCGCAAAGTCTTCGGATACTGGCCCCGCGACGAAGCCTGGTTGTTCAGAGTGCATCGGAACGATTGGAGAAGGCGCGTTCGACCCTGACGAGTTCGCCGCGCCGCGGGCAGAATTACGTCAAATAAATACGACTTGACATAAGCACAATCCGACCAACGTCCCGGGTGGACGCGTCCCAGCACTGGATGGATCCATACGCGGTCCTTTGAAAATCCTTATTTGACCGCGAGTTAAGCACCACGAGCATACAGCTGACCGTTCGGTTGGCTTTTACCTACTACCTAAGTCCAGACGCGCGCGGATGTTCTTGTCATAACCTCCTGACGCGACGATGATTATGTGACGTGAATCACAATGACAAAAAACCGAAGCTCGGATCA
>JBDZVF010000624.1:0-2896 GCA_040255575.1 Pseudomonadota bacterium | reverse complement strand
GCACGCCATCCTGGTCTACAACCGTGGCCGCACCTCGGGGCTGGCGGATGGCATCGTCATCACGCCATCCCACAACCCACCCGACAGCGGCGGCTTCAAATACAACCCGCCCAACGGCGGCCCGGCCGATACGGATGCGACCGGCTGGATCGAAAACGAGGCCAACCGGATGCTCGGAACCGGTCTGGCCGACGTGAAGCGCGTTCCCCTCGCGCAGGCGCGCCGCGCGCCCACGACCCACCAGTACGACTATGTTTCGGCATACGTCTCCGATCTCGGCTCCGTGCTGGACATGGACGTGATCCGTACCAGCAAGGTGCGCATGGGTGTGGACCCGCTCGGCGGCGCCGGCGTGCACTACTGGGGGCGCATCGCGGAAGCTTACAAGCTGGACCTCACGATCGTGAGCGACGAGGTCGATGCCCGCTTCGCGTTCATGACCCTCGATTGGGACGGCAAGATCCGCATGGATCCTTCCTCCCAGTACGCCATGCAACCACTCATCGGCCTGAAGGATCGCTTCGACGTCGCCTTCGCGTGCGACACGGATCACGACCGTCACGGCATCGTGGCGAGGAGCGTGGGCCTCCTGCCGTCGAATCACTACCTCTCGGTCATGATCGACTACCTGTTCCGCAACCGCCCGCAGTGGTCTGCTTCGGCTGCGGTGGGAAAGACGGTTGTCAGCAGCCAGATGATCGATCGCGTGGCCCAGCGTCTGGAGCGTCGGCTCTACGAAGTGCCTGTCGGCTTCAAGTGGTACGTGGAGGGGCTCGTGTCCGGCGCGCTCGGCTTCGGTGGAGAAGAAAGCGCGGGCGCATCCTTCAGCCGCCGCGACGGAACCGTGTGGACGACGGACAAGGACGGCATCGCTCCGGCATTGCTCTCCGTCGAGATGACCGCGCGTTTGGGCCGTGACCCGGGCGAGCTCTACCGTGCGCTCACGCGGGACCTTGGCGAGCCTGTGTTCAGCCGCGTAGACGCCGCGGCCACCCGGGAGCAGAAGCGCAAGCTGTCGAAGCTTTCCGCCAGTGAGTTCAAGCTCACGCAGTTCGCGGGGGATGCGATCACGCAGGTGCTCGACCGCGCCCCGGGCAACAACGCGCCGATCGGCGGCATCAAGGTTTCGACGGCGAATGGCTGGTTCGCCGCGCGCCCCTCCGGAACGGAGGACGTGTACAAGATCTATGCGGAGAGTTTCCGCGGCGAAGCGCATCTGAAAGAGATCTTCAGCGAAGCGCAGAAGATCGTCGACGCCGCCATCGCGTAACCGCTGCGTAACCTGGTGGACTTGCCACGCGCATGCTCCACGCCACGCTCCACTCGGCCGCACGCCGGACGACGCGTTTCATAATTCAGCAACTCACGCACCCGTCAGGTGCCTCTAAGCTTTCCTCTGCATCGTAGTTGAACGTGCACTGCGCGCATCGCGCGCATAAGTGCATGTTTCGCGCAGCTGTAGCCGCACGGCGACGCTGGCACATGCGTTGCACCGCCCTGACCGAAAGGGCACATACCGAAAAGGAGCCACGATGAGTTCGAACCGTGACCCCGTCACCGACGAGACCGCGTCAGGGGACCCGCAGACCCTGGCGGCCACGCATGAACGCGTGCTTCGCGTGCTTGGACTGTCGCGCCGTCCGCTGCAATCGGGCGAGCTGCAAAACGCGCTAGGGCTGGTGCCGAACGAAACCACGCGCGTGTGCGAGTGGCTGACCGATCAGGGCTACATCAGCGCGGTACACCGCGGCCGGGCGGCCCGGCAGGCGATGAAGCAATGGGCGCTCGCGGACAAGGGACGGTCATGGGCCAGAGGGCAGGGCGCGCTGGCGCGCGAGAACGGCTGGTGAGAACGGCTACTCCCGCGCCAGTGACTTCATGAACCAGGCGGGGGTGCCATCGCTCTCCAGCTGTCGGACCGCGCTGGCGAGCATCGCTCGCCCTTCGTCCTCGCGGCCCTGTTCGATCAGGATCCGTCCCCGGAGCGCTTCCAGCCGGGCTGGCCAACCGCTTCCCCCCAGGGACGCCAGCAGCGCCTGGGGCTGAAGATGCGAGATGAGCTCCGCGGCCTCCTCGTTGCGTCCCGCGCTGGATAGCGCTGCGGCGAGCCAGTAGCTCGCACCCTGCACATCGGGCGCAGCCTCGCCGAACACATCCTTCAGTCCGTCGCGCGCCGCCGTCAGTTTCTCCAGGGCGGTATCCACGAGACCCCGGCTGTAATCGACGACACCTAGTGCGCGCAAGGCGTTTAGCGCTTTTTCCTGCTGCTCGCCCACCTCCAGCAGCATGGCGCGGCCGCGCATCAGGTAGTCCGTGGCTTTGTCGAACTGCCCGACCTCTGCGTAGAAGCTGCCGGCTTCCACCAACGCCTGGCCGACCGTGAAGGCATCCGCATCGCCGACACCGGACTCGAGCACATCCATGGCCCGCGCGAGCTGCCGGTCGGCGTGCTCTGGCTGCCCGCGCTGCTGTAGCGCCTTGGCGTAGCCGAGCCGGGCATATCCGACCAGCGCAGGCCCGACGATTTTCTCGCTGTCTTCCTCTCCAAGCAGCGCAAGGTAGAGCTGCTCGGACTCGTAGTACCGGCCGAGACAGTTCAGCGTCTCACCGATCCACGAGCGGACATTGAACAGGTTGAATGCGGATTCCGCCGACTCCGGCAGCTCGATGGCGGCGGCGGCCTGCAGGTCTTCCAGCGCGTTGCCGCAGTCCTTTCGCGCAGCGCGCAGCATGCCGCGCATGGCCCGGCTCTTGAACATGGTTTCGCTGTTGCGCAGGGAGCGATCGGTGAGCTTGTCTATCTCTCCGAGCACGTTCTCGGCTTCAATGAACTTCGACTGCTCGAGCAGCGTCATCGCGAGCGCATCCCCCAGGGCGAGCGCGGCCGTCGTGCTGG
>JBDZVF010000098.1:0-15722 GCA_040255575.1 Pseudomonadota bacterium | reverse complement strand
CGCGCCAGCGATTCTCGGCGATGAGCACGTTCGGATAGCGGCGCCAGGACTGATTGGCAAGGCGCAACCGGTACAGCATGCGCGTGAGCGCCACGTTCAGCGCCGCGACGCAGACGCTGTCATCGAGGCTCGTGCAGCAGTCCATGATGCGCGTTTCGAGCGTGGGATAGCGCGGGTTCGGCCGCAGGTCCCACCAGATCTTGGTGGTGTCCTCGATGAGCCCGTTGCGGATCAGGGTTTCCAGGTGTCGACGGAACTCGAGATAGCTCTCGAAACGCTCGGGCAATCCGGTGCGCGGGAGCGAGTTGTAGACGGTCAGGCGGAAGGACATCAGCCCCGTGCGCTCGCCTTCCCAGAACGGCGACGAGCACGACAGCGCGAGAAGGTGCGGCAGGAAATACGAGAGCTGGTTCTGCAGATCGATGCGCAGGTCGTCGTCGTCGATGCCGACGTGAACGTGCATGCCGCAGATCATCAGGCGGCGCGCGGTCGCCTGCATTTCCTGCGCCATGGCGGCGTAGTGATCGCGATCCGTCGGCTTCTGGACCATGGCGCGGGAGAAGGGATGCGTCGAGGCGGCCATGGGTGCGAGCCCATAGCGGCGAGCCACCTCCGCCACGATGCCGCGCAGGCGCGCCAGATCGCTGCGCACCTCGCTCATGGAACGGCACACGCGAGTGGCGACCTCGATCTGGGATCGCAGGAACTCGGGGCTGATCTGCCCGCCGCCGCGCTCGGTGCATTCCCGGAGGAGCTCCGCCGGCGGGTCGATACACACCTCGCCGGTATCCCGCTCGACCAGCAGATATTCTTCTTCGACGCCCACCGTGAACGGCGGCTCTTTGTTGCTCATGATGAAGCCCCTGCCCCGCGACGTTGCCGAGGGTTTCGAGAGATCGCCGCAGGCGACTCTATTTCGACCCGATCATAACTGCGCGATCGGCAGGGGACGAGCGATGAAATAACCCTGTGCGAAATCGACACCGAGACGCTTCAGCTCTTCGAGCACGACGGCCGTCTCCACGCACTCGGCGATCGTTGCAATGCCGAGGGCGCGGCCGACCTTGCCGATCGCCTCCACCATGCTCCGGTCCACCGGATCGGCGGCGATCTGGGCGATGAACTGGCCGTCGATCTTGAGGAAGTCGACCGGCAGGGTGCGCAGGTACATGAACGAAGACAGGCCGGTTCCGAAGTCATCGAGCGCGAACTTGCAGCCGCGCGTCTTGAGCTCGCGCATGAAGTGGATCGCGTCCGCCAGATTGGTCACGGCCGCGGTCTCGGTGATCTCGAAGCAGAGGGCTCCGGCGATCACGGGGTCGCCGAGCACGGCGAGCGCCAGGTCGACGAACGCCTGTTCGTTGAGTGAAGTGCCCGACACGTTGATCGCCAGCATGGGCAGCGGCATGCCGCGCTGCTGACGATCCTTGAGCAGCCCGACGGCCTGCTGCACCACCCATCGATCGATGATCGACATGGCGTTGTAACGCTCGGCCGCCGGAATGAACTCGCTCGGCGGCACCAGCTGCCCGTCGTCACCCCGCAGCTTCACCGTGAGCTCGTGGAAACGGGGCGGGCTCTGCGAGCCAATGGCCGCGATGGGCTGGAAGAAGAGCTCCAGCCGGTTCTCCTCGGCCGCCCGCGTCACGCGCGCAACCCAGTGCATTTCGCGATGGCGGCTGGAGACGCCGCCCGAATCGTAGACGTGCACGCGATTGCGCCCGCCATCCTTCGCCGCGTAGCACGCGATGTCCGCGGCGCTCATGACCGCGGCCACGTTCTCGGTGTCGCGCTTGATCTCGACCACACCGATGCTCGCGCCGACCGAAAGCGCCGTGGCGCCCCACACGAAGCGATAGTCGCGAATCGACTGACGCGCGCTGTCGGCGATGCGCGTGGCCTGGTCGAGCGTGCAGCCTTCGAGAAGCACGCCGAACTCATCCCCGCCGAGACGCGCAATGGTGTCGGAGGCGCGAATACGGGTCTGCAGCAGACCGGTGACGTCGCGCAAAAGCCGGTCACCGGCCTGGTGACCACACGTGTCGTTCACCACCTTGAACTGATCGAGGTCGATGTAGAGCAGCGCATGCTGATCCACGCCCCGCTGCGCGCGCTGCACGGCCGCCTGCAGTCGATTGTCGAACTCGCGGCGATTGATGAGACCGGTGAGCGCGTCATGGCTCGCCTGATATGCCAGGGCGCGCTTCAGGCGCCGTTCCTTCGTCACGTCGTGGAAGACGATAACTGCGCCGATCATCCTGCCCTGCCGGTCGCAGATCGGCGCGGCGGACTCCTGAATCGCAATCTCCTGCCCCGAGCGCGTGATGAGCACCGAGGTGTCGCCGACCTCCGCGCGGCCTTCGCCACGACCCAGTGCCCGCAGCAAGGGATTCTCGAGCGGCTCGTGCGTCTGCTCCGAAACGAGGTTCAGCACCTCGCCGATCGCACGGCCACGCGCGTCATCCGCGTTCCAGCCGGTGAGGGTTTCGGCAACCGGGTTCATGTAGTCGATGCGGCCGTCCGCGTCGGTGCTGATCACCGCGTCGCCGATGGATTGAAGCGTGACTTCGGCGCGCTCCTTCTCCTCGAACACCGCCTGCTCGGCGCGCTTGCGCTCGGTGATGTCGTTGAGCGTGCCCTCGTAGCCGACCACGCGACCGTTGGAGTCGCGAATGGCGCGCGCATTCTCCAGCATCACGAGCTGCTTGCCGCTGCGATGGCGCGCGACGAACTCGAAATTGCGGATCTCGCCTTCGGCATCCACCCGCCGCACGAACTCGAGCCGCTCCGTCGGGTTCCAGTACAGCGACTCGGCACCCGCCAGCGCGTAGATCTCCTCGGCACCGCGGTAGCCGAACATTTCGACGAACGCGGGATTCACCGAGGTGAAGCGGCCATCCCGCCGGCTCTGATACACCCCTTCGGCGATCGTCTCGAAGAGGCCACGGAATTTCGCTTCGCTCTCGCGCAGCGCTTCTTCCGCCAGTCGCCGCTCGATGGCGATGCCGGCGAGCTGCGCGGCGTGCGCCATCATCTCCTGCTCGCTGCTCGTCGGCAGGCCCACATCCTCGCGGAACACGCCGAGCGAGCCGAGCACCTTGCCATTCGCAGCCTTGATCGGAGTGGACCAGGCAGAGCGGAGCATCGAATCGAGCGCGACCGCGCGCTTCTGCTCCCAGAACGGATCTTTCGCAATGTCGTGAACCAGCACCTGCCGCCCGAGATACACCGCGGCAGTACATGAGCCGTTGCGAATGTCGATCACGGCCGTGGACAGCGCCGCGCGCAGCGCTTCCGGCAGCCGCGGAGCAACGGTGTACTGGAACGCGACGCCTTCCGGCGCCAGCACGCTGACCGAGCAAACGGTCCCGACACATCCGTTCTCGATGAAGTTGGTGATGGACTCGAGCACCGCAGGCAGCGGCGCGTTGCCGCTGAGTTTCTCGAACACGGCATGCTCGGCGGCGGCACTGGTCTCCTGCCGCTTGCGCTCGGAGATATCGGTAAGGCTGCCGCGTACCAGCCGGCGGCTGCCGCTCGGCAGGCGCAGCAGGCGCACGTCGCACATGAACTCCTTGCCGAATGCATCCCGATGCAGCCATTCGAAGCTGATAGGACCCGCGTCGAGCGCCCGCTCGATCTTCACGCGAACCTGGTCTCGCGAAGCCGTGCCGTCCGGCTGCAAAGGGGGACTGAGCTCGCCCGGGCCGACGCGCAGCAGCTCCTCACGATCGAGCCCGAAGAGCCGGCCCGCGTTCTCGTTCACGTCGACGAAACGGCCGGAGTCCGCATCGAAGACCACGATGGCCTCGGGCGCGTGATCGACGAGCAGCCGGTAGCGCGCTTCGCTCTCGCGCATCGCCTGCTCCGATTCGCGACGCTCCGTCACGTCCCGCAAACAGACGACGTACATCTCGCGGCGGCTCGCTCGCGCGTTGCTCACGGCAAGCTCGATGGGGAACGTTCGGCCATCCTTGCGCAGACCCCACGATTCGCGGGACGCGAGGTCCATGTGCGTGTCGCCCGAGCTCGCGGCGAGACGCTGCAGTGCTTGCGGCACGCTCTCGTGCTGCGCGATGCGGGGAATGAGGAGATCGATGCGCTCGCCAACGACCTCCGCCTCACTGAAGCCGAACACGCGCTCGCCGGTCGGATTGAACGTGCGGATGACGCCTTCCTCGTCGACGGTCAGCACCACGTCCTTGATGTGATCGAGGATGACCTGCAGGTGCTCGGAGCTCTGCGTGCGCACTTCGTGCGCCATGGCGCGCGCTTCATCGGCCATGAGCCGCATCGACTGCACGATGCCACGGCGTTCATCATCGACGGCCTGATAGTGCCCGCTCACGAGGCGCAACAATGCGCCGACATCGATGACGGGCGAGCCGCTGCGCAGGCGCAGCTCGCGAAGCTGCATGCGCAAATGCGGATGAAGCTCCGGCCCATCCTCACCGACGAAGGTGCTCGGATCGACCCGCACGACCGTGGTGGCGCCGGTGGGCGCGCGCTCGGCTGCGCGGTCGCCCTCCCGGGGATCGGGGAGCGCCCGGAACTTCGAAGTGTTTGACATAAACGAAGACGTCCCGTCCTGGGAGAATCATAAGAGGCGCGGCCTTCCCGGCCGCGTGACGAGCCTCCCGCTTTTTGGCAGACCCGTCAGCCGCAACAAACAGCGCTGAATAGTACGTGCGCCGGCGTGAGGCGCGAGAGTCGCCAGCTGGCTACGGTTGAGTGGCAGCCGGTTTGGCGTCTGCGACGCTCGATGCGGTCGCGGATGAAGTTTCGGGCGTTTCGGCGAGCCCCTGCCCGGCAATGAGCGGAAAGGAGTAGTTACGCGCCACGGACTCCTTGGCCGAGTCGACAAGCACGACTGCATTCACGGAAAAGATGCCGTCCTGTTTGGCGGTGACCGTCACCTTGTGCTTCAACGGCACCCCGGTGGCCGGGTGATCGAAACGCTCGGTTTCCGCGCCCGAGATGATCTGCAGGCCATCCCCCGCCTGGAAGCGCGCGAACAGGCGTTCCAGCTCCACCGCCGGGGTGAGCGCCAGCTCGATGTCGACGGGCTCGCCCACCGCGGGGCGCTGCGTGATCTTGAATTTGAGGTCCACCAGGCCATGGCTGTTGCTGAAGGCGGTGACCATGTCGGGGTCCCCGCCATCGGCTGCGCTCTTGGCGCGCGTGGCGTGGTTGCCCCCGGCGCTGCCCGCGGCAGTCGGGTCCGGCTGGGAATCACAGGCCGTGAGAACGACGGCCAGACCGAGCACCGAGGCAAGGACCAGAGCGGGGATGCGAACGAGCCCCACGGCCGTCGCCATCGCGCGCGCGCCTGCCTGGACCGGACCCATCGATAGCACGTTCAACCCCCTTCCCATGGCGGCGGCACAATACCTCTTCCCACGGGCACTTAGCACGTGCCGCGTCTCAAATTTCCGCGCTTTTCACCCGTTCAGGAGCGGCGGGTCGTCGATGGCGGCGGCCTGCGCCAGGAGGTCGTTGACGTGCTCCTCCCAGTACCGCACCCCGCCGAACCAGGGGAACGCGCGGGGGAACGCCGGGTCGCTCCAGCGGGTGGCGAGCCATGCGGCATGGTGGAGCATCCGCAGGGCGCGAAGCGGCTCGATCAGCCGCAGCTCGCCGAAGTCCAGCATGCCGAACTGCTCATAGCCCTCCACGAGCTCGCGCCACTGGCGCTGCTGATCGGCCGCGGGGCCGGACAGCAGCATCCACAGATCCTGGATCGCGGGGCCCGTCATGCAATCGTCCAGATCGACGAACACGGGGCCGTGCTCGTTCCACAGCAGGTTGCCGAGATGACAATCCCCATGCAGGCGCAGCTGCCGCGTCGGTCCCACTTCCGAGAACACGCGCGTGACCCGCTCGAGCAGCGTGTCTGTGGCGCGCCAGTAGGACTCTTCCATGTTCGCGGGCAGGAGGCCGCTTTCGATCACCTGCTCGCGCGCCTGAAAACCCAGCCGCTCGACGGAAAGCGTCAACCGCGCGCGAAACGGCCGCACCGCGCCGATGCGATGCAGCCGCGCGAGCGCACGCCCCAGCATGAGGCGCGCCTCGGGCGCATCGAGCTCCGGCGCCCGCCCCCGCAACCAGGGAAACACGGCGAAGCGGAAGTCGCGGAATCGGAACAGCGTGCGGCCCGCCACTTCGATCGGTGCGGCGACCGCCATCTCCGCGGCGGCGAGCTCCGCGGTGAACGCATGCTCTTCGGCGATCTGCGCATCGCTCCAGCGTGCCGGGCGGTAGAACTTCAGCACCAGCGCGCCTTCGCTGCGCCCCATCTGATAGACCCGGTTCTCATAACTGTTGAGCGCGAAGAGCCGGCCGTCCCCTTCGAAACCGAGTGATGCGGCCGCGTCAAGCACCACATCGGGCGACAGCCCTGCGAATGGCATCACCGCGTCGACATTGTTTTTGTCTATCATCCCGGCCTGAAACTCACGATAACGGAACACCAAGCATGACTCAGCACGGCACCATCCTGGTCACCGGCGGCGCCGGCTACATCGGCAGCCACACCGTGCTTCAGCTGCGCGCCCGCGGACGCAAGGTCGTCGTGCTCGACAACCTGTATACCGGCTTTCGACAGGCCGTGCTCGACACGCCGTTCGTCGAAGGCAGCGTGGGGGATCGCGAACTCGTGCTGCGCGTATTGCGTGAGCATGGCATTGACACGGTGATGCATTTTGCCGCGCATACGATCGTTCCCGAGTCGGTGAGCGACCCGCTCAAGTACTACGGCAACAACACCTGCGCCACCCGCAACCTGCTGCAGTGTTGCGTGGAAAGCGGCGTGAAGCACTTCGTGTTCTCCTCGACCGCCGCGGTCTACGGCATCCCGGATGGGGACTATGCCGACGAGCGCACGCCGACTGCGCCCATCAATCCTTACGGCACGTCGAAGCTCATGTCCGAGTGGATGCTGCGCGACCTCGCCCAGGCATCGGACATGCGGTACGTGGCCCTGCGCTACTTCAACGTCGCGGGGTCGGACTCGCAGGGCCGAATCGGCCAGGCCACCCGGCTTGCCACGCTGCTGGTGAAAGTGGCAGTGGAGGCGGCAGTAGGCAAGCGATCCCATGTTTCGATCTTCGGAACCGACTACCCGACGCCGGACGGCACGGGCGTGCGCGACTACATTCACGTCGAGGATCTGGCGACCGCCCACCTCGATGCGCTCTCGTATCTGGAAGACAACGGCACGTCCGTGACGCTCAACTGCGGGTACGGCCACGGATACAGCGTGCGCGAGGTCATTCGCAGCGTCGAACGCGTGGCCGGACGTGCGCTCGTGGTGAAGGAGGAGCCGCGCCGCGCCGGCGATCCGCCCGTGCTGGTGGCACGGGCCGAGCGGGTGCGGTCCGTGCTCGGATGGAAGCCTCGCCTCGATGACCTCGACACGATCGTCGAGCACGCCCTGAAGTGGGAGAAGAAGCTTCAGAGCGCGCCCTGGTAGCGAGGGCCGGCTCGGCTCGCTGAACCCGCTCGTGGCAAGGAGCGCTGAACTGACTTGGTGGCCCAGGCCGCCGATCCTGACTGACAGGCGGCCCGGCGTGGCGGGGTGCTGACAGGCGTGGCGAAAAACGCGCCTTTTCCCGCCGGAAACGCCTCTCCAGGCCGAAGAAAAGCGCCGCAGGCAACTTTTCTCCCCTCTACAATGGCGGGCCATGCGTTGGCCAAGACCCAAGTCCTTGAGCCGGTTGATGGTGCTCGGGCTCGTACTGACCACCCTGCCGCTGCTCGTCGCGCTCGGCGACGCCGGCTACCAGATCCGTGTGCTCGCCGATCAGGCGCAGCGGACCGTGCAGGAAGGCGCCGATACCGCGCGCGCCAGCTCCGAGCTCGAAGGCCAGATCGCCGAGCTGCTGCGTACGGCGCGCTACTACGGCGTGCTGCCGGCGAAGAACGCCCAGAAGAATCTCGACATCTATCGGCAGAAGGACGAATCCCTCACCGCCACTCGCCGGCAGCTCGAAAAGCAGCTGACCTCGCCGGCCGCGCGGGAAGCGCTCGGCCAACTCGGTCTGCAGCAGGGAACGATCCGCCTGAGTGTGCTGTCCATGACTCCGGGCGAATCAGACCTGGGCGATCTGCCGGAACGTTTCGATGAGCTCGCGGCGCTCGCGGCCAAGGTGCGCGAGCAGAGCAACGCGCAGATCAGCGCCGAAGTGGCGGCGCTCGAGCTACGGACCCAGGCGGCCCGCCGCAGTATCGTGTGGAAATCGGCGTTGCTGATTCCCCTCACGATCATCGCAATCATCGCCGTCACGCTCGCCGTCGGCCGGCCCCTGCGCCAGCTCGACCGTGCCATCAGCGAGCTCGGCAGCGGCACCCTGTCACGACCCATCGCCGTGGCCGGTCCTCAGGACCTGGAAAGGGTCGGCCGGCAGCTCGAATGGCTGCGCGGCCGCCTGCTCGACCTGGCGCAGGAACGCAGCCGGTTCCTGCGACACATGTCGCATGAGCTGAAGACTCCGCTCGCGAACATCCGCGAGGGAACGGAGCTGCTGATGGACGGCGCCGTCGGCGAGCTCGACAGCAATCAACGGGAGGTCACTGGAATTTTGCGCGAGAACGGAATCAAGCTGCAGCGGCTCATCGAGAACCTGCTGTCCTTCAGCGCATGGCAGACCTCGAGCGCGACGCTCGACTCGAGCGAGTTCCGCCTGCGGCCGCTCGTGAAGCAGGTGCTGGAGAACCAGCAGCTCACGCTGCTCTCCCAGCGCGTGCGGCTGGACGTGAAGATCGAGGACGTCACGCTCATCGCGGATCGCGGCAAGGTGCGCCTCATCCTGGAGAACCTGCTGTCGAACGCCGTGAAGTATTCCCCCAAGGGCGGCGCCATCCACATGAGCGCCGCGCAGTCCGGCGAGGATCTGGTGCTCGATGTGGCGGACAACGGCCCCGGCATCCCGCCCGAAGAACGCGCGCACATCTTCGAGGCGTTCTACACGGGACGCGCGGCCAAGAGCGGCAGTCTCAAGGGCACCGGCATCGGGCTCTCCGTGGTGCTCGAGTTCGTGAACGCTCACGGCGGCACCGTGCAGATCATCGATGGCGAGTTCCCCGGCGCGCACTTCCGCATCACGATGCCGATTCGCTGGCCGGGAGACGTCAAGGCGAGCCCCCCGCCGAAGGAACAGGCGCATGCGGCGTGAGGGCGTGAGAAGAATCGCGAAGTTCGCAGGGATCAGCATCGCAGACGTGCTCCTCGTCACTCTCGTGGCCGCACTGGCGGCACTGATGAGCGGCTGCGCCACGGACCTGTTCATGCGCAAGGACTCGCGCCCGCCAGTGCAGGCGCCTGTGATCGACAGGCAGGCCGCCTCGGCCGCCCTCATCTCCGGCTATCTCGAAAACCTGCAACGACTCGTGCAGAGCGCGCCCGCCGAACAGGCGGAAATCGCGGCGGCGGCACAACGCGAGTACGACCTGGCGCCAACGCCAAGTCATCAGCTGCGGCTCGCACTCGTGCTCGCGACCCCGAACCACGCCGCCACCGACCTGCCCCGCGCACAGCGCTTGCTGCGGGAACTGATGGCTGCGCCGGCCGCGCTGCTGCCTGCCGAGCGCGCTCTCGCGTTTCTCGAGCAGCAGAAGGTCGATGTGCAGCTCGCGCTCGAAGCCGAGAACAAGCGGCTGCAGAGTGCCGTGGTCCGCAACGACAAGGACCGTAACGCGGCGGCCAACAAGCGTCTGCAGGCAGAGGTCGAGGAAAACGCCCGCCTGCGCAAGGAGCTCGAGGAAGCCCAGGCGAAACTGGATGCGATTTCCGACATCGAGAAGTCCCTGAGCGAGCGAAAATCGAGCGCTGAGTCACGTTCGCCTTGACTCCAAACCGCGACAGGAGTCGTAAGATTTAACAACGGGTTAGACTCCCGGCCTGCCGCGCAACAGCCAAGGTGAGTGCCCCGTGTTACAGCCTGCCGTTTATTCCGAGAATCGAAGGAACCCGATCGTGAACCAGACCGGCAAACGCAAGGCACGCATCCTGGTGGTCGACGACGATCCGGGACTGCTCCGCCTGCTCACCATCCGGCTGCGCGCCGAGAACTACGACGTCGAGGCCGTCGAGAGCGGCATGCAGGCGCTCGCTGCGGCGAGCCGCTTCCGGCCGGACCTCGTCATCACCGACCTTCGCATGGACCAGATGGACGGCATTGGCCTGCTGAAGGAGCTGCAGAACCGCTGGCCCGGCCTGAAAGTGATCATTCTCACCGCGCACGGCACCATTCCCGATGCCGTGCAGGCCACGCAGATGGGCGCGTTCGGCTTCCTCACCAAACCCGTCGACAAGCAGGAGCTGCTGGACCAGGTGCAGAAGGCGCTGCGCATCTCCGGCTTCGGCGCCTCCGATGAAGACTGGCGCGCGGAGATCGTCACGCGCAGCTCGGTGATGGAAGAGAAGCTCGCGCAGGCCCACATGGTCGCCGGCACCGATGCGCGCGTGCTCATCACGGGGGAGAGCGGCACGGGCAAGGAATTGCTCGCGCGCGCGATCCATCGCGCAAGCCCCCGCCGGCACAAGCCGTTCGTGGCGATCAATTGCTCCGCGATGGCGGAGAACCTGCTCGAGTCGGAGCTCTTCGGCCACGAGAAGGGCTCGTTCACCGGCGCCACGCGTGCGCATCGCGGCCTCTTCCAGGCCGCCGACGGCGGCACGCTGATGCTCGATGAGATCGGCGACATGCCGCCGCGCCTGCAGGTGAAGCTGCTGCGCGTGCTGCAGGAAAATGTGATCCGTCCGGTCGGCAGCACCGATGCGATCGCGGTGAACGTGCGTGTGATCTCCGCGACCCATCGCGATCTGCAGCAATACATGACCTCGGGCCAGTTCCGTGAGGATCTGTATTACCGCCTGAACGTCGTGCACATCGAGATGCCGCCGCTCAACCGGCGTCGCGAGGACATTCCGCTGCTCGTCGCCCACTTCCTCGCGCAGATCGCGAAGGAGAGCGGCGTGCGCAAGATCTACGCGCCGGAAGCCGTGGAGCTGCTCGCCACGGCCGACTGGCCGGGCAACATCCGCCAGCTGCAGAACGTGGTTCGGCAGAACGTCGCGTTGTCGCAGACACCGATCATTCCCGTCGAACTGGTGCAGCAGTCACTCGGTGGCGGCCCGGGCCGCCTGCCCTCCTTCGACGAGGCGCGCGACGAGTTCACGCGCAGCTACCTTTCACAGATCCTGCAGATCACCGGCGGCAACGTGAGTCAGGCGGCGCGCCTGGCGAAGCGTAACCGCACGGACTTCTACAAGCTGCTCGGCCGTCACCAGCTGACGCCCGAAGAGTTCAAACAGCGGTAAAAAAAGCCCCGGGGCGTGCCAGCGCCCCCGGGCATGATGCTTGCTCGAATGCATCGGGCGCCGCCGTACACGGCGGATACAAGAACCGATGCATCGAAATCTTCCAGAGCTGGCGAGAACCGAGTACGACCTCCTCATCATCGGCGGTGGAGCGGCAGGAGCCGCCGCCGCACGCGAGGCGGCGCTGCGTGGCCTCCGCGTGGCGCTCATCGAGCGGCACGATTTCGGTTCAGGTGCCTCCGCCCACTGCTTCAAGGTGGTTCACGGCGGCATCCGCTACCTGCAGCACGGGGACATCCCCCGGCTACGCTCCACGAGCTACGAGCGCTCGGTGTTCCTGCGCCTCGCACCGCACCTCGTGAAGCCCCTGCCCTTCGTCATCCCGACCTACGGCCTGGGAAGGCGTAGCCGTTGGTTTCTCGGCGCCGGCATGCTGGCGTACGACCTCCTGAGCGCCGACCGCAACCGGCAGATCACCGACCCGAGCCGCCACGTGCACGGCACGCGCTTTTTCGGCCGCGACGAGACGCTCGCGATGTTCCCGACCATTCCGGAGCAGGGGCTGACGGGCGCGGCCGCGTTCGAAGACGGCCAGATGCACAATCCGCCGCGCCTGGTGCTGTCGTTCATCATGGCGGCTGAGCAGTTGGGCGCGCAGGTGGCCAACTACGTCGAGGCCGAGCGTCTCCTGATCCAGGATAAGCGCGTCTACGGCGTGGTCGCACGCGATGTGCTCACGGGCGAGCGCTTCGACATCCGTGCACGCGTGGTGCTGAATGCCGCCGGCGCGTGGGCGGAAGGCTTGCTGAAAGGCATGACGACGCAGAACGCGATCGCGCCGAGCACGTGGTCGCGCGACGCCTGCTTCGTGATCAAGCGACGTCCGGGGGGACCCTGGGCGCTGGCGCTTCAGGGTGTGAGCCACGACGGCGACGCGCTGCTGAAACGCGGCGCGCGCCATCTCTTCATGGCGCCGTGGCGTGATCGCACGCTGGTCGGCGTGTGGCATTCGATCGTGCCGCGCGACGCCGATGCGGTTCGCCTGACGCGCGGTGAATTGCGCGCGTGGATCGACGAGATCAACACGAGCCATCCGGGTTTCGACCTGCGCGAATCGGAAGTGGAGCGCGTGGACTTCGGGCTCGTGCCCTTCGGGGACGCACCGGGGCAGAGCCCGGCGAGCCTGAGCTTCGGCAAGCGCTCGCGGCTCATCGATCATCGCGCGACCGATGGCCTCTCGGGGCTCGTCACGAGCATCAGCGTTCGATATACGGTGGCACGGCTCGACGCGGTGAACGCGCTCGGCCTCGTGATGAAGCAGATCTACCGCAAGGATCTCGATCCATTCAATCCGGCATCGCTCGCCGCGGCGGTCGAGAACCCGGAGCGCTCCGCCCGCAGCCGCTCCGTGCTCGAGCCGCTGCCCGGAGGCGAGTTCGATGACTACGAGCGGCTGCTCGCGCACTCCCGCCGCAACCGGCCGTTGTGGATGCCGCCGTCGGCGGTGGATTCGCTGGTCGCGAATTACGGCACGCGCATGCATCGCGTCGTCGCGATGGCCGACGCGAACTCCACATTGCGAAAATGCGTCGCCGGCACGCATGTGACGCTCGCGGAAGTAGCCTATGCGCTGCGCGACGAGATGGTGCAGACACTTTCAGACATCATTTTTCGCCGCACGGAGCTCGGCACCGCCGGGCATCCGGGTGAAGCCGCGCTCGAGGA
The DNA here is from genome assembly GCA_040255575.1 of Pseudomonadota bacterium. Lineage (GTDB taxonomy): Bacteria > Pseudomonadota > Gammaproteobacteria > Steroidobacterales > Steroidobacteraceae > JADGHX01. The sequence goes on along the minus strand of JBDZVF010000098.1, from coordinate 2,677 downwards.
AGTCTGCACGTTCATGCAGCAGGCACTTGGCTGGTCCGCCAGACAAGCCGCAGAAGAGCGCCGCGAGGTAGACGCGCAGTTCGAGCGCTTCCTCACCGCTGTGGAGCCGACGCGGCAGGCCACTGCAGCGCGTGTGGCCGGGCGCCAGGCCGAGGCCGATCTGCTCACCGATGCTGTTTGAAGCATGACCGCGACGCCGCGGCTCCTCATCACTGGCGGCACTGGATTCATAGGCTCGCAGCTCGCGCTGCACGCGGCAGGCAGCGGGCATTCCGTTACCGTCGTCAGCCCGATCAACAACGACACGGAGCGCTTCCGATACGACCTCCTCGCTCGTGCCGGAATCGCCATCGTCGAAGCCACGCTCGACGACACGGCCCGCCTGCGTGAGGCGCTCGCGGGTCAGGACGCGATCATCCATCTCGCCGCCGCTCAGCACGAAGCCGAAGCCCCGGAGAGCCACTTCCACAAGGTGAATGTCGAGGGCACGCGCTCGCTGCTGCAGCTGGCCGCTCGCGAAGGAGTAAAGCGCGTAGTTCACGGCAGCACCATTGGTGTGTACGGCGACGCGCGTGACAGCGTGCTCGATGAGCTCAGTCCGCTCCGGCCAGACAATCCTTACGGCCGCACCAAGGCCGCGGGCGAAGCGGTGGCCCGCGAGTTCGCAAAGCATCTCGAGGTTGTCATCACGCGCATCAGCGAGACATACGGCCCCGCGGATCTGCGCCTGCTGAAGCTGTTCAAGGCCATCAAGCGTGGCCGTTACGTGACGCTCGGAAGTGGCTGCAATGAGCGACAGCTCATCTACGTGGAAGACCTCTGCAAAGCGCTATTGGCGGCTGCTCACGCGCCCGCCGCGGTGGGGGAAACGCTGATCCTCGCTGGCAGTGAACGTATCACCACGAACGAGATGGTCGCTTCTATCTGCACGGCACTCGGCAAGCCCGCGCGTTGTCGGCACGTGCCGATCTGGCCGTTCGATATCGCGGCCCGCATTTGCGAGACGGTGATGCCGCCGCTCGGTCTCAAGCCGCCGCTGCACAGCCGGCGGCTCGATTTCTTTCGCAAGAGCTTTCGTTTCTCGACGGAGCGCGCCGCTCGCGTGCTCGAGTTGCGACCGCAGGTGCCGTTCGCGCGCGGCGCGCAGCTGACGGCAGACTGGTATCGAGAAGCGGGCCTGCTGACGTAAGTGATGGACGCGTTACGCCAGTGCGGATGCCGCGAGCTTCTTGCTCAACACGCGAACTTTCTTTCCGTACAGCACGAACACTGCGCGCAGCAACAGCTCGAGCAGCGAAGTCGCGGCGAGCCCTACATAGTTGAAAGGATTCGTCCAGAACACATAGAGCTTCAGCGCGAAGACCCGCACCTCGCGAAAGCCCGCCAGCTCCAGCACCTGTTGCAGGCTGTATTCAGTGAGGTTGTAAAAATGGTCTATGTTGTGGGACAAATTTTCCGATCCAACCAGCGGATTCGCGCCGTTCATCGCGTAGACCAGGAGCTGTCCGCCCGGGCGCAACGCGACCTTGCAGATCTTCAGGAAGTCGATCGTCTCCTCGAGCGTGAGGTGATTGAGCTCCTGCTCGGGAATGATCACGTCATAGGCGGCCACGCGGCCTTCCAGGAACTCGAACGCGCGCGCGGTCTCGCACGGCAGGCCGCGGCGCTTCGCGTGTTCGATCTTCACCGGGTCCGAGTCGATGCCCACGACGTTGCGGTAACCGCTCTCGCGCAGCGTATGCACGAGATAGCCTGGGCCGCAGCTCACGACGAGAATGCTGACATCCCGGTCCTTCGGCAGGCGCGGCAGATAGTTCGCGCGGTAGTATGCGGCGAATGATGCGTAACCTTTTTCGACGTCCCTGGGCGCCTGCCAGTAGGAGTCGAACGGCTCGAGCCGCGCGGCGAGCCGGCGCGGCTCGCGCAAGGGCGCAGGGACCGTGGCGAGGACTTCACGACGTGAATTGGGGGTCATCTTTGTTCTCATCCAGAAGCGAAAACTGTGGCGCATCAAGCGCGTGCGAGGCGCAGCGCTGGCACGCAAGCTGCTGAAGATCCCCTCGACGCGCTCTTACGACGGCTATCGGACACATGCAAATCCTGTTCGCAAATTACGAATACCCACCTATTGGCGGAGGCGGAGGCGTAGTCATGGCGGCGCTTGCCGCCGAGCTGACCCGCCGCGGCCATGACGTCACGGTGCTCACGTCGCGCGCGTTCGGCCTGCCGGCCGAAAGTGTCGAAGAAGGCGTGCGCGTCATCCGCGTGCCGGTGTTTTTCCGCCGGCACATGTCCGTCGCCAACCTGCCCTCGATGGCAGCGTATTTGCCGACCGGTTTCCTGCGCGGCCTGAGACTCGGCCGCAATCGCGCGTTCGATGTCATCAACACGCACTTCGTGGTGCCGACCGGCCCGGTGGGAGACTGGCTCTCCCGCAAACTGCAGATTCCGAACGTGCTCTCGGTGCACGGCGGCGACCTCTACGACCCGTCGAAACCAACGTCCCCGCACCGCCATGGGTTCCTGCGCGCGCCCATCAGGAAGATGCTGGAACGGGCGGATGCGGTGATCGCGCAATCGCGCGATACGCGCTCGAACGTCTCGCGCATCTACGGAGCGCAGCGACCCGTGGAACTGGTGCCGCTCGGCATCGCACGGCCTCCCGCGCACGCTCGCG
>JBDZVF010000097.1:0-15761 GCA_040255575.1 Pseudomonadota bacterium | reverse complement strand
AGGTGTCCTGCTCACCCTGAATCCAGCGCACGCCGCTCGACTCAGAGGGAAATCACTTCATCCCTGACTGCATCACGGATGCAATCCGTTCGCTGTTGCGATTGCAACAGTGCCGAGGCGGATGCTCTAGCAACCATGAAGGTTGAGTCTCCCAGGACCAGCCAGTACGCTCGCGACCGAGGGGGAGGCGGCATGTCGTCGCCTTTGGGGGGAGGTCTCGGTGAATCTTCGTTCGTTCGTCCGGTCGGCGCTTCGTTCGCGCCAGCTCGCGCTCGCGGGCATCGCTCTCGTTCCGACACTCGTCACCGCGCAGGAACCTGCCGACACCGGCGGCCTCGCGGAAGTCGTCATCACCGCACGGTTTCGCGAAGAATCGCTGCAAAGGACGCCGCTCGCCATCACGGCCATCAGCGGCGACGCGCTGGAAATGCGCAACGCCGCGAGCGTCGTCGACATTGGCAAGTTCTCACCTAACGTCACGATCAACCCACTTGGCGCGGGCTACGGCCCTACTCTCGTCGCCAACATCCGGGGCGTCGGCCTCACGGATTTCAAACCGGTGTTCGAGCCGGGCGTGCCGATTTACGTGGATGACGTCGTGCTCGCCCGCTCGACCGGGGCCGTGCTCGACCTTCTGGATCTCGAGCGCGTCGAAGTGCTGCGCGGCCCGCAGGGCACGCTCTTCGGCAAGAACGCAGCGGGCGGCGCCATTCGCATGGTGTCGCGCAAGCCGACAGGCGATGGCCCGGGGTTCATCGAAGGTACCTACGGCAAGTTCAATCGCATCGATTTCCGGGGCGCGTTCGAAGCACCCATCGTGCAGGATCATGTGTTCGGCCGCTTCTCGTTCTCCTCGAAGAAACGTGACGGCTATGTGGATGTGCTCGACTTCGCGTGTGCGATGGCGGAACAGGGCACGCCGCAGCTCGCCGGCACCCTGCCCTCGGACACCTCACGCCGCGGCGGCCGCGGGTGCAAGGTCGACACGATGGGCGGGGAAGACGTGCAGGCCGCACGCGCCGCCTTCCGCTTCGTCGCCAACGACAACTTCGAGATCAGCCTCATCGGCGATATCACGGATGACAACAGCGAGGGTCCCGCCGACAAGACGCTCGACATCAACGAAACCGGCTCGATCGCGCTGCTCAACCGCTTCAATCAGCAGGTGGCAGGTCCACGCTACGGCGTGCAGTTCGATCGCCGCTTCATCACCGGCAGCCCCTACGCGAGCTATTCGAGCTTCGAGGATCCGATCAACGGCCTCGAGACACCGAACATCAGCCACGTACTCCACTGGGGCGTGAGCAGCACCGCGGACTGGAAGATCACCGATACCCTGGCGATGAAGCTGATCCTGGCGCATCGCAAGTTCGATGCCGAGTTCGGGCGCGATTCGGATGGCTCGCCGCTGCCGATCAATCACACCTTCGACCGCTTCGTGCACGATCAGGACAGCGCGGAGCTGCGCTTCAACGGCACGATGTTCGGCGGCCGCACCGACTGGACCGCCGGTGCCTTCTGGTTCCAGGCGACGGACTTCCAGCCGAACTTCGTGATCCTCTATCCGAACGAGACGCCCGCGTTCCCGCAGGCGCTGATCGATCGCATCGACAATCAGGACTCGGACAACTGGGCCGTGTTCCTGCATACCGTGAATCATCTGACGGACGAGCTGGCTCTCACGGCCGGCGTGCGCTACACGAAGGACAAGAAGGAGTTCACGGTAATCCGCTCACAGCAGTCGGATGGGTCGCTGCTCTTCCCAGTGACGACCGCTACGGCAGAGGCATCGCGAACCAGCCCGATGCTGAGCCTTTCCTACCAGTTCACGCCGGTGGTGAACACGTATGTGAGCTGGCAAAAAGGCTTTCGCGGCGGTGGCTTCAATCCCCGCCCCGCCTCCGCGGCGCAGGTCACCTCGTTCAATCCGGAAGATCTCAACTCCTTCGAGGTGGGCGTGAAGAGCGAGCTGTTCGAGCGCAGGCTGCGCCTGAATCTCGCGACCTTCTACGTGAAATACACGGACATGCAGCTTCCCAGCGTGTTCGTCGACGCGAACAACGCAGTGACCTTCCCGCCGCTGAACGCCGGCAAGGCGCACATGGACGGCGTGGAGCTCGAGTTCGAAGCCGCGGTTTTCGAGGGCTTCCGCGTGGAAGGCTCGGTCGGCTATCTCGGCTTCCAGTACGAAGACCTCGGCCGGGCCGATCCGAACTACATCCTCAACAACTCGCCGCCGCAGCTCTCCCAGGCCCAGCGCGAAGCGAACGCGCGCGCCGCCCCGTGCAAGGAGTGCCGGCCGATCCGCGCGCCGAAGTGGACGAGCAACCTCGGCGCGCAGTACACCGTGGGACTTGCGGACAGGGGTTCCCTCACGTTCCGCGCGGACGCGAAGTATCAATCGCGGGTGTTCTATTCCTCGAACAACTTCCGCCGTGCAAGCCAGGGTGCGTACACGCTGGTCGATGCCAACATCGGCTGGACGTCCAACGACAACAACTGGACGGTGACCCTGCTCGGCACCAACCTGACGAACCGGCTCTACCTGAACGGCGCCCTCGACTTCCTCGAGTCGCTCGGCACGAACGAAGGGCAGTACGGCCGGCCGCGGGAGTGGGGCATTTCGGTGAAGAAGCGGTTCTGATCGAGTCGCCCCCCGCCGCACCACGCGTACCCAGGAAAGCGTGCTGCGGCGGCGGGCGGCGACGACTCAGATTCGGCGGGTCACTTTGTCCACGGCCCGCACCACGCGCTTGACGATGTCGTCCACCTCGTCGCGCGTGATGATGAGCGGCGGGGCGAAGCCGAGGATGTCGCCGTGGGGCATGGAGCGCACGATCACGCCCTCTTCCAGGCACGCCGCCGCCAGCTGCGCACCGATGCGCCGGTCTGCGTCGAAGCGCTGCTTGTTCGCCGGATCCTGCGCGAACTCGATGGCGGCGAGGAGCCCCACCCCGCGCACCTCCGCGACGTAGGGACGATCCGTGAACTCCCCTCGCAAGCGCTGCAGGAAGTACGCGCCGACGCTCGCCGCGTTCTCGGTGAGCTTCTCGCGCTCGATGATGTCCAGATTCGCGAGCGCCGCCGCCGCGCACACCGGATGTCCCGAGAACGTGTAGCCGTGCGCAAATTGCCCGTAGGCATCCGACCCTTGCTGCAGCACCTGCCACACCTTGTCCCCCACCAGCACGCCGGAAAGCGGCTGATAGCCGCTCGTGAGGCCCTTGCCGATGGTGATGAGATCCGGCTCGATGCCATACACGTGCGAACCGAACGCGGCGCCGAGCCGCCCGAAACCGCACACGACCTCATCGGCGATGAGCAGGATGTCGTACTTCCGCAGCACCTTCTGGATCTCTTCCCAGTATCCCTGCGGCGGCGGAATGATGCCGCCGGTACCGAGCACGGGCTCGCCGATGAACGCGGCAATGGTTTCCGGCCCTTCGAGGGTGATGAGACCTTCGAGCTTCTTGGCGCAGCTGCGTGAGAACTCACGCTCGTCCACGCCGGCTTCCGCGTGCCAGAAGTAGTGAGGCGTCATCGTGTGCAGCACGGGCCCCTGAGGCAGATCGAACGCGTGATGGTGATTGTCGAGCCCGGTGAGGCTGCCCGCCATGACGGTGCTGCCGTGATAGCCGCGCCAGCGCGAAATGATCTTCTTCTTGTCCGGCCTGCCGAGAACGTTGTTGTAGTACCAGACGATCTTCAGCTGCGTCTCGTTGGCATCCGACCCCGAAAGGCCGAACTGGATGCGCTGCATTCCAGCGGGCGCCATGTCGAGCACGCGCCGGCCGAGCCGGATGGCGGGCTCGTTCGAATAGCCGCGGAATGAGTGGTAGTACGCGAGCTTCAGCGCTTCCTGATGAATGGCGTCCGCGATCTCGCGGCGGCCGTAGCCCACGTGGTTGCAGTAGATGCCGGCGAAGGCGTCGATGAGCTCCTTGCCGTCGCGAAGCTGAATGCGGATGCCCTGCCCGCCCGTCACGATGCGGGGCTCGCCCGCCTGGCCGGAGGCGAACTGGCGCAGCGGCGTGAACGGATGGAGGATGGTCGCCCGATCGAGGGCCTGTAGTTCAGCGGTGCTGAGCGCAGAGGGGTTCGAGGTCATGGGCGGACTCGCGAGGTCGGGTTTCGGCGGCAAGTGTACCCCGCACCCTTCCGTACGTGTCGCCCCAGGCGTCGGTCATCTTCGAGCGGATCTCCCACAGCTGCGGGAAGAAACGGTGCTTTGCGCCAGTCTGGAGCAGATCCACCGAATGCCCCTTCAGGGACGCCGCCCCCATGCCGATGGACCGGTGGATGAGCAGGATGTGGCACCAGCGAAACTTCTGGAACTGCTCGTCCAGCTCCATCAGCGCTTCCGCCACTGCATACGCATCGTCGTGGCAGTAGCGCGAGTCGTAGATCTGCTCGACGGTGAGCCCGCGTCCGGTGAGATAGACCCGCTCGAAGGTGCGCCAGATGTTGGGTAGCATCTGAAGCAGCACGCGAAAACCCGGGGACTCCTGTCCACTTCCGTTCCCGAGCTGCAGGCGGATCTGTTGATACTCCTTGGGCGACATCGTCTCGAGTAACTCGAGCTGCGCGGTCATGAGCCGCAGCGTGCGATGGCAGCGGCCCAGCAGCGTGACGACGCGATGGGACTGCTCCTTCTCCATGCACTCATCGACGTCGAGAAGCGTGAACGCGATGAGCTTCATCCAGAGCTCTTCGACCTGGTGCACGACCTGGAACTGCAGCTCGTCGCGATTGCAGAGCTGATCGAACGGCTTCTGGCACGCCAGCAGCGCGCGCGTGTTCAGGTAGATCTCGTAGTCGAGAGAGCCGCCACCCTGCATCTCTCGGAGAAAATGCTCGCGGTCCATGGCGCCGGATTGTCATGCCGCGCGGGTGGGCCATTGTTCCGTCCCGGGCGCGCCGTCGCGGATGGCGCCAGAACATTGTTCGTCGGAAGCGTTACACCCCGCCTGCGCTCGACGTGCCCGGAGCTTCTGCTTCAGCCTGCGGCGAAGTCGCGTCAGCCGCCGCGGCGGAGCCTGACGCATCCGCAGGATGCATCGATACACCGGCGGCGACGGGTGCGGGGCCCGGCGGCGGCGGTTGCGTCATCACGGTGCCTGCCGGCGGCGCGGCGGGCGCCTGCTCGGGCACCGCGACGTCCTTCATGCGAATCACGACGCGACCGATGCGCTTGTCTCCATCACGAAGCACGTGACGGATCGCGTCGATCGCTTTGTCGAGCGTGTACGTGGCACCGAGACGGCCGCGCAGTTTCCCGGCTCTCAACATCTCGCCAAATCGCACGTACAGCGCGTTGCGCTCCTCGGGGATGTGCTTGTTGAGCTGGCGCGCAGGATGGATGCCGCAGAGGCGAATGCCGCGCGCACCGAGGAGATCCACGGGCATGTGACACGGCTCGCCGCTCATCGTGCCGTAGCTGACTACCGTGCCGTTCTCGTCGAGACACGCGGCGAGGCGCGCGGTGGCTTCGCCGCCGACCGCATCCAGCGCCAGCCTCACGGGGAGCTTTGCGTGACGGCGGCGACGCGGTCGCGAAGATCGGGCGTGTCGAGCAGCACGACGCCGGCGCCGATCTCCTTGAGCTCGGGAATCACGACCGAGCTCTTCACGACGTTGACGACTTTCACCTGCATCTCGTTGGCGAGCTGGATCACCATGCGCCCCACGGCGGAGCTGGCGGCGTTCTGCACGACGAAGTCGCCCGGCCGCAGCTTCACGAAATCCTGCAGCATCAGCATTGCCGTCGCCGGGCTGAGCGACAGCAACGCGATCTGCACGGGGTCGCCCTCCGGCGCGGGCGTGAGATCGGCAGCGCTCACGGCGACCTCTTCGCGATAGGTGCCGCAACCGATCGGCAGGAACACGCGCATGCCGGGCACGATGCCCTTCACATCGCGGTCCACGGCGGAAACGCGCCCCACGCCCTCGTAGCCGGGCGTGCGGGGCAGGTTCTTGCGGAAGCCGTCGGCGCCGAGCACGGTGTGCGCATCGGCGACGTGCACCACGGCGGCCTCCATGGCCACGATGGCCTGGCCTTCGCCAGGGGTGAGCGCGGGGACTTCACGCAATTCCAGCACCTTCGCCGGATCGCCGTAGTCGGTCTGTATGAGCGCCTTCACAGCGCCGCTCCGTTGCCTTTTCAGTACACCCTCATTCTGGCGGACGCGCGCCCGGGGCGAGCGGGCGTGCGTCTATTTTCCGTATTTTTATTGGGAAATGTGCGGCGGCTCACTCGTGATCGAAGGTGGTATTTCCTTCGGCGTCCAGCTTGTTGCGGTCGTTTTCCGCGCAGATGAACTCGAGGAGGTTGTACTCGCGCGAGCGCGTGAAGACGTACACGTTCGTGTAAGGCTTGGCGAGCGCCTCGGGGTCCGCGACCGTCACTTCGGCGAGGAGCTTGTCAGGATCCTTCGGGTCGAGATGGATGCGCTCGGTGATGTGGATCTTGTCGCTGTGATACATGCCGGCCGCGAGCGGCACGGTGTCCTTGATGTTCACGGTGTCGACGACGAGCGTGTTGCCTTCCCACTTGCCGATGGAGTCCCCGTAGAACGAAGGCTCCCCATCGCCGTGCGCACGGCCATCCGTGAAGATGTTCCGCCACTGCATCCAGGCTTCGTGATGGATCGTCACGCGTCCCGGCGTGAACAGGAACTCGATCGGATACTGGCCGACGCCCATGATGTACGGCATGCCGGGCGGCGTGCAGTTGTCGCCCTTCTTCTTGCCCGCGCCGAAATTCGCCTCGGCGTCTTTCTTCCACGCGTCGTAGTCGGTGAGGTACTTGCCCTTTAGCGTCGGCGTTTCGCGTTTGCTGCCCGGGCCGCCGAAGCTCAATGTCCAGATGCCACCCCAGTCCGGCAGCTTCTCGAGCGCGGCGTACTGACCTTTCGGATACGCGGCACCCTTGCTATCGCCCGCACAGTAGACGGAAGTGAAGAAACCGAGCGCTAACGCGCCGAACATCACTCTCCGCACCACGCTATTGCTCTTCATTGCGGCCCCCTCGCTTGTTGCTCGACTTCGGCATTGCTAGATTTGCAGCACTTTCGCGCAGCCCAATCCTGCCGGAGAAGTAACATGATACGCATTGGCAAACGCTCAGGCAGCCGCACAGTGAGAACCGTCGTCACTGGGGCATTCACCGCACTCCTCGTCGGCTTCTCGGCCCCGGCCTTCGTGCACCACTCCGGCGCGATGTTCGATGGCGAGAAGATGATCTCGATCACGGGCACCGTCACGGAGTTCAGCTGGACGAATCCGCACGCCTCCTTCCGCGTGGACGTGCCGAACAAGGACGGCAAGCTCGAGAGCTGGGCCATCGAGATGAATAGCCCGAACAACCTCGTGCACGAGGGCTGGAAGCGCTCGAGCATCAAGCCGGGCGACAAGGTCACCGTGCAGATCAATCCGCTGCGCGATGGCCGCCCGGGCGGCCGATACATCGGTATAACCCTCGCCGACGGCAAGCACCTCGGCGGGCCGGATGCGGCCGCCAAGGCCGACAAGCCGGCCGATTCGTACTGAGGCGCGTGTTCGCAAGCTGATGCGTGAAGGGCGGCCCTGGGGCCGCCCTTCTTCGCTTGTGCGAGCCTGTCTGGCCCATGTGGCCCGCCCTGTGGGCCAGTGTGGGTCGAGTGGCGTGGCCAGCGTGGGCCTGTCGCCTCTACCGGGCCGGCGCGGCGTTCAGTTCCTTCTGGCGCCGGTCCACCTCGGCGGAACCCTCCGCGGTGCTGGGCAGGTTCTTGTTGAGGTTCGGCAGGCACTCGGATTCGGGAATGTCGCTGTAGTCCATGCGCAGCCAGCGCTTGGTGTTCTTCCACTCCCCCTTCCACATCTTCGGGTCGGTCATCGTGTACTCGATCTCGAGCACCTTGCCGCCGTCCTTCATCCGCATGCGCTCGACCATCTCGAACTGGTCGCTGATCGGGATGCCCGAGTCGATGTAGTGCTCGTTCGGCTCGAAGTACTTGGTGTGCACGACGAGCTCGTCCTTCTCCCAGTGGCCGATCGACTCCCCGTTGTAGGTGTAGATCACCGTGTCCGGGTCGCTGTGCTTGCGGCCGTCGAGATAGATGATGCGCAGGCTGTTGTTGAAGCCGAACATCATGTAGATGACGGTCGGCAGCTGCACCATGCTGATGGGCCACACGCGCGTCATGATCATCGGCATGCCGGCCGGGTAGCACTCGCCGATGCTATCCCGATAGCGCCTGCCGGCTTTCGCAGCCTCCGCACCTTCCCGGAGCGCGGTCTGGCCGGGCTCGTAGAACTCCGGATACGGCGGGCCGAAACGGAAATCCGCGAACGCGCGCGTCAGGTCCACGAACCAGGTGCTGGTGAGGTCGAACGGCGGCTTCGCGCGCTTCTTCGCAAGATTCTGCGGAGCGAGCGCGCCGTAATAGCCGTCGTGCTGGTGCGCGAGCTCTTTGAGACGCTCCCCCGTGATGCCCGGCCGGCGCTCGACCGGAGTGGAGTTCGGGGGCGGCGCCTGGGCGGCGGCCACGGCCGAGAAGCCCGTCAGCAATGCGGCCAGCGCGGCAGTGAGAAAGGGACGGCACGCCAGTTGAGTCATGCAAGGCACTCCATTTCGATGTCGTCTTCGTCGTCGTCTATCGCTTCGCGCTCAGGTCCTGAACGAACTTCAGCACCGGGCCGGTAAGCGAATCGTCGGCGGTGTTCACCGCATACAGCTCCGAGATATGCGAGTGACCTGCGAGCTTCACGCGCGTGACGGGTTTGCCCGCCTTCGCGCGCGCCTCGGCAAGCCGGTCGGACTCGGGCTTGAAGGTGTCCGGGTCGAGCTCGGCATCCGCCACGAGCAACGGTACATTGCTTTTCACGATGTCGTCGAGCGAGGAGCGCTCCGGGTACTTCGACACGTCCTCGCCGTAGTACGCCTTCCACACCGAGACGGTATCGGGCAGCAGGTAAAAGCCTGATGTCAGGATGGCCCCGGCGATGCCGGGATCCTTACCCTTCCTGGTCATCGCGGCGATGTAGTCACCTGCGTGCGCGGCCCCGGCTGAGTGACCCCACAGGAAGATCTTCTTCGGGTCCCCGCCCTTCGCCTGGATGTTTGCGTGCAGCCAGGTGACGAGGCGCGTGAGGTCTTCGATCCCCGCGGGATATTGAAACTGCGGCGCCAGCCGATAGTTGATGGTGACGCCCACGAAACCGTGCGCGGCAGACCACAAGCCGACGTTGTCATAGAACGGCGAGCCCGGCGTGTGCTTCGCGCCCGCCGCGAAACCGCCGCCGTGAATGAACACGATCACGGGCTTCGCGCTCTTCGCCGTGGTGTCAGGCGAGACGAAGAGATCCAGCACATGTCGCTCGTGCGGACCGTAGTGGATGTCGCGCGTGAGCGTGACGTTCTGGTACGGCTCTTTCGGCTGCAGCGGCGCGTAGAGCTCCGCGGTCTTGCGTCCGTCGATTTTCGCGCCGATCTCGCGCAGGGCGGCCGCGATGTCCGGAGGAATCTTGCCGGACGCGGCTGCTGCCACCTTCATGCGCGTGTTCTCCTTGATCGCCGGCACTTCCGTGCGACCCGTCACCGGGTTCGCGTAGTGGAAGGGGATGTTGTACACCGACGGGAACATATCGAACACGAGGGTCGGTGGCGAATCCGGCGGAAAGTCCTTGCTTGGGCCGGGCACGTTACTGCCCGTCACCTTGGTCCAGCCGCCGACGTAGCTGGCGCTGAAGGTGTTGTAGGCGTGGTCAGTCTTCAGCTTCCACACGCCGTCTTCCTTCACTGCGTCGTTCTCGTAGATCGCCCCGCCCATCGATGCGCGGGGGCCGAACGCCATCTGCTGGACCATGCGCGAACGGATCTTCGCCGTCATGCCATTGTCGGCGACGTGGATCACCGGCTGAAGCTGCAGGTGATTGCCGAGCCGATTGGCGACCGGGCCTTCCTGCCCGCGGCCGAACACCTTCACGAGGAACTCCCGAACGCGCGGGCCCTTGTAGACGCCACGCTGAGCCAGCTCCATCGAGCCATCCCGCGCGAAAAGATCAGCAAGGTTGTTCCAGAGGTTCTTGTCGAGGTAGTAGCCGTAGGCGCTCTGCAGATTGTCGAGCGCGTGAAAGTCTTTCACTCGTTCGACCACGCGAGAGGCTTCGGTGACGGTCGCATCGACGTCAGTCACTTTGGGCGGCGAATAGCGCACGTTCGCAGGCATCAGCGCGGCCGCGGCGAGCTTCTTCGTTGGGCCGCCGTCTGCTTCGCTCGGGTAGGTCGGCGCCTTGCCGGTGACCGGATTGCGATAGTGGAACGGCGGAACGTGCGGAGTCGGGTAGATCGCATACGTTTCGGTCGGCGGCCGATCGGGCGGCAGCACCGAGCTTGCGGTCGGGACGGGTTGCGCGTCCTTGCCCCAGCCTTTCTCGTACTCCGTGATGAAGGTGGGATAGAAGTGGAGCGACTTGATCTTCCATACGCCGTTGTCGCGCACGAAAGTGTTCTCGTAGATGCCTTCGCTCCAGTAACCCTGGCCACCGATCTTGCCGGTCATGGCGAGCTCGCGGCTGCGGATGCGGGCGGTGTTGCCGTCGGGCGAGACATCCACCAGGGGCTGCAGCTGCATGTGCTCGTTGAGCCAGCCTTCCACGAGACCGTGGGGGCCGAGCGTGCCAAGGTACTCGCGGATGCGCTTCTTGCCGACGTACACGCCTTGCTGGCCGCTTTCGAACGTCGCGTCTTCCGCGAAGAGGTCAGCGGCCTGGTCCCACAGCGCGCGGTCCAGGTAGTAGCCGTAGATGCGCTGGAGATTTTCGATGTCCTGTTCGGTCTTGAGCAGCTCGGCCCGGTGAAGGAGATTCGCGGCGCGTTTTTTGGCGTCGCCACGGCCTTTCACTGCGGAGAGCATGGTGCTCGCGTCCCACACGGTTGCGCCGGACTGGGTGCTGCCCGGGTTTCCGTAGTGGAACGGAGTCAGGCACGCAGCCGGGAAGCCTTCGCAGTCCATCTTGCGTTCGCGGTCGAATGGGTGCGGGAGGTTGCGGCGGCGACGCGGAGGCGGAGCCGCATTTGAGGTCGATGCGGTTGCGCCTGATGAATCGCTGGCGCCCGGATTGGCGCCGCGGTTCGGCGCTGCAGGCGTGCTGCCGCCGCCTGCACCAGCGGCCGTCGCCCCGGGGCCGGACGCGCCGCCACTCGCGCGAGCGGATGCCGCGCCGGGGCCAGACGGGCCGCCGTTTGCACCGGGGGCTGCTGCGGGCGCTGCCCAGCCGGTGGCGTACGGCGCGCCGAAGCCCGAGTAGTAATCGAGCTTGCTGATCTTCCAGACGCCGTTGACCTTCCTGTACTGAAGTTCGTACACGCCTTCGGCCCAGGTGGCACCGCCACCGAGGCTGCCGAACATGGCGAGCGCACGCCAGCGGCCCTTGGCTGTCTTGCCGCCCGGATCGAGATGCACCACAGGCTGCAGCTGCATGTGGTCATACAGCCGGTTGTTACCGAGCCCGATCGCACCATTGCGTCCGCCGACATTCAGGAAGAGATGCTTGCGAATGCTCTCGTGCCCGACGTAGATGCCCGCCGGATAATTGGCGACGGCGTCCTCCGTGAAGAACGCCTGCAAGTCCTCCCACATTCCCTTGTCGAGGTAATAGCCATACGCGCGCTGAAGTCGCTTGAGCGCGCTCAGGTCTTCCGCCGCGGTTACTTCGGCTTCGAGCCGGTTCAGTCGTGCCTGCAAATCAGTCGCGGCGCCGTCAGCGGAAAATCCCGCGGACGGCGCCAGACCGAAAGCCGCGACTGCGATTGCAAGAGCTACCCCTGCAAGGCGATGTCGCATGCGTCCCCCTCGCCTGTATTCATTGAGCCGGCGGCAGGCCCGCGAGCGCGGGCTGCCGGCTGATTGTCAGACCATCAACAAGAAGTCGTCGGCCGGATGCCCGTTCGCAGCCAACACGTGAGCGGCTTCGGGCGCCGACACCATGTTGTATGGGATGGGATGGGCGTATGGCGGCCAATGACCGCATGCGTCATCGACGTGCCCGTTCCACAGCGGATCCCCCGGCATCGGCGTGAGACTGACGGGCGCCTCGGCGGCCGGCAGCGCATGCACGATGGACAGCGGCACGAGCGAGGTGGCCACCACGGCACCCGCCGCGAAGCCCGCCCCTCCCAGGAATGCGCGACGATCGAGTCGCCGCGAAAGCAGCGGCTTGCTGTCGCTCATGTGTACTGATCCTCCGGCGGCACCGGCGGCAGATCCGACGCCGGGAACCAGTTGGTGTGCGTGCCACTGCGCAGGCGAAATGGCAGCTTCACGGTGGCGATGATGCCCTCCTCGATCTTCTGCGCATCCGCAATCACCAGATCCGACGTCATCGACTGGTAGTTGCTGGCGATCGCCATGACATAGCCGTCGCCCTCGCCCTTGGCGCCCTTGCGCGGCACGAACATGTTCTCCTGCAGGGAATGCACAGGCTCGGCGAAGCACTGCTTGATCTCGCCCGTGCGCACATCGAGCCGCTGCATGGCGTTGTTCAGGCGACCGCCCAGCCCCGGCGGCAGCTTCGGGTCCGGCGGCCGGCTCGCATCGCGGCTGGTCACGTAGGCATAGCGATAGTCGAGCGAGAGGAAGCGATCGTCCATGCGCGGCAGGATGCCGGGCGTGCTCGACACGACCTCTTCGAGGAAGCTGTCCTTCTTCGACTTGAGATCGAACGTCCAGCGGCGGATCTGCGAAGGATCGCGCTCACCGCTCGACGTCGGCAGTTCCATGGTCAGCTTCGAGCCGCGATCGGTCGCATTGAGGAAGTGGAGCGTGTTGCGCGAGGGCCCCTTGTACCAACGCACGTCCTTGGCTTCGCCATCCCTCGGCAGCACGCCAACGTAGGTCGGCAGGTCACCGTTCCACTCCCACATCGGCTCGCCGGACTTCAGCCGCTCGAGACTCGTGGTGCGGGCGATCACCGGAATCAGGACGTACTTCTGCGTGATGGCGATGTCGTGAATGATCCCGAGGTAGGGCGACTTGAGCCACACCTCTTTCGTGATCTCACCCTTCGGATTCATCGTGTACACGGCGATGTCGGTCGAGAGGTCACCCTTGGCCTGGTAGCCATAGGCGATCATCTCGCCGCTCACCGGGTCGACCTTCGGGTGCGCCGACATCGACGTCGCGGTGTACTTGCCGTTCCAGTTCCAGTCGCCCAGCGTTTCGAGCGTGTGCGGATCGACGTAGTACGGCAGCGAGTCTTCCTTCAGCACCAGAAGCTTGCCGCCGTGCCAATACGCATGCGTGTTGGCGGCCGAGCGATTGATGTTCGCGACGCTCGGGTCATCCGTGAAGTGATTGCGATACACACCGAAGAGGCGCTTGCGCGCATGGCGCTCGGCCATGATGCGCGCGGTCTTCACATAGCGCCCCTTGTAGTCGACGGAGCCGTCCTTGAAGCGGAAGCGGCTGATGTGCCCGTCGCCGTTGAAGCCCGTCATCCATTCGTTCTTCGGGGGGCGATATTCGAAGTCGCACTGCATGCGCACGAACGTGCCTTCGATATCCTTGGGGATCTCACCCCAGACCTCGCAGTCATAGACATCCGCCTCGAACCGCGTCGGGCTGTTGAAGCCCTGCGGAAACATCGGATGGCCCCGGAAATCAACTGACATGTCTCGTTCCCCCTCGAACCCATTTAGGCCCGGCGACTGTTGCCCCAACCGCAGGTCAATTCAAGCGCCGATTGAAAAAGGCACCACCAACCGGAAAGACGCGCCCCCGTTTGTGCGTGAGCCACCGCAGGTCGGTGCCGAGTCGGTGGTGCGGGTTGGCCGGGCGCAGATGACGCCCTAGAGTCCCGGCTCATTGCCTGCAAACCACACCACGGGATCTAAATGGGCTCACGCACGTCCGTCGCCACCTGGCTGCTCCTCTGCGCCGTCGTTTTCTCCCAGGCCCGCGCGGCCGAGGAGCCGGTGATCCGCAAGGCGCCTGCCTTCAAGGCCGCGGAGCTGACCGCGCAGCCGCGGGAGGGCTGGCCCACGAACGGCGGCAGCCTCTTCAACCAGCGTTACTCGCCGCTCGACCAGATCAACAAGTCCAACGTCGCTTCCATGAAGGCCGTGTGGCGCGCATCGCTGCGCGGCTCCGGCATGAGCCCGCGCGCCGGCAATCAGGCGCAGCCGCTCGTTTACGACGGCGTCGTGTACATCATGACCGGCGACAACGACGCATTCGCCGTGTCCGTCGACACCGGTGAGGTGATCTGGGAGTACCGCGCGGGCATCGATCCCAAGGTGGCGCGCCCCTGCTGCTCCTGGGTCGGGCGCGGCCTCGGACTCGGCGACGGCAAGGTGTTCATCGGCCAGCTCGATGCGAAGCTCGTCGCGCTCGACCAGGTCACCGGCAAAGTCGTCTGGTCGGTGCAGGCGGAAGACCCCAAGCTCGGCTACGCGATCGCGAGCGCCCCACTCTATTACAACGGCCTCGTGATCACGGGCTTCGCGGGCAGCGATCTCGGCACGCGCGGCAGGCTGAAGGCGTATGACGCGAAGACCGGCAAGCTGCGCTGGACCTTCTACACCGTGCCCGGTCCCGGCGAGTTCGGTCACGACACGTGGCCGCAGGACAGCGACGTCTGGAAGTACGGCGGCGCTGCAATCTGGCAGACGCCCGCGATCGATCCCGAGCTCGGGCTCATCTACTTCTCGACGGCGAATCCCGGGCCGGTGCTGAACGGCAATCTGCGCAAGGGCGACAACCTGTTCAGCGTTTCGATGGTCGCCGTCGATGTGAAGACCGGGAAGTACCGCTGGCACTTCCAGCAGGTTCACCATGACATCTGGGACTACGACTCCCCCAACCCTGTCATTCTCTTCGACGCCAACTATGGCGGGCAGCCGCGCAAGGCGATTGCGGAGGCTGGCAAGACCGGCTGGGTCTACATACTCGACCGTGTAACCGGCAAGCCGCTGCTCGACATCATCGAGACGCCGGTGATGCAGGAGCCGCAGCAGCACACCTCCCCGACCCAGCCTTTCCCGGTCGGCGACGCCATCGTGCCGCAGTCGATCGACATTGCTCCCGAAGGCTTCGAGCTGGTCAACGAAGGCAAGATCTTCACGCCCTTCACGAAGCACCCCTCCGTGTGGAAGCCCCTCGCGGCGGTGAACTGGCCGCCGAGCTCCTACGATCCCGCCACGAATCTCATGTACATCTGCGCCACCGATTCGCTGTGGGGCGCGGTAGGCGGCGATCCGGACTACCCCGTGGAGCCGGGCGCGCTCTACTCGGGCAGCGTGGTCCAGCGGTTCGCGGCACCCCGGCGGGGCGTCTTCGGTGCGATGGATCTTTCCACCAACCGCATCGCCTGGCGCCAGCAGTGGGTGGATCAGTGCTACAGCGGCTCCATCGTCACCTCCGGCGGGCTCGTGTTCGTGGGACGCAACGATGGCCGTCTGACCGCGCTCGACAAGGCGAACGGCAAGAAGCTCTGGGAGTTCCAGACGGACGGCGGCGTGAATGCGCCCGCGTCGACGTTCCTCTACAAAGGCAAGCAGTATGTCGTCGTGCTCGCGGGCGGAACCGCGCTCGCCGGCAGCAAGCGCAGCGACGGCCTCTGGCTCTTCTCGCTCGACGGAACAATCGAGTCGCTGCCCCGCGGCTCCGCCGATCCGGTTTCCATTCCGCGCGCCGCACGGCCCGCCGCCGGCGCACCCGCCGCCGCGCGCGCGCCGAACAAGGACAAGGGCAAGGAGATTTACACCACGACCTGCGTCGTCT
>JBDZVF010000623.1:0-2910 GCA_040255575.1 Pseudomonadota bacterium | reverse complement strand
TTTTCATTCGCTTACGCGGGTAATTGTTCATGCTCGTTCCCCTGCGCCGCGCGCTCATTTCCGTTTCCGACAAGGAAGGCGTCGTGGAGCTGGCGCATGAGCTCGCGAAGCGCCACGTCGAGATCCTCTCGACGGGCGGCACGGCGAAGCTGCTGGCGCAGGCCGGCATCGCGGTGAAGGAAGTCGCGAGCCACACGGGCTTTCCGGAAATCATGGATGGTCGCGTCAAGACGCTTCATCCGAAGATTCATGGCGGGCTCCTTGGCCGTCGTGGCACGGATGACGCTGTGATGGCCCAGCACGGCATCGCGCCCATCGACCTGCTCGTGGTGAATCTTTATCCATTCGCGGCAACGGTTGCGCAGCCGGGCTGCACTTATGAACAGGCGGTCGAGAACATCGACATCGGCGGGCCTGCGATGGTGCGCGCCGCCGCCAAGAACCATGAGTCCGTCGCGGTCGTGGTGGACCCCGCGGACTACCCTGCGCTCCTGGACGAGCTGGCAAGGAACTCTGGCGCAACTTCGCTGATCACGCGCTCGCGGCTCGCGGCCAAGGCTTACGCGCACACGGCGCGTTACGACACGATGGTGTCGAGCTGGCTGCTCGCGCGGCACTCTGTGCCGACGGAGCGGTTCCCGAGCGCTCTGCCACTGGTGTTCGACAAAGTGCAGGATCTGCGCTACGGCGAAAATCCGCACCAGCAGGCGGCGTTCTATCGCGAGCTCGCGGCCCGCGGCTCGGGCATCGGCACGGCGCGGTTCGTGCAGGGCAAGGAGCTCTCCTTCAACAACATCGCGGACGCGGATACCGCAATCGAATGCGTGCGGCAGTTCGATGAGCCCGCGTGCGTGATCGTGAAGCACGCCAATCCATGTGGTGTGTGCGTGGCCTCCTCGGTTCTCGCGGCGTATGACGGCGCGTATCGCACCGACCCGACGTCGGCGTTCGGTGGGATCATCGCGTTCAACCGTCCTCTGGATGCGGGCACCGCCAAGGCCATTCTCGAGCGCCAGTTCGTCGAGGTGATCGCCGCGCCGTCGATCGCGGATGAGGCGCTCGCGGTGATCGCGGCCAAGCCTGCGGTGCGCGTGCTCGCCCTGGGCGAGATGACGCAGCGAGCGGGC
Source organism: Pseudomonadota bacterium (assembly GCA_040255575.1). Taxonomy (GTDB): domain Bacteria; phylum Pseudomonadota; class Gammaproteobacteria; order Steroidobacterales; family Steroidobacteraceae; genus JADGHX01. The sequence continues at coordinate 1,783 of JBDZVF010000623.1, read as the reverse complement.
AGCGATCTCGAAGTTCGCAGCGTCACAGGCGGTCTCCTCGTGCAGACGCGCGATCTCGCGATCGTCGCGCCGGCCGACCTCAAGCTCGTCACCAGGGCCAAGCCCACCGAGGCACAGCTTGCCGATCTGCAGTTCGCCTGGCGCGTGTGCAAGTTCGTCAAGTCGAACGCTATCGTTTACGCGCGCGAGCGCACCACGATTGGGGTCGGCGCCGGCCAAATGAGCCGCGTGTACTCGAGCCGCGTGGCTGCGATGAAGGCGGCGGACGAGAAGCTGGAAGTTGCAGGCGCGGTAATGGCCTCGGATGCGTTCTTCCCGTTCCGCGACGGGCTCGATGTCGCCGCCGAGCTCGGCATCAAGGCCGTCATCCAGCCGGGCGGCTCGAAGCGCGACGATGAAGTCATCGCCGCCGCGGATGAGCATGGCATGGCCATGGTATTCACTGGCATGCGGCACTTCCGGCATTGAATAGATAGTGACGGCACGCCACCGTGGCGGCGATGCGGGCATGACGCTCCGCGCCGCGAGCGGCGCGGGCCTGCGAGGCAACTGATTCCATGAAAGTCCTGATCGTTGGTTCCGGAGGTCGCGAGCACGCGCTCGCATGGAAATGTGCGCAGTCCCCGCGTGTCACCGAAGTGCTCGTGGCGCCCGGCAACGCCGGCACCGCTGGCGAGCCCAAGGTGCGCAACGTCGATGTGCTGGCGGATGACGTGCAGGGCCTCGTGCGGCTCGCGCAGACCGAGGCCGTCGACCTCACCATCATCGGGCCCGAAGGGCCGCTCGTGATGGGCATCGTGGACTCCTTCAAGGCGCGCGGGCTCAAGTGCTTCGGCCCGGGTCGCAAGCAGGCGCAGCTCGAAGGCTCGAAGGCGTTCACCAAGGACTTCCTGAAGCGCCACGGCATTCCCACCGCGGCGTCGATGACGTTCACGAGTGAAACCTTCGACCCCCAATACGTGCAGAAGCAGCGCACGCCCATCGTGGTGAAGGCGAGCGGGCTCGCGGCCGGCAAGGGCGTGGTGATCTGCGAGAGCCCGACGGAGGCGATCGCCACCGCGCGCTCGATGTTCGACGGCCAGTTCGGGGATGCCGGCAGCGAAGTGGTCATCGAGGAGTTCCTCGAAGGCGAGGAAGCAAGCTTCATCGTGATGGCGGATGGCAAGAACATCCTGCCCTTCGCCTCATCGCAGGATCACAAGCGCCGCGATGACGGGGATCACGGCCCCAACACCGGCGGCATGGGCGCGTATTCGCCGGCGCCCGTCGTCACGCCTGCAATGCACGCGCGCATCATGAAGCAGGTGATCGAGCCCACGATCAAGGGGCTCGAGAAGGATGGCATGCCGTACACGGGCTTCCTCTACGCCGGCATCATGGTTGCGCCGGATGGCACGCCGAACGTGCTCGAGTTCAACTGCCGCTTCGGGGATCCCGAAACGCAGCCGATCCTGATGCGACTGCAGTCGGATCTCACGGAGCTTTGCGAAGCCGCCCTCGACGGCCGCCTCGACAAGGTAAAAGCGAAGTGGGACGAGCGCGCTGCGCTGGGCGTAGTGCTCGCGGCGGGTGGCTACCCGGAGTCGGTGCGTCGAGGTGACGTGATTCAGGGCCTCGACGAGGCCGCGAAGCTACCGGGCAAGGTCTTCCACGCCGGCACGAAGCTCGACGAGAGTGGCAACGTGGTCACCAATGGCGGCCGCGTGCTGTGCGCCGTTGGTCTAGGCAGCAACGTGCGTGAGGCGCAGCGCGAGGCGTATGCGCTCGCGGATGTGATTCACTG
>JBDZVF010000096.1:0-15848 GCA_040255575.1 Pseudomonadota bacterium | reverse complement strand
GGAGGTGCACGCCAAAAACCTGCTGGCAGTTTTCCGGGCTCAATTTGGCCGCTTCCCCGGCGACCCCGCCTGCTCAACACTGATCAACGCCTTACAGGAAACAAGTGAGGAATTTCGAATCTGGTGGCGACGGCATGATGTCAACGGCCAAGTGATCACTCTCAAGGAGCTCAAGCACCCAATTGTTGGACGCTTGGTGCTGGAACAGCACGTCTTTCACCCCCACGAGCCAGCGGACTTCACATTTCTGCTGTACACACCACTCCCAGGGACTGACACGGCCAGCAAACTCCATCAGCTGGCCGGCGTGCAGGCTCCTAGGACCGAAGTGCAGTACGAGCAGCAGGACCTTTCCTGACCTCTACCCGTTTTTGAGTTCAACGAGCAAGTTAGTCAGCTGTCTTTGATACTCTGATTTGGGCTCTTGTTCACTCTCCATGACGACCTTCAGGCTGCCGCCAGCACCCGCTGCTTCAGCAAGCCAAAGCCCGCTCGCCCGTACATCTGGCGCTTCACGGCTTTCAAGCGTGTGATCTGGCCTTCGGTTTGCCCGTTGCTCCACTCCGCGCTCAGCGCCGCCGCGACGGCGCCGTGGTCCCGTCGCATCACTCGCGCGAACTCCCGGAACTCCGGCACGTTGCTCCCTTCGGCTTGCGTCAGCCAGGGGTCCAGCCGCTCCCGCTGTCGCCCGCGCACGATCTGCCCGAATGCCTCGGCCAAGCCCTGGGCGCACTGGAGTTCGTCATCGGCATCGACGAGGTGCGCGCGGTAGACCTGCTCCTCGGGCCGGAGCTCCTCCGCCGGGCGCAGCAGCCAGCGGGCCTGACGCGGCGAGCGCACCCGCGTGGGCGTTGGGGGAACGGGCCTCGTCTTTCCGGGCGACGCCCCGCGCCCGGGTCGGCCCCGGCGTCCCGGCTCCGGACGCCAGCGCGCGACGAAGCGGCGAACCAAGGAATCCGCGCCGGTAAAGCCCCGGGCCTGGAGTTCCCGCCACAGTTGAAGTGCGTTGTGACATCCCGCAGCCCAGCGCGCCTGGAGGTATGGCTCATAGGGATCGAGGATCGACGGACGGCGCGGGGCCGGAGCTCGTTCGGGGAAGCTGCCGGCCTGCAACCAGCGGCGCACGGTCTTGCGCCCAATGCCCACCTCCCGGGCAATCCGGCTCGCCGGGAACCCTTGCTCATGGAAGGCCAGGACCGCGTCGTAGCATTCCTGACGCTGGGCCCGGCGCCGACGTTGCTCCTGCTCAACCCGGGTCAGCGGCCGATCCGCCGATTCCCGCGGACCCGCTGTCGGTGACGAGATCGGTCCGGAGTGGAACGGGACGATGGTCGACGCATCGACCGCCCGCGTCGCGTTCCGCAGGAGGGCGCGCTTACGTCCCAAGACCCGTTCCAGCGCCTCCCCGACGTTCTTCAGCAGGTGGAACCGGTCGGCCACCTGGAGTGCCTGCGGGGCGCCGAGCCGTGCCCCCTCGGCGTAAGCGCCACTGCGGTCGCGGGCGATGATCTCGACTCCGGGATGGGCGTGCAGCCACGCCGCCACGCTCGCCGCCGTTCGATTGTCGAGGAGATCGACCGGGCGGTGCTGCTCGAGATCGACGAGGATGGTGCCGTAAGTCTGGCCGCGCCGAAGGGCCCAGTCGTCGATGCCCAGGACGCGCGGCGTCGTGATCTCCGGCGGCGGGAGGGCCTGCAGGCAGCGCAGCACGGTGGGCCGGCTGCCAAGCACCCCCCGGCGGTTCGCCAAGCGCGCTCCGGCCGATCCACCCAAGGCCAGCCCAAAATCGACCAGGGCGCGCCGCTGCGCGTGGGTGCGCCGCCCGTAAACCGGGGTCAGCTGGGGGAAGCGTTCGGCGAAGATGCGGCGTGCACACGCCGGGTTGAGGCAGCGGAAGCGCCGCACACAGAGACGCAGCCGCACCGGCCGATCGGCGACGGGGAGATCGACAAGCGAGCGCTCGTAGGCGCTGTGGATCCGCGCGGATCGCCGCAGGCAGAGCGGGCAACGCGCCGTCCGGCACATGGGAGCCATGACGAAGATCAGCTGTTCCGGCGCGACGACCAGCTGACGCAGGCGTAGGCCGGCCAGGTGGGGAAAGAGGGTCGCGAGGCACATAGGGCAACTCCAGGAGTGCGATGGGTCGACTGGCCGAATGCCCCAGCAATTCTGCCCGATCCGCCGCACCGGCATCATCGAGAGTGAGCAAGAGCCGGCAGATGGGCCTCTTTGAGCCGGCGGGCAACTGTGTGGCGCTCGCGCTCCTCGAGCTCGACGCTCAAGAGCGCGTCCAGGTAGCCGAGATAGCTCTGGTGTTCTCGCTCGGCCTGCTCAGCCAGACACGTGAACTGACTCCCGATCCCGGGTGACCGTAGCTGCTTGCAGGTCTGCTGGATCGTGCTGGTCTGCAAGGCGGCCGTGTCGACGCTCATCGTGGGCCACCCATGGGCAGCAACTGATCGTAGGGCGTGACATCCGACAGGGGCCGTTCGAACTGGACGAGGGCGCCGACCGCCAACGACGCCAGTGGCACGCGGTCCTAGTCGAGGGCAGTCACGAGATAGCGCACGGCGGCGCTATCGGTGCAGCCCAGGGCCAAGGCCTCCTCGACCGCCGCCCGCAACCGGGCGTGTCCGGAGCGGCGGCCTATCTGGAGCAGTTCGATCATCGCCTTGGTACCCGCTTGCCGTCCCTGCCGCAGTGCGACTCCTACATTATAATGCGGATGGTATAATACGGAATAATGCGGATGGTCAATCCCGCGGACCAGAACTTCGTCCGCAAGGAGATCGAGAGTCTGGGTGAGGACGAGGCGAGAATGCTGCCCGACTTGGATGTCGGCGAGGCGCTACTCTCTGGCCAGCTCACCAACTTCCCTGTACTCGTGCGCATCAAACAGCCCGCGTCGAGTGTCGAGCGCGTGGAAGAGGATGCGTTTGAGGCGCTGGAGAAGGCACGCAGGAAGGCCTCAGCGGCACAGCAGGCGCCACAGGGCAGAGGCGGGAGATAGCGGCGTGCTGATCGTTGCAGGGACAGGCCTGAAGAACCTGAATCCGCGGGTATGGGACCCGACCTCGCCCTACCATCTGCCGGATCTCCGCGCGATCATGATCTCCTATGCGGACTTCTTCCAGGCCGCGCCCCGCCGCGAGCAGGCGATGGCAATCGGACTCCATGCCTATCTTGGCATACCCGCCGACATGCGCATCTACCTGGACAATGGCGCGTTCTATTTCCTCGGTCGCGGCGGCGAGGTGCCCGAGCACGACTATGTTGCCTTCGTCGAACAGGCGCGACCTGACTGGTGGCCGATTCCGCAGGACGTGATTCCGACAGCGACAATGACGTTCGAGGAACAGCGCGCCTGCTTCGCCCGCACCATGGCGAGCAACCTCGCCTACCAGCACGATGGTTATACGCCAGTTGTCCATATCAGTCCGTTCCTGCGCGAGTACACCGTCGCTGTCAAGGAACACACGCAGCTGGCGGCCAAGCCGGGCATCGCTCTCGGTGGCATCGTGCCGAACCTGCTGCGGGCGCCCAAGGCGATGCCCTACCAGGACATCCTGGACAGTGTCGTCCACGTCCGGCAGGAGTTTGCCGACAAGTTGTTCCACGTCTTCGGCATCGGCGGGACGGCAACTCTGCACCTCGCTGCGTTGCTCGGCATTGACTCGGCTGATTCAAGCGGCTGGCGAAACCGCGCCGCCCGTGGCCTTGTCCAGCTGCCGGGCAGTGGCGACCGCAGCGTTGCCAACCTCGGCAACTGGCGGGGTCGCCAGCCCGACCACGCCGAGTGGGAGCGACTGGCGACCTGCCCCTGTCCTGCCTGCCGCATGTCGGGAATCGACGGTCTGAAAGCCGGAGGGCAGGACGGCTTCTGCAACCGTGCCACGCACAATCTCTGGACGCTCCTTGAGGAAGTAAGCCAGATTGAGCAGCATCTGGCCACAGGCACGTACCGGGACTGGTACACGACGCACCTCGACAACACGATCTACCGCCCGCTGATTGATCGCTTGGTGGCCGCAAGGGAGTCGTGATCCCTCCTGTGGACGACAACAGAGCCGCGTGTGACACCGGCTCACTACGGTCGCGCCACAGCAGGTGATTCTCGCATGAGCATTTCGGCGTCCTCCGGCTCCAGCACGTCCGGGACGACGTGCTCCATAGTCGACGTCTCGAGATCGGTGACCTTTGAGGTGCCGTCTACTAGTGCGATCCGGTATCCTCGGGAGAAGGCGTTGAAGAATTCCTCCTGGTGCGACACGACGATGATGCGGCTCAGCACCAACCTCAGGTTGTGAAGCTCATCAATCATGTCGCGTCGGCCTTGCTGATCCAGGCTACCGAAGCCCTCGTCAATGATCACCGTCTCGATGCGCTGTGCGCCTTGCCCTGTCCAGTAGCCGATGCCGAGCGCCAGGCTGACCGAGACACGGAATCTCTGGCTGCCGCTCAGCGCGCGAACCAACAAGGGCGAAATACCGGTCTCGCTGTTGTACGCGACCATGTCGAGGGCTTTCATGGCACCCTGTCCTGCAGTCTCTTCGTCACCTGCCTCATCGCACCGCAGCTCCAACCGCAGCGTTCCGCCGGAAATGCGGTCGAGCACCTCGTTGGCATTGGCGACAATGCCACGCTCCGCTTGCTGGAGCAGGTGGCGCTGGAGGTAGTCGCGGCCCAGGAGCCGGGCCAGCTCTTTGTAGAGGTACTCCCGGCGCGAAGCCTTCTCGTACTTATCCGTCCACTCAGCCTGCTGCGCACGGCGCGTTTCGAGGTCTCGCTTCTCACCTTCCGCTGCCTTGAGTTCCTTGGCGAACTCGTCGGCCTGCCGGCGCACCTCCTGCTCTCTCTGCTTCAGGTTAACTACCGGGCAGCGCGCCTCCTCAGGCATTTCGGACTGGTCGCGCTCGATATGCTGCAGGCGCTCCCGCCTAGTGACTTCCTGCATACGCGCCTCCACCAGCTCATCGCGCCGCTTATCAGCCCCTGCCAGCGAGGCTGCCTCGCCTTCCCATGTGACAAGGCGGTCGTTGGTGAGATCGTCACACACCGGCTGCCATTCTGGCGGGACGGCGGCGCGCTTTTCGGCAACAACACGTCGTATTTCATCGCTCCGGGCGCTTTCTTGCTGCTTCTGGGTACACGTCTCGCGCAGTGTGCTGTCGGTCGTGTTATAGGCCTCCTCCGCTGCCTTGAGCTGATTCTCCGCGTCCTGCAGTTGATGGGCCAATTCGGATAGACTCTCCTTCGCCGCTCTTACTTGATCGCCGGCAGATTGGTGCTGGCTCCGTACTTTGCTGATCAGTTCATCGGGACACTTCGCTTCGAGCTCACGAAGCCGAGAAGCTGCTGGTGCCCGCTGCGCAAGCAGTTCGTCGCGCTTCTTCGCCGCGCCAAGTGCCTCCTTGAGCTCCTGCTTGCGTCGTTCCAGTTGCTCGGCGCGCGCGCCGAGCACGTCCAACTCGGCTGTCGTTGGGTGGTCCTGCGCGAAGCATTCGCCGATTCCTGCGCCCGCAAACGGCTCGGCTAGTGTCCGATGTGCACCGAGCATGTTCTCTAGAGCAAGTACCCCTTGACGCTCTGCGTGCTGTGCGGACTGGCGAGCTGCGCGTAGTGTCTCCTGACATGCTTCCTCACTCATCTTGAGTTTCGCAGCCTCGGTCTTGGTTTTCTTAGCCAGGTTGAGTTGAGTCCGTGTATCGTGCACTACGTGTCGGGCTCGCTCCTGCTCGGCCTCAATTTGGCCAGGGGCCAGACGCTGCCCGCAGTACGGGCAGGTGGGCTTCCCCTCGAGATCTTCCAGTTTGGCGAGTCGCTCTTCCTCCTGGTTGAGCATCGTACTGAGACGGATCACTTTGCTTTGCGCATATTCGGCATACGCCGCGGCCGACGTGATGCCACTTGCGACCAGCTCGGCGGGGATGGATTGCGCAATCCGGGCGAGTGCCGCCTGTACTTCCTCCTCCTGTCTTTGGCCGCCGCGCCATTGCGTACGGGCGTCGACATACTGTCGGAGAGACGGTAACACGGTCGCCAACTCGGTCAGGTCGCCTACATCGGTCTGGAGCGAGGTGATCCGATCGTCCAGATCAGGCGCATACACGTCGAGCTTCTGATCGAGCTCCTCGATCTGCTTTCGCAGTCGGTCGATCTCGCGAATTACGTCCACATCTGGGGCGAGGCGCTCCAGTGTCTCTCGTGCTTCCTCGCGTTGGCGCTCAAGCTCTTCTTTCCGTTTCTTCAGGCTAGCACGTACGCGGCGCTTCTCTTCCCGTGCTTCGGCAGCGATCTTCAATTGCGTCTCGAGGACTTTGGCATCGTCGGAAAGCTCACGGATGTGCCGCTCCGCCTTCTCCATGCGTTCCTGCTCCTCGATGAGGGCACGCAGAAGGGGCACTACCAGGGCCAACTCAGCAAGTCTGGCGGCATCGCGCTCGATCTGCTCGGCTCGTTTGAATAGCTCCTGCGAGTTCTCCAGCTTCGTCTCGATCTCGATCCGCTCGGTCTCAAGCTTGTTCCATCGTCCTACATGAACCTTGAGCCCCGCGAGGTCCTCGAGTCGCTTCTGCGCTGCCGACATGTTGGTTTGGGCTGTCTCGATCAATCCCGGGAGCCCGTTCAGCCGGATTTCATCCACCGGCTCCATCTTTTCGAGCTGGTCCCGGTACGCGTCGGCTTGAGCGTGGCACTGCTTATGGCGGGCCTCAGCTGCCTTGTGCAGTCGCTCGTAGCGTGAGAGGTCTACGATCTGGCTGAGCATGTCGTGACGGTCTCTGGGCTGGGCTTCGAGCAGCGCATCGCTCTTGCCCTGCAGGAGCAACACCGAAGCGGTGAAACTCTCATAGCTGAGGCCGATGGTTCGACGCACCCAGTTGTCAAATCCGGCTTGTGAGTCCGTTTCTGGCACAGCTTGGGGGCCGGGTCTGCCAGATGCTGGCGTGCTGGGGCCCTTGATATGTAGCACCTGCCGGCTGGAATTCCCTTTGCGGGATAGTGTACGCTTTACACAATAGACGTCATCGCGGATGGCGAACTCGTATTCTACGAGCAGGGCATCTGCCTGCTGGTTTATGAGGCTCCTATGATTGCTCTTGCCCAGCCGATGACGCTCGTAGAGCGCATACGTGATCGCGTCGAAAAGCGCGGACTTGCCAGTACCATTCTGGCCTGCAAGCATCCAGAGTCCAGCTCCGTCGAAGCTCAGCTCGGCTTCGTCGCGGTAGCTCATGAAGCCTTCGACCTTGATGCGCAGCGGGATCATCATCCTGCCTCCTCCGCGAGCAGCTCCTCTGCCAGAGCCAGCAGATCGTCGCGGTCTGGGTGCTTGTCCAGACGCTGGTCGAGATACTCGCGCACGGTGCCCGCGACATCCTCGAGGTGCTGCGCAGCAAGTGTCTCCATCGCACCGTCCGGGCGGCCGATCTCTCTGAAGTCACGGCCATACCAGCGGGAGAAGACGCTCTGAATCTGCCGGCACAGCTCGTCGCGATTGTGCTTGCCGGGCTGCCAGTGAAGGGTGTAATGCACAAGCGCGTTCTGGGCGTCCGGAATGCGCTCGGCGAGGTGGGGGATCTCGGCATCCGGATCTGTGATCTCAATGCGGTAGATTGGTGTGCTCTCAAGCGGCAGCACAAGAGGATCACCGACGAGGCCTCCCGACCCGATCTCGCAGAGGACGACGCTTTTCTGGTCATTGCAATCGCCCGCGTCAAGACGCTCGATGCTACCGGCATAGCGTACGTGCACGGCGCCCGGCATGGCGAGCTGTGGCTTGTGCATATGCCCGTAGGCGATGTAAGCCCAGTGCGCCGGAATATCGCTGGGCTCGAAGACGACATCCTCGAGCTCGGTCAGGTGGTACCGATCATGGACCTTCGCACCCCGGACGTGAACGTGGCTGACGAGCACGCTGGGTAGCCGCAGATCCAGTTGGGTCTGCAGCGTCTTCAGCGTGGCAACGAACCTGTCCTGGATGGTTCGGTGCTTCTCCTCGATGCTGCGGTACAGGACGCCCTCGCCGCGCAGATAGTTGCGCGCCGTTGGATACGGCATGAGCACGAACTGCACAATCGTGCCCTGTTGATCGGCCAGCCGAAGCATGCGGGGATTGGGAGCGACGTAGAGCCGGCCTGTCGCACCTCTGCCTGCCAAGCTGGAATGCGCTGGCGCCACTAGATCGAGGGCATCCCGCAAGGTCTCGAAGAAGACCTCGCTGTCATGGTTGCCGCTGATCGCGACGATCGTGCCGCCACGCTGGAGAAATGGAGAGAAGATGCGCTTGATATCGCCGACGGCGGCGCGCGTTTGGTCAGCGTGCCTCCCCTCGAAGACATCGCCAGCGATCAGCATCACATCCACCTGGTACTGATCGAGATAGCGGGCGATCTGCTCGAGCGCGCAGCAGATGTCGCCTCGCCGGTCCACGTGCCCGAGCCGGTCGTTCATGTGCCAGTCGGCGGTATGCAGGATCTTCACGGCAACCTCCCTCCTATCCGTCAATAATGTCCGACATGTCGTCGGCTTGATCGGCCGTACTCGCACCCGCCTCGGAAGGGTTCATGGCCCAAGCCGGGAACGGCACACGCACATGCATCGGCTCCCGGAAGTTGTCCTGCACGACCAGCTTCTCGTCGAGCTCGAGGCTCTCGGCCTTCACTCGGGCGCTATCGCTGAGGAAGCGCCACGCCGGGGCGCTGAGCTCCAGCGCGCCGCTGCGGCCCAGCACGCGGATGGCCGCGTTCTCAATCACCTTCTCCGAGACTTTGGATGCCTGTTGCTGGGCACCGAAGAGGATGACGCCCTGCGAGCGCATCTCGGAGGCGACCTGCTCGATCAGCTCGGTGATCGGGTCGCGGGCGCCCTTGGGGGCAAAGCGGTTGAGCTCGTCGAGCACCACGACGTACACCAAGCCTTTGACGGCGCTGGTACCCGTGCGGGCTTCGATGAGCTGGCGTAGGATGGTGGCGACGACGAAGCGCTGCATGTCGGGCAGCCCGGCGAGCGCGTTCAGGTCCACCACCAGCGGGTCTGACGTATCCTGCCGGATGAGATCGAGAGGGATGCCCGTCTGCTCGTCGCGGCGGAGCACACCCCGACTCTCATAGAGTGCTTTGAGCAGGCGACGGTAGAGCTTCTTCCAGGTGGCGGTGTGGTGGCTACGGAGCCGACGCTTGTCCTCCTTCGCGGCGATCTGCTCGTGTATCCAGTCAAGCAGTTCGGCGAACGTCGTGGGCATCTCCTGGCCGCCGCGCAGGTTCCGCGTGACGCTGCCGTCGTTCGCCACCCGCTCGTTCGTGAGCCACGTCTCGATGTCTAGCACGAGCGCGCCGAAGTTGGCATCGTTGGCGTCTACCTCGGCGAAGAGGTAGCGGAAGATGCCCTTGGCGATGACGTCGTTAAGACTCCAGCTATAGGCTGTAACGGGGCTCGGGCAGCCGATGGGCATTGCGAGCGAGTTCCCCGGCTGCTGCGGGGCGAAGTACGACACGCCGCTGAACGGTCCCGGGTCCTCGACGCCCAGCTCGCGCCAAGTGGAGGCGTGGTTCTCGGGCTTGTAGCGGCGATTCCGCTGGTCCAGGTAGAACAGGTCGAAGCCCTTGACGTTGAAGACGATGGGCACGATGCGCAGGCGGTTGGGGTCTGAGGGGCGCTCGCGCCGCTGCTCGCGCGCCACGCGCAGCAGCAGCCAGACGGCGAACAGGAGGAAGCTGGACTTGGTGCCCCGGCCGGCCGAGCCGTTGACGTTCATGTGGCCGCCGCTGGCGCCGAGCAGGTAGTCCAGGTCAATCTTGCCGACGCCCGCTATCTGGTCGCCGCCATTCTTGATGAGCCCGACCGCGAGGGCGCGCTCGATCTCGTCGGCGCTGTAAGCGATGCCGGCCTCGAGCGGGTTGGCCAGAAGCACATCGCTGCGCTCGCGCGGCGGGACAAGCACAGCCGGCTGCGTGCGCAGGATCGTCGCGCTGGCGTAGGTGTAGCCCTCGCTCTCGAACGGCGGCTCGAAGGAGAGGTCGTTATCCGCCTCGTCGACCTCGTGGCCCATGCTGCGCTTGCGGCTGGCACGAAAGACCTCGTCCACGATGGCGTAAAACGTGTAGCGCCGCCCGACGATCTCGCTCTCGGCCACGACGAGCTGCGTCCGCTCCACCAGCGCGTCCGGCGGCACCCAGAAGTAGAACTGCCCGCTGGTCGCCTCCTGCCGCGGCGGCGCGGCGACACGGCCGATCACGACGCGCCCATCGGCGCGGGTCCACGGTCCGCGGCCATTGCCTGCTGCCAGACCTGGGCTCCCGCCCTGGGCCGATCCATTTACGGCGGCCGCGGTTGCCGCCGGGGAGGTGATGTCCACGTGAGAAGCTCCTTTCGGGTCAGTCACTAGAGGCTGGTCAGACGATAGAAGTGGCTGATGAGCTGATCTCCGGCTGCGAAGAGAGCGCCCAGGCTCTCCTCGGCGCGCTGGACGGGGTGAATCGTGACCGGCGCGCGTCCGCAGGTCACATCGCGCGAGCGGTACTGCCGTACGAGGCTGGAGAGTCGGTCGAGATACGACCAGTCGCGGCCCAGACAGTGGTCGAAGTAGGCCTTGGGCACTTCGAGCCGCACGATGCCCCAGTTGGGCATGTCGCCCTGGTCGCCATCGAGCCTCACGTACCACGAGACGACGTCCAGATCACGCTGCTTGATGGAGAACGACGGCGTGCGCTCGCCGGGGCGCAGCGCATAGAACACGCGCCAGCCCTGCGGGTGCAGATAGGGCTCCGAGTGAGTCTTGATCAGTCCAACGACTGGATCGCGCTCGTCGTCGAATGAGCCCGCACGCGGCTCGAGCCTGCCGTCCACGAGCGTCGGTATCGCGCTGTCCTGTGCCAGCGCCAGCCGCTCCAGGCGGACCATCTCCTCGTTCGAGCCGTTCTGCGTCGTCTTGCGCATGCGCTCGAAATCGAAGGTCATCCCGCCCTCCGGCTCGTTGCACGGCAGCAGGCGGTAGCCCTCCGCCTGCAGTGCCATCGCAAAGCTCTCGACCTCGTCCCAAGGAAAGGGATCCACCATCATGGAGACGACTCGCTCCACGCGGTGATACACGCGCCGCAGCTCCCCGCCTTCGTCGCGCATGACCACCGTGCCAATCTGCGAGAGGCGCACCGGCACCGGATACCCGTCGCGCGTCTGCAGCCACGCGACCGTAGAGCCGACGTCCTTACCGTCAATGAAGCGCGTCGGCCGCTGTGTCCATGCACCATTGCCCCGCACACCTCCAGTGTCCTGCGGCTGCCACTCGTCGGCGGGAACCTCGAAGCTGTGATATAGGCGCGCATCGGGCTGCTCTTTGAGCGTCACACCGTCCCCCAGCAGGAAGGGCTGCTCGTCGTACTGCCGCATGCGACGCCCGCCGTTGTCGCAGAGGAACTCCAGTCCCATCGTCTCCCCCTAATTAAGAGCCTCGGTACCATAACCCAGAGTGGTCCGGCGCTTCGGGGGTACGAGGCCGAGGTCGAGCAGTCGTCGCTGTACGGCGGCGCGGCTGACGAGCATCTCCGAGGCGAGGCGCCAGACGAGATCGCCCGGCCCCATCTGAGATCCGTACTTGAATGCCAACGCCGTGACGACCTCCGCCGGCATGAGCAGCTCGGCGGCGAAGCGATTCGCCTCCTCCTCGATCCGCCGCTGCGCCACGCCCTCGTCCGCGGCCACACGTTTCGCGGTGCCCGCGTTACCAGCTGGAAGCATGAGGTGCCCTTGAAGCTGTACGCCGTCTTCCTGCTCCCGATCAGTTGGCAACGCCTCCACGACGCTAAGCGGAGCGGCGGCATCATCGCTCGCGTGCTCGGCGAAATAGGGACGCACGTGCAGCAGATAGTGTCCTAGCTCGTGCGCGACGCTGAAGCGCCGCCGCGTCAACCTGTCGTCCTGCTCGACGAAGATGTTGCCGTAGCGAGGTGTCGCGTATAGGAAGCCAGCCAAGTGCTCGTCAGCGAGGTTCCGAGGCATCTCGACGGCCCCGGCACGCTCGCGCAAGAAGGCGATTGCAGACGCGCCGGTGAGCTGCGGCAGCTCCTGCCAAGTGATGTTGAAGCAGCCAACGAGCTCTCCTAAGGGCACGATCGGCCGTTCAGGGGTCGCGTGGGGAACATCGGCGCGCTCGTAGACCTTGGTGATGGCGGCGGCGATGGCTTCGTCAAGCACTTGGTCGGTCACGGCAGGTCCTCCTGCTGCCCGCGATGCGCGTCGGGCTGTCGCGGCTGAGTCCCTTTGGGCGTCCGACGCAACTCGCGCTGCCGCCGGGCCGCCGCCTGATATGCTTGTCCGTGCTCACGTCCCTCGGCGAGATAGATTGCTGTGGCGCGAAACTGCTTCACGAGCGCGGCACTCGCGCTAATCTCACGCTCAGAGAAGAGCTGCCGCACCGCCCCCAGCGAGAGCTCCTCGGGCACGGGCTGGGACTCGGCAGCCAGCCGGCGCGTGAGGATGGCGAGTTCCTGGGTCATCTGCCCGCGCTGGGCGGCGTCCTCGCTCATGCGAGCCACCACTGCCGCTATCGTCAGCGGCGGCAGCTCCACCTCTCCCTGGTCGGACGCGAAGCCGGAGGGAAGGTGCTCGTGCAGCAGCGCGCGTACCTGTGTCGCGTCATGCTCGGCCGCAGTCGCCTCGTGCTCGGCTTCGAGCACCTCGTTCACCTCGTCAATCATGCGCTCCAGTTCGGCATCGTGCTCCGCATGAGCCAGTACGGCCGCGACTGTCTCGAAGTCGCCCCGCTCGAGCGCGCTGGTGTAGCGGTGTACGGCCTTCTCGTGTGCGCTCTGGCGCAGCAGTTCGTCATTTCGCTTGTCCATGGCGCGCCTCCCTCTCGTTGTACGCCGCCCGCAGCCGGGTGATAGCCCGCGACAGCCGCACGCGCGCGGCACCCGGCGAGATGCCAAGCTCCCGACCGAGCTGGTTGCCGTCCAGGTCGCCCAGCACCGCCAGTTCTAAGACGCGCCGGTCGTCGGGGCCTACCAGATTCAGAAGCTCGTCAGTACCCTCGCGGATCAGCACCGTGCCTTCCGGCGTCCGCGTGCTCAGCGCGGCTACCCGCTCGAAGAATTTGCCCTCATCATCGCCCCCTTTGTCGGCTGCTCCGCCTGTTAGTTGACTCGCGGGCACCTCACGACCGTAAACCTTCCCGCGCTCGCGCTGCATGCGCTTGATGATGTTGGTGGCGATGCCCAGAAGCCATGGCTTGGGTGGTCGGTCGGAGTCAAACTTGCCCGGAGACTTCAGGGCTTCGATCGCCACACGGCTCAACACCTCGAGCGCCGCGGTCTCGATGTCGCCGCCGTCCGCCACTCCAGCCCGTACCACGTACATGCGGATGGTGCGCAGCAAGGCTCGCGCTTCGCTTTCGAAGCAGCGGCGCAGCGGCTCGGCCGCATCATGGGCGTCGCACTGGGTCCGGATGATGGCTTGCGCGGTATCCACTTCCATGTGCGCTCCTCCGCGGCACTCCACACGCGGCCGCAGCTGTGCGGCTCTACTCACCTCTTCGCCATTCCGCCCTCGGCTGTTACAGCACGCTTCCTCACCACTACAGCCCTTCTGCCGCCCTCGTTGGTGCACGGTATCACACTGCGATGGTCCTGCATAGTGAAGCTGAAGTAGTGACGGATAGATATTGCGGATGCGAAGATCGAGCGCAGGGCTATAAGTCGAGCCGGGTAGCGAGAGATGCATCACACCATCCATCACAAACGCAATCGGCGCGCATAGTGCTAGCACACGGCTAGCGTGACACCTACTTTGTCCGCGTGCCTAAAGCGCTTCGCTGCGATGGACCGCGATGCCCAACTGTGCCAGCGTCCGCAGTGCCTCGTGCGTCGTGAAGGCGCCCGCCGGAAGGCCCGTGAGCTGACTCACCAGCCACTTCGGCGCAATGCGCCTCCCATCGAGAACGACGTACCAGGAGTGGAACCAATCGCAGCCGTGAGAATCGTCGGCGAGCGCCTGCCGCGCGCGTGCCAGTGCTTGATCCGCCGTCAGGGCGATTTCCACTCCCTTGAGCTGTGGCTTGCGCTGATGCTGGTCTGCTCGGTGCGTCTCTCCCGGCGGCGTCCTTGGTACGACAGGCTCCGCTGGCCCGTACAGCCAGTCGTGGAGCTGTGCCAGCCGCTTCCCTTGCGAGCCGTGCGCGACCATCACCAATACGGACTTCGGCACAAGCGCCACGTAGTCGTCGAGAACCTGCGCGTAATCGCGCCCGACCGCGAGATAGATCCGCTCATACTTCCGCCGCGCGAGAATCCACGCGAGCGTATCACGCACGGCAGGCTGCAGCTCGGCTGCGTGCTGCGGCGTTAAACGCTGGTCGTAATTCGGGATCGGCCGGTCGGCAGGGATCAAGCCGAACTTGGCAGAAAGAATGTAGACGTCGAGCGGAGTCGTGGCATGCGTGGCGAAATACCGGCGCAGTACGCGGAACGCTGGCCCATCGTAGCGGTCAAGCGCAGGGAGCGGCCCGGCATCCAGCTTCTTACGCTGTCCACAAGACATGATGAGGAGGCGGTGCATGCTATTCCGGCCCTCCCATTCGGTGACGAGTCCCCATCAAAGGCCAGTCGATTTATCTCCCCGTGCTAACGAGTACTATCGTGCGAGCACGCAGCAAGGTCGCGGGCTATCATTATGCCTGGTCTCCATTGTGCCACGAGCGCCCATTGTCCTCAGTGGTGTGCGTCCATCGTGCGGTGCTGTAGCGCTCGCCGCAGAGTCTTTCGTTCTTCAAGAAGGAGGGTAGGTGGCTGGACCCGCGCTTCTACATTTCTCCCGACGGCCACGTAAACATCCACTACAGGACGACCGGCACTGGCGAAGACAGGAATCCGCCGGTGAACGACCTCACTGAGGCCACGAATGTGTTACGTACTATGTGGGAGGGCGCACAAACCTACGGTGTTCAACAAGCGGCGCCGCAGGCCATTGATGCTCTGGCTGCGCTGCCGGGCCAGCTACGACCTGCGCGAGAAGCAGGATTACCGCAAGCTGGCGACGCTGAGCCAGACCAGCCGCTCGATCGCGACGACCATCCTGACGACCGCCACGGTCGCCGGGCTGCGCGAGAGCGGCGTCGAGGCCGCCTCCCGCAAGTTGCTCAGTTTCACCGACAATCGCCAGGACGCCTCCCTCCAGGCCGGCCACCTGAACGACTTCGTCCAGATGACGCAGCGGGGCGAGGAGGTCGCGGTCCAGATCCGGGCCGGCGCGCTGCGTTGGGAGCCGGGCAGCGCCGCGGCTGGCCGGGACGGGATCGCTCCCGCAGACCGGCCAGCCCAAAAGCCTGCCAGGCGGTGGCCAGTTGGGGACACTGGCCAGACTGCATTCCAGGACCCGGGCGACGGCAACCGGACGCTCGCCCGCAGCCAACAACTGGACGGCGCAGAGCCCCATCCGTGCCACCCGTTCGGTCTCGTTCAAGGGAATCTCCATGGCTTCCCCCGCTCCAGATCAAGTTCTGTTTGCCGGTTTCCAGTTCTCTTCTGAAGTGCTATCCTTCCCGCGGTTGCGCTACACTAATGCATCAAGAAATGTGAGTAGTCGGAGGAAATCGACTCTCTCCCGCCCCCCACGATTTCGACAAGGCAACGGCGCACAGATCGATGGTGACACAATGGCACACACTGGACGTCAAGAGGCGGTAGGCGTCATGCCTGAGTTCGAAACCGGCTGGCGAGAAACAGCAATTTCTCTTCGATTTCTGGTTGCTGCACTCGGTGAGTCGGCGAACTGGTGGCGGACGGAGGTACTGAGTCCTGCTGGCCAACACATGCTCTCTATGCTCTTTCCTCGGACCGCTCCCTCAGCTAGCCTTGACG
>JBDZVF010000622.1:0-2926 GCA_040255575.1 Pseudomonadota bacterium | reverse complement strand
CTTCTTCAATGCGCTGATGCACGCCCGGGACGCATGGGGGAGCATGCCGGGCGGCCTCGTGTTGTCCATCGTCGCGACGTTGCTCGCGTGCGTGGCGACGTGGTTCGGTTTCGCTACGCCCCGCATCGGGAGTGCGAGATGAAGCTCGTGCCGAAGTGCCCCCTGCCGATGTGCATTGTCGTCACGCTCTTCGCGCTGCTCGCGGCGTGCAACCAGAACGTCGAACCGCTGCAATACGGTCCAAACCCTGAACTCGCGCCGCCCCGTCGTGGGGTGCTGCCGAACATGACGATTGCCCAGCCTGCGCCCTGGGGCGCTGAGCGGCCGATGGTGCCGCAGGGTTATGCGATCAGCGCGATTGCGACTGACCTTGCGATCCCCCGACAAACACTGCTGCTGCCGAACGGCGATATTCTCGTGGCCGAAGGCAGGGGCGGAAACGCGCCTAACCTCAAGCCCAAGGATGTGATCGCGGGCTATATCAAGGCCGCTGGCGTGAGTGAGGTGGCGGGTGGCAATCGGCTGACTCTGCTGCGCGATGCGGATGCGGATGGTGTCTACGAAGTACGCACCGTCTTTGCCGACAACCTCAATGCGCCATACGGTCTGTCACTCATCGATGGCAGCATCTACGTGGCGAACCAGGATGCGCTCGTGCGATTCGACTACCAGGAAGGTCAGCTCCGCACGAGCGCGCCGCCGGTGAAAGTCACGGACCTGCCGTCGGCGATCAATCATCACTGGACCAAAGCGCTCACTGCCAGTGCGGATGGCCAGCTTCTCTATGTGGGGATCGGCTCGAACAGCAATATCACCGAGCGCGGCATGACAGCGGAGGTCGACCGGGCCATGGTGTGGCAGGTGGATGCACGCACGGGAGCGCACAAGCCGTATGCCACGGGGCTGCGGAATCCGACGGCGCTCACCATTCAACCCGATACGGGCGAGCTGTGGGCGGTCGTCAATGAACGCGATGAGATCGGACCCAACCTGGTGCCGGACTACCTCACGTCTGTTCGCGAGGGGGCGTTCTACGGCTGGCCTTACAGCTACTGGGGGCAGAATGTGGATGAGCGCGTGCGGCCGCGGGACCCGGCCAGGGTTCGTTCCGCGATTGCGCCCGACTACAGCCTGGGTGCTCATGTGGCTGCGCTCGGCGTCGCGTTCTCCACGGCGGCGATGGGCGAGCCGTTCGTGGACGGGGTGTTCGTCGGGGAACACGGGAGCTGGAACCGGGCTGATC
Source organism: Pseudomonadota bacterium (assembly GCA_040255575.1). GTDB lineage: Bacteria > Pseudomonadota > Gammaproteobacteria > Steroidobacterales > Steroidobacteraceae > JADGHX01. Next base: position 1,683 of record JBDZVF010000622.1, on the reverse strand, counting down.
CGTCCGGCTACAAGGTGGTGTTCGTGCCGTTCAGGAACGGCAGCCCGTCGGGTGCGCCGGTGGACTTTGTCACCGGCTTTCGCGGGAGTGACGGCAAGACTCGCGGGCGGCCCGTCGGGGTGACGGTGGACCCGCGTGGTGCACTCATCGTCGCGGACGACCTGTCGAACACGGTGTGGCGAGTGACACGCGTGCAAGGCGAAAGCCAATAGGTGCGCGCTATATCAGCGCGGCGAGACGCGCGCTACGGAGTTCGCAGTCGCCGCTCTTCGCAATGGCTTGGCCAGCCGCCGCTTCAGGGCGCGCCGCACCGTTCGTTCCACCCCGGCCAGGGCGAGATCGACCGCCGCATTCAAGAACGCATCCTGCTGCTCGAACACGACGGTGGGCAGGCCGCGCAGCACGACCTTGACCCGGCACACACGATCCACGCCGCCGCGCGGCCCGTTGATATCTTCAGCGCGCAGACTGACGCGATCGATGGATTCAGCAAACTTTCCGAGCCGCCGGATCAGCTTCTTGCGAATGAGCGCGCGCTCTTCGGGCCCGAAGTCCCCCTCGAGACCGCGGATGTAGATCGGAAATGGCGGAACGGAAGTTGCATTCATGCAGCGTCTCCTTCTTTGGGGTTAGCGCATGGGTGGGCCGCGCGCCCTGATCACCCGACTCGTCAGCGAGCCTGCCAGAGCAGTCGCTTTGAAAGATAGTGGGTTCGCGGGATCGTTAGATCAATAAGAAATCCTCGCGAGCCGCTTTCGCTTTTCTCTAATCAGATTTCACGCGGCGGGCGGCCATCCGGTGCGCGCACGACGAGCGCATCGCACGGAAGCGACGACAGGATGCTCTTGGCGGTGCTCCCCAGCAGCGCCTCCATCATGAGCCCGCGCCCGCGAGTGCCCAGCACGACGAGATCGGCCCCGCGATCGCGCACATATTCGCGAACGAGCTGGGCGGGATGCCCCAACTCCACGTGCGGGACGAGGCGCCGCCGCGCTTCCTCCGGCAACACCATCGAGCCCAGGAATTGATGCAGATCGATTTCGTGTGTCTGCCGGAAGCTCTCGACATGCTGCTGCAGGTCCGCGAGCCCGCCTGAACGCGGGATCTCGAACGCATGCAGCAGGTGCAGTGGCTGGTCTGTAAAGACGCTCAACGCCACCTGCAGCGCGTAGGCGGACGGGTCAGAGAAGTCCGTCGTCACGAGGATGTGACGGTACGGCGCACGCGGACGGTTTCGGACGATCAGGATCGGCACGGACACTCGCCGCAGCAAACGCTCCACGGTGCGGCCCAATATCACCGGCCGGCTGGCGAAAGGCCCCTCCCGCGCGATGCCGGTCACGATGAGGTCGATGCCGGCCGCTGCGCTCACACGCTCGATGACCTCCGCAGGCTCGCCCTCTTCGATCAGTATGGTGGCCTGCTCGACCACGTCGCCGAGCTCGGCCTCCAGCCCTTCACGAATGCGCAGCTTCGCGATGCTCATGGCGTCCGGTGGTGCGCGCCACGTCGGCTGGAGGTTTCGGTCGTACGTCAGGCTCGACTCGTTGAACTCCTCGAAGACGTGCAGGACGGTGAGATGTGCCTGACGCTCGGTCGCAATGGCGACGGCGCGTGCGAGTGCCCGACCGCCACGTGCGCTCAGGTCGGCCGCAAGGAGGATGTTCCGCACCGGCTTGTGAT
>JBDZVF010000095.1:0-15982 GCA_040255575.1 Pseudomonadota bacterium | reverse complement strand
CCGAACAGGTTGCCGCCGAGATCGCCTGCGAATGTCACGCCGCCCGCGGTAGGCGTGATGCCGGCGACGACCGGCTTCTCGGCGTGATACTTCCAGCGCACCGCGCCGGTTTCACTGTCAACCGCGGTAATCCAGCCCGTCGTCGGACCGACAGGCTCCACAGAGCCGCCAAATACCGCCTGCCCCGCCTCGTATTTCGTGGGGCCGAGCACCACGTTGAAACACGCGTCGACGGCACCGGTAATCAGCGTGTTGTTGAGCCGATCCAGCGCCGGTCCGTTCCACTCGACACCGCCCGCGTAACCCGGGCAGGTCTTCAGCGGCTTCTTGGGCGGATCCTTCGGCACGTTCTCGATCGTCGTCACCGCCGTGCGCCACACCATCTTGTGCGTGTCGCGATCCACCGCGGTCACGTAGCCGTCCTTGCCCCCAAAGACCACGAGGTCGCGAATCTGGCTGTCCCGAAAGAGCACGGGAGGCGCGACGAGGTCAAAGTCCTGCCAGTCTTCCGGCGCGGTCTGATACCACCATTTGAGCGCACCCGTGCGTGCATCCAGCACGACGATGGAAGTCGTGAAGAGATTGGTGCCGGGCCGATAGTGCGTGTCGATGTCAGGCCACGCATTCCCCACCGGAACGAACAGCTCACCCGTCGTCACATCGAGCGTCATCGCGCCCCACACACCGCCACCGCCGGTTTTCGCCGTCTCGGGCTTCAACCACGTCTCCGCGCCAACCTCGTTGCCCATCGGAATCGTGTAGAACCGCCACAGCTCGCGACCGGTCTGCGCGTCGTATGCCATCACCCGGCCGCGCACACCGACTTCACTGCCCGCGATCGGCATGTACACGACGCCGGCCCAAGCCAACGGCGCGGCCGACGTGCCCTCGCCCAACCGCGGCGCCGCGATCACGCTCTTCCACAGCACCTTGCCGCTTGCGGCATCGAGCGCCAGCAGTCGCCCATCGCCGGTGCCGCGAAACACGCGACCATCCATCACCGCCACGCCACGATTCGAGGGCGAGAAGCGATCCTCTTCCGGCTGGTAGGTGTGTTTCCAGCGAACGGCGCAATTCGTCGCATCGATCGCCACTGTCTCGCGCCCGGTGTTCGTGTAGATCACACCGTCGACAACAACGAGGGCCGAATGCATCGTGGTGGGCCCGTCGATCTGCACTCGGCACTGCTCACCGAGCTGCTTCGCGTTCGCCGGCGTGATCTCTTTCAGCGGCGAGAAACGCTGCCCGTCCAGCCGATTGTTGTACGTGGGCCATTCGCCCCCGAACGAAGCCTCCGGCGCCTGTTCCTGCGATTGCGAGTGCGACGGCACGGCGACCATCACCGTGCAGGTGGTGAATAGGGAAAGTGCAAGGCGTGTGGGCAGTTTCATGTTCTTTATTGGACCGTGGAGCCGGACGGCCGCGGCAATATAGTGCCGGGAAGGGCCCTCGGTGACGCGACGCCGCGGAACCGAACCCATGCGACCGAGAGGTGGATAGTGGCGACAGACGGGCATCGCCTGGCCCTGTGTGTGAGACCGAGCCCGACACGAGACGCCGCGAGTCACCGCACGAGCTCTTGAGGCTTTCAGCCAGACGCTCGAGCGCCGTTAGATGTGGACACATGCACCGGCGCAGCCCGCTACGGGGAGATACAAGCCGCCACACGCGAGTGCGATCGCACCTGCCGACGTCGCTCGATGCAGACGCGATGCGGGCGAGAGCCTTTCTTGCGCAGGTCAAGTTGCACGCACCCACCTGCCTCGCGCAGCCTGAAACCCGTGGCAAACCACGGTGAGCTTGGCTTAGGCTTGCACGCGCCAGCGACGCACGGCTGGTTCGAACGAAAACAGGCTTGAATGGAACTACCAACCGAGCCCATCAGCAGCAGCACGCGCCCGCGAGGCCTGATGGAACGCGAGCTCGTGGCGCTCATGGAAGAGCTGCAACGCAAGTCCGAAGAGCTGTGGCAACAGCGCGAGCAGTTTCGCGTCACCCTCGCGAGCCTCCGCGACGGCGTGATCACGACCGACACGCACGCGAACGTCACTTCCATGAATCCGGTGGCGGAAGCGATGACCGGCTGGTCGGAGCACGACGCGCTTGGCCAACCACTCGACGAAGTGGCCCGCATCGTCAATGAAGAAACGCGCGCGCCAGTGGCGAGTCCGGTAAGCGAAGTGCTGCGCACCGGCCTCAATGTCGGGCTGGCGAACGACGCCTCGCTGATCCGCAAGGACGGTGCGATGCTCGCCATCGAAAACAGCGCCGCCCCGATCCGCGACTCAACCGGCAACATCTGCGGTTGCGTCATGGTGCTGCACGATGTGACGCAACGCCGACGCGCCGAGCGCTCATCGCGTGTCAACGAAGATCGCCTGCGCGACTCGGCGCGACGCCTGCAGCTTGCGATGAGCGCCAGTGAAATGGGCGACTGGATCTGGGATGCCGAAACCAACCTGATGTCGCTGAGCCCGCGCACCGCCCAGTTCTTCGGGCTGCCGGCCAACACCCCGGTGAGCCGTGACCAGTTGCGCGCGCTCGTGCCACGGGAAGATGGCCTGCGCACCCAGGCCGAGTTCGAGCGCGCCCTGCTCGACAAGAACGACTACATAGTCGAGTTCCGCATCCTGCGCGGCCAGGAGCCGCCGGTGTGGGTAGCGGCCAGAGGTCGCGGTGTGTACGCAGATCACGGTGGCGTGGTCGGCATGATCGGCCTGATCCAGGACATCACCGAGCGGCGCCAGACCGAGGAGCTGCGCGGCCGGTTGGCGGCCGTCGTGGAGTCCTCGACCGACGCGGTGGTCAGCAAGACGCTCGAAAGCATCATCACCACCTGGAATCAGGGTGCGGAACGGCTCTTCGGCTACAAGGCAGAAGAAGTCATCGGCCAGCCCATCACCCTCCTCATTCCACCGGAGCAGCTCGCCGAGGAGCCGGCGATTCTCGAGCGCATCCAGCACGGTGAAAGCGTGCCGCCGTACCAGACCGTTCGCCGCCGCAAGGACGGCACGCTCGTGGACGTGTCGCTCGCCATCTCGCCCATCCGCGACTCGCACGGACGAATCATCGGCGCCGCGAAGATCGCGCGGGACATCACCGCCCAGAAAACCGCGGAGGCGGCGCTGCGCGAGACGGACCGGCGCAAGGACGAGTTCCTCGCCACCCTCGCGCACGAGTTGCGCAATCCACTCGCACCGATCCGGCAGGCGACGTTGATCGCGCAATCGCCGAACGCATCCGATGCGCAGAAGCGCTGGAGCCACGAGGTAATCAACCGGCAAGTGCAGAACATGGCCCTGTTGCTGGACGATCTGCTCGACATCTCGCGCATCACGCGCGGCACGCTCGCACTCAGAACTCAGCCGACAGACCTCGCCACGATCGTTGACGCCGCCGTGGAGACCGCGCGGCCGTTGATCGACATCAAGCGGCATGCGCTGTCGGTGCAGCTCCCCACAGATCGCGTGGAGTTCGACGCAGACCCCATGCGGCTTGCGCAGGTGCTCTCCAACCTGCTCACGAATGCAGCGAAGTACACGGACCCGGATGGCCGCATCGGGCTCACTGCGAGCTGCGCCGACGGAACGATCACCATCAGCGTGACCGATACGGGCATCGGCATTCCGCCAGAGGCGATGGGAAGCCTGTTCGGCATGTTCTCGCAGGTGAGATCGAGCAAGGACCGTTCGGAGGGTGGCCTCGGCATCGGCCTTGCGCTCGCGAAAGGCGTTATCGAGCTGCACGGTGGCACAATAGAGGCGCACAGTGCTGGCACGGAGCGTGGAAGTGAGTTCATCATCCGGCTGCCACTGCGCAGGGAACAAGCACGCCAGGCGCAACCGTCAACCCGGCCTGGCCCGGAGAGAGCCTTGCGACGACGAGTATTGATCGCGGACGACAATCGTGATGCTGCCGAGAGCCTCGCGATGCTGTTGCAGATGGAAGGCCACGAAGTGACCGTGGTCCACGACGGCCGTGAAGCCATCACGGCGTTCGAGAAGATGCGGCCCGATGCGGCTTTGCTCGACATCGGCATGCCCGGCCTGAACGGGTACGAGATCGCCCGGAGCATCCGCCGCGCGCCCCAGGGGCGTGACGTCACGCTCATCGCCGTGACCGGCTGGGGCCAGGAGAACGACAAGGCCCAGGCGAGCGAGGCCGGCTTCAACCACCACTTCACGAAGCCGGTGGAGCCCGAGGCGATCACCGCCCTGCTCTCGCGCCCAGCCGACAAATAAAATATGCCCCCGACCGGCAGATCGGCGAGAATCCACGCCCCGTCAGCGGTCGAGGAGGATTCGCAGTAGATGATTTCAGCCCAAGAGGCACTTCAAAGGTTGCGCGAAGGGAATCAGCGCTACGTCAAGGAAACACGCAGCAGCGATACGCTCACGGGACAGGTGCGCCGCCGGGCTGTCGCCGAGAGCCAGGAGCCCTTCGCCGTCATCCTCGGCTGTTCAGACTCTCGCGTCCCGGCGGAGATCATTTTCGATCAGGGTCTCGGCGATCTGTTCGTGATCCGGGTCGCCGGCAACATCGTCGCGCCCTCGCAGATCGGCAGTATCGAATTTGCCGCTGACCGGTTCGGGGTGCAGCTGGTCGTGGTGCTCGGGCACTCCAACTGCGGCGCGATCACGGCCACGCTGGAAGAGCTGAGCCGGGGGTCAAAGGAGCGCTCGCGCCACCTTCGCTCCATCGTGGATCGCATTCGCCCTTCGGTGCAGGCCTTCCTCGGCACGCCGATCGCGCAAGAGAAGGAAGCGCTCATCCATCATTCCGTGCGCCAGAACGTCCGCATGTCCGCGAACCACTTGCGATATGGGTCGGAGATCCTGGAGCAACTCATCGGCAAGGGTACGCTGGTGGTGGTCGGCGCGGAGTACAACCTGGAAACCGGCGTCGTCGAGTTCTTTGACGGACTGCCCTGAGAGGCCTGAATCCCGGCCAGCAAAGGTGCGACTTCTGCTGGCCAGGCTCTCTCACCCTCAGGCGCTTCGCGCTTCCCTCTGAACATCGCGCTCCACGCGCTGGGGCGTGAATTGCTCTTCTTCCGTCGAGCCCGCCAGGGCCGTGATGGACGAGGCTCCAGCGGTCACCGCCTGCGTGACGGCATCGAAATAGCCGGCGCCGACTTCACGTTGATGCTTCGTCGCCGTGTAACCGTCGATCTCTGACGCGAACTCTTCCTGCTGAAGCGCTACGTACGCGCTCATCTGCCGATCGCGGTAGCCGCGCGCGAGCTGGAACATGGAGTGATTCAGCGCGTGGAATCCCGCCAGCGTCACGAACTGGAACTTGTAGCCCATGATCCCGAGCTCGCGCTGGAATCTTGCGATCTCGCGGTCCGACAGCTTCTTCTTCCAGTTGAACGAGGGTGAGCAGTTGTACGCGAGCAGCTTGCCCGGGAACTTCCGGTGGATCGCCTCGGCGAAGCGCCGTGCGTCGTCCACGTCCGGCACACCGGTCTCGCACCAGAGCATGTCCGCGTAAGGCGCATACGCGAGCCCGCGCGCAATCGCCGCATCCAGGCCCGATCGGACGCGGAAGAAGCCTTCGGCAGTGCGCTCGCGCGAGGTGATAAACGGCCGGTCGCGCTCGTCCACATCGGAAGTCAGGAGCGTGGCGCTCTCCGCATCTGTTCGCGCAATCAGCACGGTGGGGACACCGCACACATCCGCCGCGAGCCGCGCCGCCACGAGCTTGTTGATGGCTTCACTCGTTGGCACCAGCACCTTGCCGCCCATGTGGCCGCACTTCTTCGCGGAGGCGAGCTGATCTTCAAAGTGCACGCCCGCGGCGCCCGCTTCGATCATCTGCTTCATCAGCTCGAACGCGTTGAGCACACCGCCGAAACCGGCTTCGGCATCGGCCACGATCGGCTTCAGCCAGTCGATCTCGTCCCGCCCTTCGGCGTGACAGATCTCATCCGCGCGACGCAGCGTGTTGTTGATTCGTCGGACCACATTTGGCACGGAGTCCGACGGATACAGTGATTGATCCGGATACATCTGGCCGGCGAGGTTCGCATCACCCGCAACCTGCCAACCCGACAGATAGATGGCGTCGAGACCCGCGCGCACCTGCTGCATGGCCTGGTTGCCGGTGAGTGCACCGAGCGCGTTCACGAAGGGCTTTTCCCTGAGATACTGCCAGAGCTTTTCTGCACCGAGCCGTGCAAGGCTGTGCTCGACCAGCACGGTGCCGCGCAAACGCTCCACTTCTTCGGCGGGATAGGGCCGGGCCACACCGGCCCAGCGGGCATTCAGACACCAGTCTCGCTGCAACTCAGTCACGGAACGGCATGCGGGGAAGCTCATGATGTAGTCACTCGCACGAATCTTGAGGGGCGGCCAGCATACTGGCGCGACCCACGAGAATTTGACCTTCAAAACTTCACACTGTTAATTTCACTGCGCCTTCCGGCCTCGCTTGCAGCCTTCACGGCGGTGACGCTCATGTCCACGATCCTGCGCAAGGGCCATTTTCTTGGGGCGAAACTGCGCGCACTGCGCAAACGCAATGGACTGACACTGGAAGAAGTCTCCGCGCGCTGCATTCAGCGCGACGCAGAGCTTGCGCCTTCGGTCTCGTATCTCAGCATGATCGAGAGCAGCAAGCGCGTGCCTTCGCCCGAGCTCCTGAAACTCCTCGCCGCAGTGTTTCAACGCGACGCGAACTGGTTTCTCGACGAGAACGCGGACGTGGGCGCGGAACGCGCCGAAGCGCGCCGCGGTGGCGCGGAGCGGGTGCCGCTCGAGCCCGCGTTCCTGTTTTCCAAGGAAGTGCTGCAGGCCGCCATCCCCGAGTTGCTTGCGCAAACGGGAACCACCGGCCGGCAATTCGCGCACCTGCTCATCCGCTCGCACCAGGAGATGTCTCGGAACGACTTTCCCGATCTGGAGCGGGCGGCGGAAAGCGTGGGCGAGCGACGCTTTCCCCTGACCGTGGAAGACTTGCTGAAGCTCTGCAAGCGGCACGGGCTCACGCTGCGCTGGTTCGATCGCAAGCCCCTGCTCGCGCGCGACAACGACCGCGAAGTGCGCAGCGTGTTGCGCTCGTTCTTCGAGTCGCCGCGCACCGTGTACCTGAACCGGGCGCTGCAGGCGGATCCGGCCCGTCTCAAATTCGATCTCGCGTCACACCTCGCGCATCGCGTGCTCCATGGTGGCGATGGCCTCAAGTCCGAGCATGCGACCGGCGGCGAGATGGGTGGCAGCCCCGAGAGCGGCCTCGGGGATGGCGGCATGAACGCGCATGACGTGCTGCATGCCTGGCGCGACTTCGAGTGCAGCTTCTTCGCCGGCGCGCTGCTGTGCCCGCGGGCGCCGTTCCGGCGCTTTCTCGCGCGCGAGCAGTATCGGGTGGATTCGGGCGAGCGGCTCGAGCTGACGCCGGCCGTCGTCATGCGCCGCATGACGAAGGTGTCGCCCTACCCGCACTGGCACTTTTTCGATGCGTATCCCCCCGGGTTCCTGCGCGCCGTGTATCGCGGCAACGGCATCCCGCTGCCGTGGGGGAACCTCGCGCAGGTGACGGACCCGTGCCCGCATTGGGCCGTGTTCCGCATGATCGATGATGCTCGCGTCGATCGCGCCTCACAGATCTCGGTGCTGAGGGATGGGGAGAAGTCGCTTCTCTACTGCTGCCACTCCGTGCGCACGAAGGACATGGCGGGCAACCTGCACGTGCTGTCGGTCGGTGTCGATCTCGCGCCGGCGCTGCAATCGAACGGTGTGGACGCGCACGATGTCCTCGCGCGGCTCGCTGCGGAGTGCCTGAAGCATCGGGGCGAGGCGCGCATTCCGAAGCCGATTACGGCATCCATCGGGCTCGTGGCGAACGTGCTGAACATCGCCTGGCTGCGGGACGCGCTCGAGCACCCGGCGCGCATCATCTGCCCGCGAAGCAACCGCTGCCCGCGACCTGAGCGGTGCGAAGGCGCGAGGCCCTCGCGTGCTCGCGAGATAACGGATGTTCGTGCCGAAGTGATGGCGAGCGCGACGGACGAAAGCTGAGGCGCCCTGCGCAGCGGGCTCCACGTAGTAGCGTCGAACCGGCGGCCGGCTCGAGGTGATAGCGTCAAACCGGCGTAAGCTCGAGGTGATAGCGGCGAACCAGCGGCAAGCTCCACGTGCAGCGTCGAACCAGCGCAGGCTCGAGGAACTACTTGAACGCCTGCTCGACGAGGAAGCAATCCGTGAGCAGCGCACGCAGGTGAATCGACGCGTTCAGGTTATCCACCAGCAGTGAGCTGATAGCTGGGCGGCTCTGCACGAGCCCGACGGCGGCGCGTGCCTTCAACGCATCCTGCTTCATCGCCTCGATGAACGCGCCCACGACCGCCGGGTCCGCGCCCGATGCGGTCACGACCTTGTCGAAAAGCTCGCCGAGCCCGTCGAGCGCCGCGAACATCTCATCCAGCCGCTGCCGCACCTCGGAGCCCTGCTCGTTCTGCCGACCCTGGGCCGCATAGGCCAGCAGGTATTCATAGCCGCGCTCGATCATCTCGATGCGCGAGCTCAGGTCATTGAGGTCCGTCATCCCCGCGATCCGAAATGCTCGCGCTCTTCTTCGCGCGTCATCCAGCCCTTGATCATCGCGCGCAGGTACATGCGCTTCTCGGGAAGGATCGCAAAGTAGACGTGCAGGAACACGAGCGTGATGGCGGAAACCGCCGCGGCGCCGTGGATCACGTAGATCACACCCCACGTGGCCTGCGAAAGCGTGTAGGGATCGCGCTTCCACAGCGGCGTGTCCATCTTCATGAGCATCAGGCAACCGGTGATGACGGCCGCGAGCACCATCAACGTCATCGCGTGATGCATGAGCTTTTGCGCGACGGTGTACTTCCTGACCTTCTTGCCGGTGATCTCATCCGTCGACAGCGCAAACATGCACTTCAGCTGCTGCCAGAAGAACGCGCGGATGATGTGAAACAGCACGAGAAGAACGAGGACGACGCCGACGCACCAGTGAACGACCACCCAGTCGAACCGGGCGATCCCCAGCGCCGGCAGCAGGCCGGTGGCCATCAACGTGAGCACCGCCGCCGCGGTGAGCCAGTGGAACAGGCGATCGACGCCCTTGTGGCGTTCGACGCGCTCGCCCGCCGCCGCCTGCTCGCTCGCGAAAACGCGTTCTGCAGCCTGCGCCATCGCTACGCTCCCCTCTTCGTGCCGCGAATGAGCCGCCAGATCAGATGACCCACGATCACCACCGCCGCCACGCCGACGGCATAAGGCACGGTATTCCAGGAGATGCCTTCGAGCACCCGCTGCCCGTAAACGTCATGACCTATCCGAAAGAGATCCATCGTTGCGGCCCCTTCAGCGTTACGCGTCGCGGATGGCGCGACGGACGAGGTTCTCCATCAGCGGCACCTTGAACTGGTTGTAGTGAAGCGGCGTGGCCCCCTTCGAAGCCGCCTTGCCGGCCTCGAGAGCGACATCGTCTGCCTTGCTGCGACCCATCGCGATGCTTTCCGAGCCCTTCAGGCGACGGGGCACGCACTCCACCGCGCCACACACCAGGCGGATGTTCCGGATCACGTCGCCTTCGAGCACCATCGCCGCCGCTACACTGACGAGCGCGAAGTCCCACGTGTTGCGATCGGTGACCTTCTCGAAATAGAACTTCGCGCCGGCCCAGGTCTTGGGATAGCGCACGGCCGTGAGCACTTCGCCGTGCTTCAGCACCGTCATGCGGGTGATGTCTTTCGACGGCCCGATGAAGAACTCTTCCGCCGGCACGATGCGCTCGCCCTCCGGCCCGTGAATCACCATCTTCGCGTCGAGCGCGACGGATGCGGTAGCGGTATCCGACGGCGACACCGCCACGCAACGGCTCGCGCCGAAGAGGCAGTGCTCGCGGTTCTGGCCTTCCGGCGTATCGGCGTAGCAAGTGATGCCACCGGCGCGATAGCAGCTCACGCCATAGCGGTAATACCAGCAGCGCGTGTCCTGGCAGAGGTTGCCACCGAGCGTGCCGGCATTACGGATCTGCGGGCTTGCAACTCGCCCCGCCGCCGTCGAGAGCAGCGAGTACTTTTCGCGCACGATCGGGGAGTTCTCGATTTCGGTGAGCGTGGTGAGCGCGCCGATCTCGAGCCCCTCTTCGGTCTCGCGAATGCCCTTGAGGCTCGCGATGCCGGTGATATCGATCACCGCGGTCGGGCGTTTGTGACGGTCCTTGAACCAGTCGAGACTGTCGTTCCCGCCTGCGAGGAACCAGGCGCCCTTGCCGATGCGGCGGGCGAGATCGATTGCGTTCTCGAGCGTGTCGGGCTGGTACAGCTCGAAGTGCGGCATCATGTCGCGTGACATCGCTGGCGCTCCTTCAGGCCGTGTGAATCTGCGTAGGCGTGTGAGCCTGCGGCTGATTCGCGAGATGGTTGAGGATCATGTCCGGCTTCACCGGGGTGCGATTGAAGACATGGCCTTTGAGCGCGTCGGAGATCGCGCACAGCAGTGCCGTCGCGGCCGAGCCGAGCGGCGGCTCGCCGATGCCCTTGGTACCGAGCGGGCTCAGCGGCTCGGGCTTGTCCACCCAATCCGCGTGCATCTGCGGCGGAACGTCGAGGTAGCTCGCGGGTCGCGCCTGATAGAAACCGATCGCGCCCGGGATGCCGTTCTGCGGGTCATAGATCATGCTTTCGAGGGCGGCGGCGCTGATGCCCTGGACCGTCGCCCCCTTGAGCTGCGTTTCCAGACCCATCGGGTGAATCACGGTGCCGCAGTCGCCGACGTTCAGCGCGTCGATGATGCGATGCTGGCCGGTCTCGATATCCAGCTCGATCTCCATGAAGCACACGGCGAACGCGGCGATCTCGCCCATGGGCAATCGATCCGTCGCCACGCCGATGAGGCCACTGCCGGCCATGGCGGTCACGGAGGCCTGCGTCATGGGGTTGATCCCTTCCGGCAGTTCCTTGCCGCTGTACTTGCCGCCGAGCTCGATGGCGCGCTGTGCGGCTTTCGCGTAGGTCATGCCGCGGCTGCGCGCGCTCTTGGCGAACACGCGATTGCCGTCGACATCGTAGTCGTCCGGCCTGCCGCCGAGGTCCTTCGCGGCGATCTCCTTCAGCTTCTGCAAGGCGTCCATCGCGGCCACATAGTTCGTGCGCGACATCGTGAAAGACGTGTTGCTGCCGAACTGCCCAATGTTCCACGGCAGGTTCTTGCGCGTGTCACCGCGGACGACTTCGCACTTCTCCCAGTCGCACTTGAGCACTTCGGCGGCGATGCGCGCGGTCGCACTGTGCGAGAAGGTGCCGAGGTTGCCGACGCCCGTGTGGATGTGCAGCCGGCCGTCAGGCGTGATGCGGCAGAGACCGTCGAAGTTGGAGAACCCCGCGGGGTGATACCCCTGCCCGACGCCGATGCCGGTGACCTTTGAACCGTTCCTCTGACCACTGCGCTTGATGCGCTCGGCCCAGTTGAAACGCTCGGCGCCTTTCGCGAGCGCGTCCTTGACGTAGGAACTCGACACCGGAGTCTTCTTCGGGCCGACGGTGCCATTCATGTCCGGCCCGTTGATCCGGCGCATCTCGACGCGATCAATGCCGAGATCGCGCGCCGCGCGATCGAGCAGCGGCTCCATGATGTACGCCATCTGGTTGTAGCCGGGCCCGCGCTGCGCGCTGCGCGTCGGCGTATTGCAGAATACGGGCACGCCGCGCCAGCGCATCGCCTCGGGCTGGTACATGATCGAGAGCAGATCCGCAGCGTTGCGGAAGTCCCAGAACCCCAGGTTCGCGCCGCCTTCCTGCACCACGTAAAGGTCCGCGGCGAGCAGCTTGCCGTTCTCCGCGAAACCGAGCTTGACGCGCCCGATGAGGCCGTTGCGCGCCGAGCCGATGGCGTATTCCTCGAACCGGCTCACGCGCATCATCACCGGGCGATTGATCTTCTTCGCCATCAGCGCCGGAATCGCCATCGTCGGGTAGGCGCTGCCCTTCGAGCCGAACCCGCCGCCGCAGAACTCGGCGACGTACACGAGCTCATCCGGCTTGATGCCGATGAGCGCTGCGAGCGGCGGCACCACGAAGGACTGGCTCTGTGTGGAGCCGTACACGAAGCACTTACCGTTCTGCCAGTAAGCCATCGTCGTGCGCGGTTCCATGCTGTGATGGGAGTTGCTCGCGGTGACGAAGGTGTCCTCGTAGATCTTCGCGCATTTGCCGAAGGTCGCGTCGAGATCGCCCCAGCTCCACTCCTGCGCCGGTTTGCCCAAGGGCAGCATGCCGTCTTTGGCGTTGTCGAAATCCTGCTTCGTCCAGCGCAGCGTGCCCAACTTGACGCCGTTCGCGCCGATGTTGCCGTCGCGGCGGGCGTCCACCGGGTTGGGCTTCAGGCTGTTCAGCGGGTTGATGGTGAACGGCAACGGCTCCCACTCGATCTTGATCTTCTCGAGCGCGTTCTGAACCGTCGTTTCATCCACCGCCGCGAGCGCGAGCACCGGCTCGCCGACGTAGTGCGGCTCGTTCGTGAGGATCGGAGCCTCCGGCGCCTGCTGAGGCGTGACTTCGTCGGCAGTGAGGATGCCGAGGACGCCTTCCATCTTCAGCGCCTCGGACGCATCGATGCTCTTCACCTTCGCGTGCGGGAACGGGCTCGGCAGGAAGCGGCAGAACACCATGCCTTCGGCGCGGAAATCTTCGGCGTACTTCGCCTGCCCCGTCACCTTCGCGAGCACGTCGGGCGGGGTGAAGTTCTTGCCCAGGAGCTTGTAGTTGCTCATGTCAGCTTGCCTCCCATGCGCGCGGCAGCCGCCATGATGCCGTTCAGGTAGTTGTCATAGGCCCCGCAGCGACACAGGTTGCCGGCCATCGCGTGGCGGGCTTCTTCGCGTGTGGGATTGGGGTTGCGCTTGAGAAGCGCCACCGCCGAGATGACCTGGCCCGGCGTGCAGAAGCCGCACTGGGGCGACAGCTCATCGACAAACGCCTGCTGAACGGGATGCAGCTCGCCGTTCGCGCCGCTGACGCCCTCGATAGTGACGACCTTGCGCCCGCGAACCATGTGCGTGAGCACCGAGCAGGAGTTGAACACCACATCGTCGATCATCACGGAACAGGCGCCGCACTCGGCGCGATCACACGAGAGCTTCGTCCCGGTGAGCCCGAGGCGGTAGCGCAGGGTCATCGCGAGCGTTTCCTGCGGGAGCACGTCGACGGACCGCACCTCCCCGTTCACGTTGATGCGGAGGAGCCGCGCTACGCTGCCGGATACGGGCGACCCAACGGTGCCCTGACTCGAGCAGCCCTGAAGACCGGCATAGACGTAAGTCGCTGCGGATGCGACGGCACCCGTTGCGATTACACGCTTGATGAACTCACGCCGCGAGTATCGGGACAACTCGCCAGCTGTTTTGCTGTCTGACATGCCGCTTTCCCCCACGCCCTCCTACGGCGCGCGGAGTATAGCGCTTCGTGGCGCCTGCTATTCGCAGCGCGGGCGGCGCGCAGGAATGCGCGCCACTGCCCGGTCACGCTTCGCTGCTCACGGGTGACACAGAGCGAACGTGTGTCTGGTCCGCGAGGCTTTTCACGGCGCAAAGGCAGTGACGCTGCGGAAGCCGCTCGAGGAGACGGTGATCGATTGACCAGACGTGATCGTCCAGCCCTGCGCGTAGCCGATTTCGGTTGCGGAGCTGGGTTCCAGCGCCAGTGAGACGGAACGGGACGGCTCCGCTCCGGCATCGCGCAGTTCCGCAATCACATTCAACGGACGATCCGTGACATTGCGGATGGAGGCGACGAGCCCCTGCCCCATGAAGGCGAGCCGAAACGTCACGCGCACCGGGATCACCGGGCGATTCGCTTCGGCGAGAGCGGCATCGCGAGTCGCGAGCGCGGCCATGCGCTCCTGCAGCGCCACTTCGGTGCGCGTGAGCTTCTCGCGCAACTCGAGCACCTGCAGGCTCTGCTGGACAATCTGGTGCTGGAGGCGAGTGCGCTCGTTGTTCAGCCAGTACGCCGCGCTGAGCGCGCCCACGAGCGCCAGCACGAGCAAGACGAGCCCGAGCGTTGCGGCGATGGAGGCGGCGCGGCTGCCCGTCTGCGGCGGGCTCTCGACCGACTGCTGCAAATCACTCGCTTCGATGGGAAGCTCCCCTCGATCGTGGAGGCCAGGGTCGGAATCGAACCGGCGTAGACGGCTTTGCAGGCCGCTGCATGACCACTCTGCCACCTGGCCCCGATTTTCGGGCCGCGCAGTGTACACCATTCCGAAGGGCGTACAGCGGCCTGTTTATGCTCGCTTTTTCGCGTCAACCCCGCGACGTTTCGCCTTGACTTCGTAAGGGCCGCACTTACAATTCGCGCCTCGTTTGCGGGAATAGCTCAGTTGGTAGAGCACGACCTTGCCAAGGTCGGGGTCGCGAGTTCGAGTCTCGTTTCCCGCTCCAGATCAAGAAGTTGGCAACGCCCGGGTCGGTATCGATCCGGGCGTTTTCATTTGGGCGCGCTTAATGGCGACGCAGCTCGGGCCAGGCGGCGCGCAGGTAGCTGAACATCGACAGCAGCGTGAAAGCGGCCGCCACCACGGTGAAGAGGAACCCGATGCTGAAGATCGGCAGGCCAAAGAGGTCCCACCGGAACAGCATCATCGAGAGCCCGATGATCTGCAGGATGGTCTTGAACTTGCCGATGACGGACACCGCCACCTTGGCGCGCTGACCGAGCTCGGCCATCCACTCGCGCAGCGCCGAGATCGCGATCTCGCGGCCGATGATCACGATGGCCGTCAGGGCGAGCAGCATGCGCGCGCGATCCACGGACATGTGCCACAGCGAGGGCACTTCGGGCGGCAGCTCCTTGCTGATGAGGAGCACCAGGGCGACCGCGACGACCAGCTTGTCCGCGACGGGGTCGAGAAAGGCCCCGAGGCGCGAGGTCTGGTTCAGCCGCCGGGCGAGATAGCCGTCCAGGGAATCGGTGATGCCGGCGGCCGCGAACAGCAGCCCCGCGGCCGGATCGGCCCAGTGATACGGCGCGTAGAAGAGCAGGACGATGAGTGGGATCGCAGCGATGCGGATCCACGTCAGAATGTTCGGTACGGTCCAGAGCATTTCGCGCTTTCGAGGCAGGCCCGCAGCGGCGATCGACAACGCTCAGGCGCCCGGGTGCAGGTGATCATAAATGTTTCGGGCCAGCGCCGTACCGATACCGGCGACTTTCTCGATGTCGGCCACCCCGGCCCGCATCACCTCCTGCAACCCGCCGAAATGCCTGAGCAGAGCCCGGCGCTTGGCCGGGCCGAGGCCCGGCACCGCCTCGAGGACCGATTCGTTGTAACGACGGGCGCGTTTGCGCCGGTGTCCCGTGATGGCGAAGCGATGCGCCTCATCGCGGATTCGCTGCACGAGGCGCGAGGCGGGCGAATGCGCTTCGAGCACGCGCGGCGCGTCGGTGCCGTAGATGAAGAGCCGTTCCTGCCCTGGCCGGCGATCCGGCCCCTTCGCCACGCCGACCAGCATGATGTCGCCGAAACCCAGCGGCTCTAGTGCCTGGTGCACCTGCTCGATCTGCCCGAGCCCGCCGTCGATGAGGAGCAGGTCGGGCGGCGGGATCTCTCCATCCCGAATGCGCGTGTAGCGGCGCTCCAGGGCCTGTTTCAGCGCGGCGTAATCGTCGCCGGGCGTAACCCCGGTGATGTTGAAGCGGCGATATTCCTTCTTCATCGGCCCTTCCGGACCGAACACCACGCACGAGGCGACCGTGCCCTCGCCGCCCGTGTGGCTGATGTCGAAGCATTCGATTCGCTGCGGCGTCCAGGACAGGTCCAGCTCCGCCGCCAGCGCGGCGAGCATTTCCTCGACACCCTGCCTCTGCGCGAGGCGCATTCGCAGGGCCTGCGTCGCGTTCTCGGTGGTCAGCTCCACCCAGCGGGCGCCAATGCCGCGCGAGGGGTGGTGCACGTGGACGCTGTGCTTCGCGCGTTCCGAAAGAAGCTCGGACAGGGACTCGGCGTCGTCGAGT
>JBDZVF010000094.1:0-16034 GCA_040255575.1 Pseudomonadota bacterium | reverse complement strand
AGGCAAGGCAGATGAGACCCATGCAACCCCTGGTCGCAAAGCGCTCGACACGACGCATTTTCTCTCGCCCCCTCCGTCGTCCCCCTGCGCGGCAGTGTCATGGATTTACGGCCGAGCCGTACAGGCAGCGTGCGCGATACGACCACACCTCGAACCGGCGGTTGCGCGTGAAACCCGCGTGCCCTTGCCGGGTGCGCCGTGCCTGACACAGCGAAGCGCTCAGGAACGGATGCCCGCGCCGGTCGCGCTTCACCGCCGGCGAGCGCGCCACGTACACTCCCGCGGGCGTCGAGGCCTTGGGTCACACCTTCAATTTCCGGAACAAGTGATGATCATGAAGACCGCACTCTTTCTCACCGCTGCCGCCGCCACCCTGTTTGCCAGCACGAGCTCCGCTCATCACTCCTTCGCGATGTTCGACCAGACGAAGGAGACGACGCTTACCGGCACGCTCAAGGAGCTTCAGTGGACCAACCCGCATATCTGGGTGCAGGTGATGGCGAAGGACCCCGCGACCGGCCAGGAAGTGGAGTGGTCCATCGAAGGCGGCAGCCCGAACAACCTGGCCCGCAAGGGCTGGTCGCGCAACGTGATGAAGGCGGGCGACAGCGTCGTCATCGTCATTCATCCGCTCAAGAACGGCGACCACGGCGGCAGCCTCGTCAAGGTCACCGTCAATGGCCAGACGCTGACCTGAGTCGGCTGTCGGCGTTCACCCTCTCCCTTCTGGGGGACGGAGTTTGCGGACCGCACCCGCAGAATCCGTCCCCCAAATCATGTCCACACCCTCGTCCGTCGCATCACCCGCCTCGAGCGGGGCCGCAAGAGCCATGACTCACGCCACCGCTACGCGAGGCCGGGGCGTGGCAGCGACCGTGGCCGCCTTCCTCATCTGGGGGCTCTTTCCGCTCTACATCGTCGGGCTCTCGAGCGTCTCGGCGCTGCAGATCACGGCGCACCGGGTGGCGTGGTCCTGCGTGTTCGTGCTTGGCTTCCTGGCCTTGCGGCGGGAGCTCGGAACCATCCTCGACGCGGCGAGACGACCGGGCGTACTGCTGAGGTTGGCGGCGAGCGCCATTCTCGTCAGCATCAACTGGCTGGTGTTCGTGTGGGCCGTGAACATCAACCATACCGTCGAAGTCAGCCTGGGCTATTACATCAACCCGCTGTTCAACGTGGTGCTGGGCATCCTGGTACTGAAGGAGCGGCTGAACCGCGTGCAATGGATCGCGGTGGCCATCGCGACCGCGGGCGTGGCCTATCTCACGTTCCAGACCGGACGGGTGCCCTGGGTGGCGCTCGTTCTCGCGGCGTCGTTCGGCATCTACGGGCTCATTCGCAAGGTCGCGAAAGTCGATGCGCTTCCGGGCCTCGCCATCGAGATGATCCTGCTCGCGCCCTTTGCGGTGGGCTATCTGATCTGGGCCGACGCGCAGGGCATCGGCTCGTTGGGTCACGGGCGGCCGTTCGTCGACACGCTGCTCGTGCTCAGCGGCGTGGTCACAGCCACTCCGCTTGCCTTGTTCGCTTATGGTGCACGGCTGCTGCCCTACTCCACGGTCGGCATCCTGCAGTACATGGCGCCGAGCCTGCAGCTGCTGTGCGCGGTGTTCATTCTCGGCGAACCGTTCGAGCAGGCGCGTGCGGTGGGGTTCGGGCTCATCTGGGTGGCGCTGGGCATTTACGCGGTCGACGGGATCATTCGCTCGCGCGCGGTGAGATAGCTCGGAACACAGAGATCACGCCGCGCCAGGAGCAGATGGCCCTTTACCCGGCGGGGTCGCCGCGCCAGGAGCAGATGCGCCTCTACTCGGCGGGCCCGCCGCGCACGTTCGTGAGGTGCGCTTCACGCAGATCGAGCTCGCGCTCTATCCGTCGGCGCGCTTCGTCTTTCAGGTCGCCGCTGCGGTAGAGATCGTTGATCAGCTGGCGCTCCGCCTGGATCAGCGCGAACTCGATTCCGTCATGCGTTTCCAGCAGCTGGTGGTGGGCTTCGTCGCCATCGCCGCGCACGGCGATGTGGCGCAACCGCTGGTGATGACGCGCCCGCAGGGGATCGAGAACCTCATCGGCCAGTCCACGCTCCTTTCCCAGCGATTCGAGCTTCTTCAGGGCCGCCTGCACAGCCTTCTGTCGAGCGGCACGCTCCTGTTCGCGATCGTCAGCCCTCTCACGCAGGCCTGCATTGGCGAGACCCAGGGCGCGGATGACCGTGGGCAACAAGAGGCCCTGCCCCACCAGCGTCACCAGCACCACGGAGAACGTGAGGAACAGGATGAGGTCCCGATTCGGAAACGGCGAGCCATCCTGCACCGTTAGCGGAATCGCGAGTGCCGCGGCGAGGGACACGATACCTCTCACTCCGGTGAACGCCAGCGCGAACGGAAACTGCCATGGCGGCGACGGATCGCGCTTCTCGAGCGACGGTGACAACCAGCGCGGGATGTAGGTCGCCGGGTACAACCACACGAACCTCGCCGCGATCACGACCGCGCAGACGATCAGCGCGGCTGTCACGAACTCGCGCAGCGAATATTCATGAAGGCCCGCCGTCAGCGTGCGCGCCTGCAGGCCGGCGACCAGGAAGATCGTGCCTTCGATCAGGTAGATGAACAGGTCCCAGAAGAAGATGCCCTGCAAACGCGTGGCGGCACTGATGAGGCGCAACCCGTTCCAGCTGATGTAGAGCCCGGCCGTCACGGTGGCGAGCACACCGGAGCCGCCGAAATGCTCTGGCGGCCAGTACGCCAGGAACGGCGTGAGAATCGACAACGTGATCTCGATCCGCGGATCTCGCACCCAGCGGCGCAAGCGGAGCATCAGCCACCCGACCGCGAGCCCCCAGAGGATTTCGCTGACCAGGATGGCGGCGAAGGTCTCCGCCGCCTCGCCGAACGAGAACACGCCGAGACTCACGGCGATCACCGCGAATCGATAAAGGATCAGCGCGGTCGCGTCGTTCGCGAGCCCCTCCCCTTCGAGCACCACGAGGAGCCGGCGCGGAAGCTGCATGCGCCTGGCGATGGACAGGGGCGCCACCGCGTCGGGCGGCGCGATGATTGCGCCCACCACGAAACCCACGGCCCAGGGGAACCCGAGCAGCCAGTGAGTGGCTGCCGCGGCGACGGCGGCCGTGAAGATCACGCAACCCACGGCAAGCAACGCAATGGGCCGCAGGTTGAAACGGAACTCCCGCCAGCTCATCGCCACTGCCGAGGAATAGATCAACGGCGGCAGCACGATGAGCAGCACGAACTCGGGTTCGAGCTCGAGCGTGGGCAGCCCCGGCACGAGCGCCAGCACGACACCCGCAATGACCAGCAGGATGGCGTGCGGCACCTTCAGCCGATTGGAGATGAACGCTACGAGGGAAACGACGATCAGCAGGCCCACCACCAGCTGCGTCGTGGTAACAGTCGTCAAGTCTTGCGCCAATCCACCCCTCCCGCGGCGTGAGCTTCAGAAAGTACCCGTTTCCGGCAAGGGTGGCGCGCTTTCCTCGATGCCCAGTCCACCGGACTGCCGTTCGAAGAGCTGGCGGTACTGGCCATGCGGCCGGCGCAGGAGCGCTTCGTGGTTGCCTTCCTCGACGACGCGACCGTGATCGAACACCAGGATGCGGTCCATCGCTCGCACCGTCGAAAGCCGGTGCGCGATGACGATGGAAGTGCGGCCCGCCATGAGCCGGGCCATGGCTTCCTGGATGAGCGCCTCCGATTCGGAGTCGAGACTCGACGTCGCCTCGTCGAGGATGAGAATGGGCGCATTGGCCAGGAACGCGCGCGCCAGCGCGACGCGCTGCCGCTCGCCACCCGAGAGCTTCACGCCGCGCTCGCCCACCAGCGTCTGGTACTTGCGAGGCAGGCGCAGGATGAACTCGTGCGCGTTCGCCAATCTCGCCGCGTGTTCGATCTCGGCCTGCGATGCCTCCGGGCGCGCGTAGGCGATGTTCTCCGCGAGGCTGCGATGGAACAGGATCGGCTCCTGCGGCACGATCGCAATCTGCGAGCGCAGCGACTCCTGCGTGGCGTGCGACACGTTCTGGCCATCGATCAGGATGCGGCCTTCGGACACGTCATACAGCCGCTGGATGAGCTTCACGAAGGTGGTCTTGCCCGAGCCCGAACGGCCGACGAGACCGATGCGCTCGCCGGCGGCGATCCGCACCGTCAGGTCGCGATACAGCGGCGTGCCCTGCCCGGCGTATTGGAACGTGACGTGCTCGAAGCGCACTTCGCCGGCACGGATGTGCAGCGGGCGCGCGTCCGGCGCATCGGCCACGCCCACCGGCTCCTCGAAGAGATCCACGAGCTCTTCCATCTCGTTCACGCCACGCTGCAGTTGCTGAACGTGCTGGCCCACGTCACGAAGATAGCCGTGCACGACGAAGTACATCGTCAGCACGTAGGTGATTTCGCCGGGCGTCGCGCGGCCGACCCACCAGAGCCACAGCGACGTGGCGGTAACGGCCGTGCGCACGATCCACAGCAGCACGTACTGCGCAGTGCCGCCCCACGTGAAGCGCATCCAGGTGCGCCGGGTTCGGCGGCTCCACTTGTCGACGACGGCGGCGAGGCGTGCATCCTCACGAGCTTCGGCACCGAACGCTTTCACGACTGCGTTCGAGCCGAGCGCGTCTGACAGAACGCCGCCGATGCGAGTATCCAGCGCATTGGACAGGCGCGAGGCGGGCGCCATCACTCGCGTGGCAAGCAGCACCGACAGCGTGGCGTAGGCGATCACTCCGACGCCCATCACCAGGCCCATCACAGGCCAGCGATGCGCGAGCAGCGTGACCGTGCCAACGAGCACGATGGCCGAAGGCCACAACATGAGCAGCAGCGTGTCGTCGATCGAATCTAGCGCCCACATGCCGCGGGTGATCTTGCGCACGATCGAGCCGGCGAAACTGTTGTTGTGCCAGTCCGTGGAAAAACGCTGCACGCGATAGAACGCACCCTGGGAAATGTTCCGCATGATGCCGAGCGTCAGCGGCACGATGCTGGTCCACGCGACGTGCCGGCCGATGAGGAGCACGATGCCGAGCGCCGACATCGCGGCGAACGCGACCAGCGCCTCACGCGCGGCGCCCGGGCCACTGGCGAGCGCATCGACCAGACGGCCGGCGAAGATCGGCACGATTACCTCGGCGAACGTGCCGATGGCCATGCCAAGCGCCACCTGGGCGACGAGCCGCTTGCTGCCCGCCCACTGCCGAAACGTGAACGACAACACTTTGCGGAGGACGTGCGAGCCCTGCGTACGGGACTGAGTCATGCTGGCCTGGCGCGGCAATGCGCCTTTCCTTGTGTACCGAAACGTGCGAACGGACTGCGGCGGTAGCGCCGCGGTCAACGGGAACGGCCTACGGGAGGCCTTTGAATGGAGGGCGCGGTGGTGATGTGCTCATCAGTGCCCTCCCTTGTTCGCGATGGTGCGGTCAATGACGAGGGTGCGATTGATATCACGGGAGTGGCGGCCCTGTCGAGATTTCCGCAGGTGTCCCGCCGGCAGTCGTGCCTCGCCCGGCCCCCAGCACGAGCAGCGCCCATTCTTCCAGATGCGCCTGCCCGATGACGTCCATCCCGCTGCTTTGGTAATTCACGCGCATCGCGGGCACCTGCACGCGCGTGAAGCCGCTGATCGCGAGAACACCGTGTGCGGCGAGCGCCCGGCCGAGCGCAGGCGCGAGCATTCGCAAAGGCTCTTCGAGAATGTTCGCGATGACCACATCGAACCGCGCGCCCCAGTGATCCGGCGCTTCCGCACTGAGCACGATCGCAACGGGATGCTCGTCCAGCGCCGCGTTAGCGGCGGCTGCAGCGAGCGCCTCCGCATCGATATCGGTGCCCACCACGAACGTGGCGCCCCGCGCGCGGGCGATGCGTGCGAGCACGCCGGTGCCCGTGCCTACATCCAGCACGGCTTGCGGCTGCCGCTGCCTGCACAGCTGGTCGAGAACCGCCGCGCATAGTCGCGTTGTCGGGTGCGATCCATCGCCGAACACGGCGGCGCCCGAGTGAGAGCGGAGCCCGCCGCGAGGCAACTCAGTTGCCACCTGATGCTGAGCAAGCGCAAGCCACCCCGCTTCCACCTGTGGGCGCGGCAGCCCGGCCGCGTACAACCTGATTCTCGGCGCCAGCACCATGCGCTTTATTCTCGCAGCATTTACGGACGGCGGGCCTCGGTATTCTTGACGGCATCGCGAGGGTGCGCCGATGCTCCGCCGGACTCTCATCCAGGCGAAACATTCGATATGAACAAGACCGCTCTGTTCGCGACCCTCCTCGCCTTCCTGCTCGCCGCACTGCCTGCGGCGGCATTCGCCGAAACGGTGCTGATCACCGGGGCAAACTCGGGAATCGGGCTCGAGTTCACCAAGCAGTACATCGCGAAGGGCTGGACGATCATCGCCACCCACCGACGGTCCGAAACGCCGCCGTCGCTGGCCGGTCTTGCCGCGAAGTACGACAAGCTGCGCATCGAGAAACTGGATGTCACGAGCGAGGAGCAGGTGCACGCCCTCGCGGCGAAGCTTGCGAACGTGCCGATCGACGTGCTGATCAATAACGCGGGCGTATACAACGATCGCAAGAACTGCAAGCCGGAAGATGATTCATGCGTGGGGGACTGGAGCACCTCGGGCTTCGGCAAGCTGGACTACAAGCTCTGGCAAACCATTTACTCGGTCAACGTCAAGGGCAACCTGCTGGTCGCCGAGTCGCTTTACCCGAACGTGAAGGCGAGCCGGTTGAAGAAGATCGTTTCGATCAGCTCGAGCACGGGCTCGCTCACGGGCTCGCCTACGGAAACCCCGGGCTCCATCTTCTATCGCTCCAGCAAGGCCGCCCTGAACAAGGCGATGCGCATCGTGTCGGCGTCCACGAAGCAGGACGGTGTGACGGTGGTGATGCTGAACCCGGGGCCCACGCTCACCGAGCACCAGATGTCCTTCAAGGACTTGAAAGGCATGCTGACGACACAGTTCACGGTGGGGCACATGATTCGCACCATCGACAAGGTCACTCTGGAAGATACGGGCAAGTTTCTGCGCTATGACGGCGTGCCGGAGGCGTGGTGAGCCCGGCGGCACCTCCTTACTGCGCACCTATGAACACTGAAAGCGTTGGCATCATGAACCACAGCAATCGCCTGTTCCGTACCTCCCTCCTCGCAGTCGCTGCGCTTCTCGCGGCAGCGACATTGGTGGCCTGCGCGCGTTCGCAGCCGCAGGGACCTTCAACCGCTGAGGACGAAGCGGCCATCGCCGAGTTCAACGCGCGCTATCTCAAGGCGATCAACGATGGGGACAGCGCCACGCTCGCAAGCCTGACAACGCCCGAGCACATCATGATTCCGCCAGGACGGCCGCCCCTCGTCGGCAAGGAAGCGAACGACGCCGCGAACGCGCGCGTGGCGCAGACGTCCAGGATTGAAGAGACGTGGAGCCCGCAGGAGACCGTCATCTCCGGGGATCTGGCGTATCAGCGCGGCACGTTCACCGTCGCAGCCACACCGAAGGCCGGCGGCACGACACGCAACATGAGCGGCACTTTCCTGCGCATCTACAAGCGGCAACCGAACGGCGACTGGCGCATGGTCCGGGACATGTTCAACACCGACCAGCCGGCGGCGGGAGGCCTGGGTGCGCCGGCCAGTCCGGCAGCGCCCGCGCCCGCCGACCCCTAACGGCGGGCACTCAGCGCAGCGTGCGCTTCAGGAACTGCACCACCTGCTCAACGGGCTTGCCTTCGAAGAACGGCGGCCCGACATGATCCACGCCGTGGAGAATGAGCATGTCGACGCTGGCGCCGGCGTTCTCATAGGCCCACTTGAGCTCCAGCGACTGGTTCACGGGCATCTGCGCGTCCTGATCTCCATGCAGGATGAAGGCGGGAGGATCATCGCGATCCACGTGAAAAACCGGGCTTGCGAGTTTCGCAAGCTCCGGTGCCTTGTCGGGTGAGGTGCCGAAGAGGCGATCGAGCGCGGGCACCCGCACGGCAAGACCTGCCGGCGTCGACTGGTGAAGAATCGTCGTGAGATTCGAGGCGCCGAAATAGCTCACGATCGCCTGAACGCTCGAAGACTCTTTCAGGTGGTCGCCCTCGCTGCCCTCCAGCTCCTTGTTGCCGGCGGTCACGCCTACGAGCGCGGCGAGATGCCCACCGGAGGATGCACCGACGATGCCGATGCGATCGGCGCGATAGCCATACTCGCTGGCCTTGGCGCGCAGGAAGCGAATGCCGGCTTTGATGTCATGCACGTTCGCCGGAAACCGCGCCTCGCTCGAGGAGCGGAAATCGAGGCTCGCGACCGCGAAGCCATGCTCGACGAGAAACGTGGGATAGGCTGTCTTGTCGCCGCTGGTCCAGGCGCCGCCGTGGACCCAGACGAGCAGTCGCGGCTCTTTCACGCTTGCGGGCAGATGAATGTCCAGGCCTAGCGGTTTGCCATTCACGGTGGCGTAGACCACATCTTTGAAGTCGCGAGTCGCAGGTTCAGCAGCAAGGGTCATCGCACAGCCCGCCAGCGCCACTACACCGAATGCCCACTTCGCCATGGTTTTCATGTTGGCCCGCCATACCCGAAGATCGGCGAAGGCTACCGCAAACCCGCTGCCGCCGCCCGCCGGCGATCGCGAGCGCCTTCCGCGCGCGCAACGCCGAGCGCACGGATCACGAGATCGGCGGCAGCAACTCCTGCGGCATGCGTCCCGACACTGGATTCTTGTAATGGAATGGCGGCTCGACGATCTCGGGAAACGCATACTGCCGCACGCGGATCGGCCGATCCGGCGGCATTTCCGTTGCCAGGTGGCTCCCGCCCCGCGCCCCGCCGAGCCCCTGGGTGATGCCGCCGCCCACGCCTTCGCGCCCCGGCTTGCCCTGCCCCGCGAGCGCGCGCGCCACCGGCCCGACCCGCGCCCAGCCGTTCCGATACGACGCGTTGAACGCGTGGTACAGCTCCTGAACGCCGAACTTCCACTCGCCGTTCTCCTTGATGGCGGTGTTCTCATAGATGCCGCCGATCCACGAAGCCGACGTGCCGTCCGCCGCGCCTCCCATCTGGAACAAGCGCACTCGCGCCCGGGCGCTCCGGCCGTCTTCGGAAATGTGGATGACCGGCTGCAATAGCTGATGGATCGTGTAGAAATTGGCCGAGCGCCCGCCGCGCGGCCCGCGCAGGTTCAGCACCTTTCGAATCCGATCTGGCCCGACGTATACGCCGGCGCCTGTGATCTCCTTGGAACCCGTGCTGCCATAGGTATCCGCCATGTTGTCCCAGGCGGACTCGTCGATGTAGTAGCCGTAGGAGCTCATCAGGTTCTCGACCGCGTCGTACGCAATCGCCTCATCGAGTTTGCGCGCGATCTCGGCGAGGCTCACATTGCCGCTGGCGGCCTTGCCCGCTAAGCCGGTGGCGGCACGCGCCTGGCTCGCTTCCTTGACCAGCGCCACGCGGGCGACCGCGCCAGCGCCATATCGAACCGGCTTGCCAGTCACGGGATTGACGTAATGGAGCGCCACGTAGCTCAACTGCGGATAGCTCCGGTACGACTGCGTCGGCTTGCGGTCCGGCGGAAACGCCTTGCTCGCCACAGGTGAGGGCTTCGCGTCGTGAGCCCAGCCCTTGTCATAGTCCGTCGAGAGCCGCGGGAAATAACGCACGGCCTTGAGCTTCCACACGCCGCCTTGCTTCACGAACTCGTTCTCGTAGGTGCCTTGTGCCCAGCGCGCCCACTCACCGTTCTGGCCAAGCTGCGCGAGCACGCTCGTGCGCGCGGCGGCGCTGAGCCCATCCGCGGCAACGGTGACAACCGTCCCCAGATTGATGTGATCCGTCAGCTCGCCATTCTTCAGCGGCGAAGGCGCGAAGAACACTTCCAGCGCACGCCGGATGCGCTCGCGACCGACGTACACGCCACGTTGGCCGAACTCATACGTGCCGCCGTCGGCGAAGAGATCGGCAACGTCATCCCACAATTTTCGATCGAGGTAGTAACCGAGGCTGTGCTGCAGGTTCTGCACGGCCAATTCATCGCTCAATCGCTGCACACGTTGCGCGAGCTGAGCGGGGCTCACTGAGCCCGATGGCGGCACCTGCCACGCGGCTTCCGGAATCGTCACGCCGACGTGCTTCGCTTCGAAGTGATAGGGAATATCCCAGCGCGCGGGCGCCTTGTGCCCGTAGTCATCGTATGTGCCGGCGTACTGTGGGTAGAGATGGAGCGAGCGGATCTTCCACGCGCCGTTCTCCAGCACGTACTCGTTCTCGTAGATCCCGCCGGCCCAGGAGGCCGACTTGCCGTACTGGCCGAGCATTGCGACCTCATGCCACGTTCCCTTCGCCGTCTTGCCGTCCGCGCCCAGCGTGATGATGGGCTGAAGGAGAAGGTGCAGATACAGCTGGCCCTCGCCGAGCCCCGGTGCCTTGCGATCCGCGTCCTCCATGAAGTGCTGGCGGATCGCCGCTCGTCCCTTCACGGAGCCGGACTGAAACGTGGCGACCGCATCGTCGGTGAAGAGCTCGCCGACATCGGCCCACAGCCCCGAATCCAGATAATGGCCGTAGGTGTACTGCAGACGCTTGATTGCGCGCACCGACTCCTCGGCACGCACGCCGGCTTCGAGCCGCTGGAGCTGCGAAGGTGCGGCACTTTCGGCGCACGCGGGGAACGATGCGCCCGACAGCAACACGGCAGCCAGCATGAGCGATGAGATATGACGCATAGGACCTGCCCTTCCCGCCGGTTTCAACCAAACTACCCGGCCCCTCGCAATACGGTCTTGATCATAGAGGCAACCTTCCTTGCCTTTACAGGCAAGCATCGCTCGAACGATCGGCCACCATTCAGGCATGGCTCACCCGAGACACCTGCACAACCCGCCGCCGGACCCGAATCCCCGCAAGCCCGCGCACCCGGTGCCCGACATGGCATGGGACTGCCACATTCACCTTTTCGGCCCGGCGCGCGAGTTCCCGTTCGAAGCCTCGAGCCCCTACACCTCCGACGATGCGCTCCCGGAAGACTATCTGCGCATGCAACGCACGCTCGGGCTGAAGCGCGCGGTCATCGTGAGCGCAGGCGGGTATGGCACCAACTATCGCCACCTCGAATCCGTGCTGACGCGGTTCGGGGAGCACTTTCGCGGCATCGTGCTCGCGCGCGCCGACTTCAGGGCGGATGAAGTCGCGCATCTCGACAAGCTCGGGGTACGCGGCGTGCGCTTCTTCGAAGGGCCGGCGAAGCACGAGTGGAGTCACCTGCCGACGATCGATCCGCGCATCGCCGCGCTGGTGCACGAGGCGGGCTGGCACTGCCAGTTCCAGGCGCTCGCGCGCGGCTACCTCGTCGAGGTGGCCGATCGGCTGCTCGCGCTGCCGACGCCGATCGTGCTCGATCACTTCGGCAACTTCCAGCCGTTGCTCGGCGTCGACCAGCCCGCGTTCAGGACGATCCTGCGCATGCTGGAGACGGGCAGAGTGTGGCTGAAGCTGTCCGGGCCGATGCGCAATTCGGATGAAGACTTTCCCTACGCGAGCATGACGCCGTTCGCAAGGATCCTCGTGCGTCACGCGCCGGAGCGCTTGCTGTGGGGCTCGGACTGGCCGCACGTGCAGATGAACGGGCGTCTGATGCCGAACGATGGCGACCTCGTCGACCTCCTGGCCGAATGGGTTCCGGACGAAGCAACACGCAAGCGCATCCTCACGCAGAATCCACTGGACCTGTATCGGTAGCGGTTCCTGCCGCAACCGGGCGGAACTTGCCTGCAGCGGCAGGGTTTCAAGCCCTCGCGCGCACCGCCGCCGTGCCACCCTCGACTTCATCCAGGCTCACTGTTACAAGGTCGCCCAGCGAGATCATCGAGAAGAGCTGATGCCGGCCAGAAAAGAATCCACGAACGCCGCCCGTCCCGGGGAGCGGCGACTGAAGCGATCGCAGGGCTTCGTGGAAGAAGTGTTCTCGCTGATCCGCGCGGACATCATGTCCCTGCGCATTCCGCCGGATACCCGCATCTCCATCGACAGCCTGGCGCGCGAGCTCGGCGTCTCGCAGACGCCCATCCGCGAAGCGCTGAGCATGCTCGAGGCGATCGGGCTCGTGTCGAAACGGCACTTTGTCGGCTACTGCAGCGCCCCGCAGCTCAATCGCAAGCAACTCGACGAATTGTATGAAGTGCGGCTGCTGCTCGAGCCTTACGCGGCGAGATGCGCGGCCGAGCGCATGAGCGACGAGGACCTGAAGCAGCTGCGCGCGCTCGCCGAGAGCATGGAGCCCGGCGAGTCCCGCACGTCCTACGATCGGTTCGCCGACCAGGATTCGAAACTGCACGACATGATCGCGCTGGGCAGCGGCAACCGCCTGATCCAGGAGTCGCTCGCGCGGCTTCACGCCCACCTGCACATCTTTCGCCTGCGCTTCCACAGTGAAGTCACGCGCGAGGCCTACGTCGAGCACGCGAAGCTCATCGATGCGCTGACCAAGCGCAACCCGGAGAGGGCCGAGGCGGCCATGCGCGCTCACATCGAGAAGTCCTACAAGCGGCTCGCCGCGTTCGCCGCCAACTGACGCCGACCTCCCCTGGCCATGCGTGGCCTCATTGCGTTGACAGCTTGCGGGGCCGGTCCTATAGGATATAGGACATCCGACAGGGGGGTTTCCGTGGAAACATTCAGGGCATCGGGGCTGCCCGGCCGAACGAGAGTGGCGGCCTGGAATGCGCTCTATTCGTCGCGTCTCGACAAGGTCGATGTCACGCCCGCCGATCACGACACATTCGATGCGGAGCTGACATTGGGAAGTCTCGGGCCCGTGCGCGTGGCGCGCATCATCTGCGGCCGCAGCTCCATTGCGCGCACGCCGCGGCACATCGTGCATGCCCCGGGGCGAGTGTTCTCGTTCATCCTGCAGGCTCGCGGGCGCGGTGTTTTCACTCAATACGGGCACGAAGCGCCGCTGGAAGAAGGTGATATCACGCTCTGTGACAGCGCCGCGCCTCACTCCTATCACGTTGAGGATCGCTCCGAAGTCATGATGTTGCGCGTGCCCGCCAGCATGCTGAAGGAGCGGCTGCCCTCCCCCGAGCAATTCTGCGGGCGCCATCTCTCCTCGACGGAGGGGCTCACCTGCACCGTTGGCGCGGTGATGGGCAGTATCTGCACTCAGCTCCAGCGCGGGCTGTCGCCGCACTTCCAGAACAGCCTCGCGCGACACGTGCTCGACCTTCTCGCAACCTCGTACGCGATTGCGTTCGATTCGCTGGAGACCGCTTCATCCGTCGTGAGCGGCCGGCATGCGAAGGTGAAGCTTTATATCGAGCAGCACCTGCGCGATCCGGATCTGAGCCCCTGCACGGTGGCGCAGGGCCTCAAGCTGTCCTCACGCTATTTGCGGATGATCTTTGCGACGAGCGGCGAGACGGTATCGGCCTACATCCTGCGGCGGCGGCTGGAGGAATGCGCGCGGCAAATGACAGACGCCCCGTGGCGCGGCCACTCCATCGCCGAAATCGCCTTCGGCTGGGGCTTCAACAGCGCCCCGCACTTCACCCGCAGCTTTCGGGATCGTTACGGCGTTTCGCCGCGCCAATACCGCTTCCGGCAATCAGCGGCGCAGACGCTCGGCGAGCCAGTAACCCGCCAATAATGTCTTGAAGTCATCGATCTCGCCGGTGCGCACGCGACGGAGGAACTCCTGTGCGGGCTGCACGACGACGAGCGTGTCTTCGTTCTCACTCGTGCCGTAGGTGCCGGCGGCATTGCTCGTATCCACGTTGCCGTACACGAGCGCGATCCGTTCCGACGTTCCGCCGGAACTCACGAATGCGCCGGGATGGATGAGCACCGGGTTCGTGAGCGCGAGGCCCGCCTCCTCCCGCATCTCGCGGGCCGCGGCCTCCAGCGGAGACTCCTCGCCCTCGATCACGCCCGCAACGAGCTGCTCCCGAAAGGGGTAACCACCCGTGACGAGCACGCCGGGGCGGCATTCGTTGACGAGCACGATCTCGTCGCGCTTCGGGTCATGGCCGAGAACGCCGACCGAGCGTCCGCGCTCCATCATCTCCCACTGCACGATGCGGCTGCCGCCGCGGTGGCGCTCGATCTCGAACCGATAGCGATACAGCTTGAGAAAGCCTTCGTACAGCGGGGTTCGATCCAGAATCCGGGCTTTCACGCACTGCCGCCGGAGAACTTCATCTGGATGGAGCCGCGTCGCTCCAGGAATTTCCACACGCCGTTCTCGCGGACGAACTTGTCCCGGAACTCGCCGAACCAGAGAGGACCCTGCGACACGTACGGCGGCTTGCCGTCGGCGGGCGGCGTGCACGAGATCATCGTGAGGTAAGACAGGCCGCTCGCCGAATCGCGGCTCTCGACATCGATCATCACGTTGGTCGCCAGGTGCTTGGTGAGCAGCGTCTTCGGCCGCGTGAGAAGCGACGTGCGGATGGTCTCCCGGCCCTGGATCACGGTGTCCGGCATCATGGGGCGTGACATCGAGCCGTTTTCCGCGAAGCAATCGGCGGCCGCGCTCATGTCGCCCAGGTCGAGCGCGCGCGAATAAACGTAGACGAGGCGCTCGCAGGCGCGTTCGATCTCAATGCGCTCGGCGGCGCTCAGCGATTCCGGCATGGTCGGGTTCCTCAGTCTGACGGGTTTCGAGCACGGCCGGCGCAAGCGCGGGCCGCCCCAGGATCATGTCCGATGCCTTCTCGGCAATCATCACCACCGGGGCATTGGTGTTGCCGCCGATGATGGACGGGAAAATCGAGGCGTCCGCCACGCGCAACCCTTCGAGGCCGTGCACGCGCAGTTCTGGATCGACCACCGCGAGCTCATCTGTGCCCATTCGACACGTGCTGACGGGGTGATGAACGGTGTACGACTCCGCGCGGATATACGCGACCAGGTCCGCGTCGCTCTGCGCGTTGGCACCGGGCGCGGTTTCCCGCGCCTGATATTTCGCGAACGGCGGCGCGGCGAAGACCTTGCGCACGAGGCGGATGCCGCGCACGAGCGGCTCCGCATCTTCAGGAACAGACAGCAGATTCGGATCGATGAGGGGCGCGGCGAACGGGTCTGGGCTTGCGAGTGTGAGCCGACCGCGACTCTTCGGATACAGGTACACGGGGCTCACCGCGTAGCCGTGCCCGAGTGGGAACGGAAAGGACGGTGACGGGCGCCGCGCCGCCTGGAACACCAGCTGCACGTCCGGCTTCTCGAGCCCGGGCAGCGTCTTCACGAAAGCCGCCGATTCGAAGATGTTGTTCGACAGCGGCCCTCGGCGCATCAACAGGTACTGCGCGATGAAGAGCAGGTTGCGCGGCATGGCGCGCATCGAGATGCCGTAAGACTCCGGGTGCTCCATCGCCATGTGCACCGGGCTTGCGAGATGGTCGTGCAGGTTGCGGCCGACTCCCGGCAAGTGATGGCGGACATCCACTCCCACCGAAGCAAGGTGCTCGCCGTCGCCCACGCCTGAGAGCATGAGCAACTGCGGGGATTGAATTGAGCCGGCCGCCAACACCACTTCGCGATTTGCGCGAACCGTGATCAAGCCTTGCGGAGTGCGAACCTCAACGCCCACGGCACGTCGACCTTCCAGCAACACGCGCGTGACCTGCGCATCGGTCAGCACCGTGAGGTTCGGTCGCTTCAGCGCCGGCTCGAGAAATGCGCGCGCGGTGGTCTCACGCGTGCCGCCGCGGATGGAAAGCTGCCGAAGCGCCATGCCTTCGGAATCTTCTGCATTCAGGTCCGTGCGCGGCTTCACGCCCTGGCTCGCCAGCGCGTCGAAGAACGCGAAGTTCAGCGCGTTGGGGCGCGTGACGTTGCGGATGCGCATGGGGCCGCCGCGCCCATGGAAAACGGACGGGCCAAAGTTCTCGTTGTCTTCGCTCCGGCAGAAGTACGGCAGCACTTCCCGGTAGCTCCAGCCCGTGGCGCCGGCGCTGGCCCACGCGTCGTAGTCCCGTGGGTGGCCGCGGAAATACACCATGCCGTTGGTGAGAGCGGAGCCACCGTGC
>JBDZVF010000621.1:0-2944 GCA_040255575.1 Pseudomonadota bacterium | reverse complement strand
AACGTTCCCAGCACTTTCGGCGGCGCCACGATGATGAGCCGGTGGAAGCGGTTCGCGTGCGCGAGCTGATACAGCTTCTCGGCAATGTCTTTCGCGAAACGATCCTCGTTGAGCTGGTGCCAGTCCGTCTGCTCGAGGTTGCTGCGAGGGCTTCCCACGTTCGCTCCTGAGCCACCGATGAAGTCCGAACCGCGTGTGGGTCGGTCGGTGCCCTGCTCGCGGGTGGGCGGGTTGTCCTGCTCGAACACCTTCTCCACCACGAGATTCGGTTCCCGGACGGTGCCCTTGTTGCGCAGGAAGAGCGCGCGAGCGCCGTCGCCTACCATTACGAGTGCCTCGTGCGGAATTCCAGCCATGGCGGGCTACTCCATCGCGATCTGAATGGGTTTCGCTTCCCCAGACGCAAGCGACGGTCCTTGTGCTTGCGTACCGAGATCTCCACGCGATCCCGCCGCCACTCCTGTGCACTTGATCTGCATCAAGCTCTCGTGCGCCCGCCGGGGTGAGTTAAACATCGTTAATTGCCCGCCTGATCAGAAGCGCGGATGCTCGAAGGCACGGGAGGTTCGAAGATGAACGAAGTATCCGCGTCGGGAATCCTCTTGCGGGCTGTGAAACTCCTGATGGGCACCCTGGAAGGCGACAGCGGCCAGATGCTTGCCCTCGAAGAGGCCTTCAACTACGTTGCCGAGAGTCAGAACACCCGCCTGCCCGTGCGCGAAAGATGCGCCGCCCAACAGTCCGCGGCGGCCATTCTTCACTCCGTGAGTCTGAATAACCCAAGCGGTGCCCAATCCCAGGTGCTTGCGCTGATCCGCGTTGCGCTCACCGCCGCGATCTTCGAGCTCTCCGGCGGCCGCAAGCCGCCGCAGCTGCAAGATGACGAAGAACATCCGCAAGTCTCGAGCGGCAACGAAGCAGACGGCCGTGACATCTTCCGGCTCGGCCGGCCACACCTGAGACCCGACCCGGAGCGCCAGCCGCGCCCACGCTGAACCCCGGGCGGCCGCATGGGAAGCGGACACCGCACGGAACCGGGCACCGCATGGGAACCGGGCACCGCATGGGAACCGGGCGCCGCATGGGAACCGGGCGCCGCATGGGAAGCGGACACTGCACGGAACCGGGCACCGCACGGCCCTGCCCCCGCATGGGAACCGATCGTGCTGAGCATTACGCACGAACAACCTCACCTGTGCATCCCACACCCTCGTGACTTCCGAAACTCACCGGTCGCGCGCGGCGACGCCGCTCACGAGCAGCGCTCACGAAGCCTTCCAGCAGGACCATCAGCATGAGGAGGCCCAGAAGAGCTATCACACGATTCTGGAGCAGCACATTCAGCAAGCGGAGGAAGACCTCGAGCGTCCCGCTGGAGGGCTGCTTCTCTCGGCGCTGTCGGCCGGGCTCGATCTGGGATTCGGCCCGTTGCTGATGGCCGTCGTCAACACACTTGCACGCCCCGTGCTCCCTCGCCCCGTCACGGAAATTCTCGTGGCGCTCGCCTATGCGGTAGGTTTTCTCTTCGTGGTGGTGGGCCGGTCCGCATTGTTCACGGAGCAGACAACCTCCGCGGTGCTCCCTGTACTGGCCAGGCGCGCGGATCTGCGGCAACTGGCGCGACTGTGGGCACTGGTCCTCGCCGGAAACCTGGTCGGCGCCGCGTTGATCGCCGCTTTCATCGCACTCCTCTGCCCCGCGCTCGGTGTGGCCGATGCCGCCGTGTTCGGGGAAATGGCGGGCAAGGTGCTGCATCACTCCGCCTGGACGATCCTGTTCAGTGCCGTGGCGGCCGGCTGGCTCATGGGCTTGCTGGCGTGGACGGTGGTCGCAAGCCGGGAGACCATGAGTCAGATCGCCATGGTCATCGCGACGGCTTTCGTCATCGGCATCGCGGGGTTTCACCACTCCATCGCTGGGAGCATCGAAGTCCTCACAGCGATCTTCGCCGGCGCCGGCGTGGGGCTCGGGGATTTCGGCGCGTTTCTGGCGCTATCGGTGCTGGGCAACGCCATCGGCGGAGCAGTGTTCGTCGCGCTGCTGAAATTCGGTCACGTTCGGGCGAGCGCTCACGGCTAGTCACCCTGGAACGACGCCCCGGTTCGCGGGCGGGCGGCTCAGTCCGGCCCCGGATGCTCGACGTGCGATCTTCCCGAGGCGCGCCAGACAAAATCCTCGCGGGTCAGCGCCCGGTTGATGCCGAAGGCGGCACGTGCGCCCTCCGCCGCGGCAACAATCGACAGCTGAACATCGCGCAGGATATTTCCGGCGACGAACACGCCGGGCACGCTCGTGGCCTCATACCGCCCACAGCGCACACCGCCGCTCGGGGAGAACTGGCACCCGAGCGAGCGCGCCAGATCCGACTGCGCGTAACTGGGCGTATCGAAGAACAGCGCCGCGCGCTCGACACTCCGACCGTCCTCGAAATGGATACGCTCCAAATGCCCGGCCGAGCCTTCGAGGCGCTGGATGCGCGCGGTTTCAACCCGCACACCATTCGCAGCCAGTGCGCCATGGTGGGATTTCGAGAGCGCCCCGCCGTGCGTGCAGAGGACGATATCCGCACTCCACGCCGTCATGGCGCGCGCCATCTCGAACCCGCGCTTGCCCTCGCCGAAGACAGCAATCGGCCTGTCGCGGCACTCCCACCCGTCGCAGTACGGACAGGGAAATACTGAAATCCCGAAATAGTCTTCGATGTCTGGAAGGGTCGGCAGCTCGTCGAGCACACCGGTCGCCAGCAGCAGCTTCCGGCAATCCGCGGTCTCGCCGTTCTCCAGCTTCGCGGAGAAGCCGCCTGGCGCCAGACGCTCGGCCTCTACAACCGTGCCATCCCAGACTTTCACGGTCGGATACCGGCCGAGCTCTTCGAGCGCCACGCCGCGGAAGTCTTCCGGCGGAATGCCATCGCGGGAGAGATACGCGTGCATGGCGTGCGAAG
>JBDZVF010000093.1:0-16124 GCA_040255575.1 Pseudomonadota bacterium | reverse complement strand
ATCCGCCGCATGGTTCCGGGCGTCGAAGAAGAGATCGCGCGCGATGCCGAGGCGACAGAAGTTTCACCGGTTGCCTGCATCACCGTGCACGCCGCGCTCAACGGTCCGCTGAAGTTCAAAGCCGGCGATCACGTTCGCGCGGTGATGATCGAGCTGCTGCCAAACCGTTACGAGCAGCTGCGTCGCTCGTTCGATGACATGCGCTATGGCGGCTTCTCGAAGTATCCGCTGGTGGGTCTCGGCTCACTCACGATGTTCGATCCCTCGCGCGTGCCGCCGGGCAAGGCGACGATGCATGCCTGGGATTACGTGCCGTATGAACGCCTCGACGGTCGCTCCTGGGATGACACCAAGCGCGAGTATGCCGAGGGCATGATCCGCCACATGGAGCGCTTCATCGACGGGCTGCCTGAGAACATCATCCAGTATCACTGCGACAGCCCGGTGGACATGGAGCGCACCTCGCCGAGCTTCCATCGCGGCGACCTGCACGGCATCGCGACCACGAGCTACCAGTCCGGCGCGCACCGCCCGACGCCCGATCTCGGCCAGATGTCCGTGCCGGGCGTGGAGCGTCTGTACCTCGTCGGGCCGTTCCAGCACCCGGGCGGCGGGGTGTTCGGCGCGGGCCGCGCGGCGGCGCTGCGCGCCTTCGATGACCTCGGGATCAGCTATCCGTGAAGCTTTACGGCGCCGATAACAAGGAGCTCATGACCGTGACGGCCATCGAGCGCCAGGGGAACGATCTCCTCATCAAGGGAAAGATTTTCGGCACCATGCCGATGACGGCGAAACTGCGGCCCGCCGAAGCGC
This sequence comes from Pseudomonadota bacterium, assembly GCA_040255575.1. Lineage (GTDB taxonomy): Bacteria > Pseudomonadota > Gammaproteobacteria > Steroidobacterales > Steroidobacteraceae > JADGHX01. The sequence goes on along the minus strand of JBDZVF010000093.1, from coordinate 15,311 downwards.
GCAACGCCCTCAAGCTGCTCGGATTCAGGAAGGCGCTGTTCGCGCTGACCCTGCTCTTCCGGCGCGGTTGAGTCGTGCTGACGCTGACGCACCACCTTTCGATCCTCGACATCCTGCTGAGACTCCTGACGGCATTCGCATCCGGTGCGGTAATCGGCCTCAATCGCGAGTTCCATCGCAAGCCGGCGGGCTTCCGCACCTTTGCGCTCGTCAGCCTCGGCTCGGCCATCGTCGTCATCTCCATGGAGGAGCGAGGCGGGGCGGATGCGATCAGCCGCGTGGTGCAGGGCCTGGTGACCGGCATCGGCTTCCTGGGCGCCGGCGTCATCTTCCAGCGCGAGGCGCCGAACAAGGTCTCCGGGCTCACGACAGCGGCGGCCATCTGGCTGACGGCAGGGCTCGGCACGGCGGCGGGACTGGGGGAATACCTGCTGGTGATCATCGGCACCCTGGTCAGCCTCGCGCTCCTGCTGTTCGGAGGGCCGTTCGAGCGCTTCCTCACCCGTCGCCGCAAGGCCGGGAACGAGCCAGATTCGGCCGACGACGAGGACGAGGACAAGGACGACGCACCGTAATCGGGCGCACCCATCGGGCCTCGCAACTTCCCAGCGATTTCTCCGAGCGATTTCTCGCAGGGCCTCAAGTCATTGATGTTATCGTTTGCGCCCTCATAGGTAGACCCCTACCCACTTACGCACTCAGAGGATTTTCATGGTCGCCAAGGTCATCGACGGCAAGCTGGTTGCAGCGAGCATTCGGCAGGAATGCCGGGAACGGGTCGAGGCCTTGCGCAAGAAGACGGGTGTCACGCCGGGCCTTGCGGTCATCCTGGTCGGCAACAACCCCGCCTCGGCGATTTATGTCGCCAACAAGGTGCGCGCGTGCGGCGAGGTCGGCATCCAGTCCCTCAGGAAGGAACTGCCGGCCGACATCGACACGGATTCGCTCGTCGACCAGATCCAGGGCCTGAGCCGCGACCCCGCGATCCACGGCATTCTCGTTCAGCTCCCGCTCCCGCCGCACATCGACATGCGCCGGGTGCTGAGCTCGATCGCCGCGGCCAAAGACGTGGACGGTTTTCATCTCTACAACGTCGGCGGGCTCGTCGTCGGCAATACCGTGTTCCCGCCGTGCACGCCCTATGGCGTGGTGCGCATCCTGGAGTTCGAGAAGATCCCGGTCGAGGGCCGCAACGTCGTGGTGGTCGGCGCCAGCAATATCGTCGGCAAGCCGATGGCGCTCATGCTGATGCAACGGGAAGCCACGGTGAGCATCTGCCACGCCAAGACCGTGGATCTCGCGCAGTACACGATCCTTGCGGACATCCTCGTGGTGGCCGCGGGCAAGCCGAACCTCATCCTGCCGCAAATGGTGAAGACCGGCGCGGTCGTCATCGATGTCGGCATCAACCGACTGCCCAACGGCAAGATCACCGGCGATGTGGACTTCGAAGGCGTGAAACAAAAAGCCTCTTACATCACGCCCGTGCCCGGCGGCGTCGGGCCCATGACGGTGACGATGTTGCTGGTCAACACCATCACGTCCGCGGAGCGCGCGGCCGGCCTGCGCGAGACTGGCATTCCCCAACCTGTGTAAACTGGCGCCCTCCAGTTTCGACAGTCGATTTCGGGGAAGACACAGTGAGCTCCACCCTGCGTGAGCAATTGCTCAAGGCCGGCCTCGTCACCGAGAAACAGGTGCGGGCGGTGGAACAGCCGCACCACAAGCCGAAGCCTCAGTCGAGGAAGCACCCTCCCGCCGTTTCCGAACAGAGACGCGCCGCCGAGCAGGCGCAGGCCGCCAAGGCGGCGCGCGATGCCCAGCTCAACAAGCAGCGCCAGCAGGCGGCCGACGCGAAGGCGCGGGCACTCGAGATCAAGGCGCTGATCGAGCAGAACAAGCTGCCGAAGAAGCTCGACAGCGAAGATCGTTTCAACTTCGTGGCCGGCAAGAAGCTGCGCTTCATCCTGGTGGACGCGGCGATGCGCGAGGGGCTCAACAACGGCAGCCTCTTCATCATCCGCTACGACGGCAAGAGCGAAGTCGTGCCCGCGAACATCGCCGAGAAGATTCGCGAGCGCGACGAGCGCGCGGTCGTGAAGCTCAACACGAGCGAGACGCCCGTCGACGAGAATGATCCGTACAAGGACTTCGTCGTCCCCGACGATCTCAAGTGGTGAGCGGGCGGACCGTGAAGATCACCGACGTCACGGTCACGCTTTTCACCTGGGATGGGCTGCCGAACGTTTCGTACGGCCCGAACATCAAGCTCGAAGGGACCTCCACGCTCGGTCTCGTCAGCATCCTGACGGACCAGGGCCTCACCGGGCACGCGTTTCTCGGCGGCGCGAATCGCCCGGCAAATCTCGAAGCGCAGGCGCTCATCGATTCATTGAAGCCTGTGCTGGTGGGCGAGAATCCGCTCGATCGCGAGCGCCTCTATCACCGCATGTTCGGCCGCGGGCGGCACAACTTCATTCGCGCCGTCGGGGCGCTCGACGTGGCGCTGTGGGACCTGGCCGGCAAGATCGCCGGGATGCCGATTCATCAGCTGCTGGGGTCGTATCGGAACACCATTCCGGCCTATGCCAGCTCGCAGTCGCTGCCCTCCGCCGAGGCGTATTGCGAGCAGGCGCTGCACTACAAGTCGCTGGGATGGCGGGCGTACAAGATCCATCCGCAGCATCCGTGGCGGGAGGACATCAAGGTGTGTCAGGCGGTGCGTCGGGCGGTGGGCGACGGCTACCCGCTCATGCTCGATGCCACGTGGAGCTATGACGTGCCTAGCGCGGTGCGCGTGGGCCGCGCGCTGCAGGAGCTGGATTTCTACTGGCTCGAAGATCCGCTGACCGAGTGGAACATTCATGGCTACCAGCAGCTGAAGAAGCAGCTTCATATCCCGCTCATGGCGACGGAGCTGCCGTTCGCGGGGCTCGAGACCTACGCGCCGTGGATCATGGGCCAGGCGACGGACTTCCTGCGGGGGGACGTGGCGTTCAAGGGCGGGCTCACCACGTGCCTCAAGACGGCGCATCTGGCGGAAGCGTTCGGGATGAACTACGAGATTCACCACGCCAGCAATTCGCTCGCGAACGTGGCGAACCTGCACCTCTCCATGGCCATTCGGAATTGCGAGTACTTCGAGGTGCTGCTGCCGGATGAGGCGAACCAGTTCGGGCTGGTGCAGGAGATCGAGGTGGATTCGCACGGGCTCGTGCACGCCCCGATGGGGCCCGGGCTGGGTGTGGAAATCGATTTCGAGCGCATTCGGCGCAATACGCAGGCTGTGCTGGGCTGAGAGCCGGAAGCCCCCCGATCACCGGCCGGCGGCTCGCAGCGCCCTGTCTCCACGCGGCTCAGAGGCTCTTCTTGCCTGCGCCACCCATGACACCTCTGCGCCCATTCTCGCCGCGCGCTGGCTGAGCGGCCCGAGTTACTCGGCGATTGAGGGCGGCTTCATCCGCCCGTAGAATGCCCCCCGCGCCGCCCTCCCGGCGAGCCGCCACCAAGCCGGCTAAAGGCTGGCAAATAAACCCTGCCGTCCCCATGAAGCGCCGCTCACCCCGGCCGGACCTGGCCACGCTTTCATCGAAAACTGGAACCTGATGCTCTCCACCGCCAACGTAGCCATTCAATTCGGCGCCAAGCCCCTCTTCGAAAACGTCTCGGTCAAGTTCGCCGATGGCAACCGCTACGGCCTCATCGGCGCCAACGGCTGCGGCAAATCCACCCTCATGAAGGTGCTCGCCCGCGAGCTCGAAGCGAGCGTGGGCGAAGTGATGCTCCAGACGGGCCTGCGCCTCGGCAAGCTGAACCAGAACCAGTTCGCCTACGAGGACGAGCGCGTGCTCGACGTCGTGATGCAGGGTCACGTCGAGATGTGGCGGGTGATGAGCGAGCGCGACCGTATCTATTCCAATCCGGACGCCACCGACGCGGACTACATGCGCGCCGCCGAGCTCGAAGAGAAGTTCGCCCAATACGGCGGCTACGACGCCGAAGCGCGCGCCGGCAGCATCCTCACGGACGCGGGCGTCCCCGAGTCCCTGCACAACGGCCCGATGCGCGAGGTGGCGCCCGGCCTGAAGCTGCGCGTGCTGCTCGCGCAGGCGCTCTTCTCGCGCCCCGACGTGCTGCTGCTCGATGAGCCGACCAACAACCTCGACATCCATTCGATCCGCTGGCTCGAAGGCGTGCTGAACAACTACGACGCCACGATGATCATCATCAGCCACGACCGGCACTTCCTGAACCAGGTGTGCACGCACATCGCGGATCTCGACTACCAGCAGTTGAAGATCTACCCGGGCAACTACGACGACTTCATGCTCGCCTCGATGCAGGCGCGCGAGCGCGTGGAAGCCGCCAACGCCAAGGCCAAGGAGCGCATCTCTGACCTGCAGGAGTTCGTGCGGCGCTTCTCGGCGAACGCCTCCAAGGCGCGGCAGGCGACCTCGCGCAAGAAGCTGCTGGAGAAGATCAAGATCGAGGAGATCAAACCCTCCTCACGCCAGAATCCGTACATCCGCTTCGAGCAGAACAAGAAGCTGTATCGCTCGGCAGTCAACGTCGAGGAGGTGACGTTCCCCTACCCCGAGTCCGACGTGACGGTGCTCGACAAGGTGAGCTTCCACGTGGAAGCGGGTGAGCGCATCGCTGTGATCGGGCCGAACGGTATCGGCAAGACCACGCTCATGCGGCTGCTCGCGGGCGATCTCAAACCGAACTCCGGTGAGATCAACTGGGTTGAGAATGCGGAGGTGGGCTACCTGCCGCAGGATCCCCAGGCGGAGTTTGCGGAGAAGGTGGATCTCTTTACCTGGATGTCCGAGTGGACGGGCAAGGCGGATGACGATCTCATCGTGCGCGCCACGCTGGGGCGCTTGCTGTTCTCGGGCGATGAGACCAAGAAGTCCGTGCAGGTGCTGTCAGGCGGAGAGAAGAACCGCATGCTGTACGGCAAGCTGATGCTCACTCGGCCGAACGTGATGGTGATGGACGAGCCCACGAACCACATGGACATGGAGACCATCGAGTCGCTGCAGATCGGGCTCGAGAAGTATCCCGGCACGCTGATTTTCGTCTCGCACGACCGCGAGTTCGTGAACGGCCTCGCGACGCGCATCATCGAGTTGAAGCCCGGTGGCAAGATCGAGGACTTCAAGGGGACGTACGACGAGTATCTGCGGGCGCAGGGAGTCGAAGTGTAGTTGGAAGCCGCGCGGCGCTGCCTTTCCAAGCGGCGCCTCCAAGCGGCGCGGCGGAAGTGTAGTTACAAGCCGCGCGGCGACTGAGCGCACTCAGCCGCCCGGCGATTGAGGGCTTCTTGGCTTGGCCGCGCTGTACCGCTCAGTAGCGACGCTGCTGCATCGCTCAGCCGGGACGCGCTCTATCGCCGAACAGCGAGCACGCCGTCCAAGCTCAATTCCGTCGCGAACCCCGCCTGCCGCAAACGCGTCGCCACTTCCTTCGGCACATCGCGCCCCGAGGTCAGCTTGTTCGGCGTGCCGGTGTAATGAAACAGCCGCCCTTTCCGCCGAATCACGCGCGCCAGCTCATCGTAGAAGCTCTGCGAATACAGCTCCCCCGCGATCCCGAATCGCGGCGGGTCGTGGAGGATGGCATCGACCGATGGCGCGGGAATCGTCGCGATTTCCTTCGCCACATCCCCCTGAATCAACGTGAGCGCCGGATCCGCCGCCGGGGACCACGGGTTGAGACTCCGCAGCCACACGACATCAGGGTTCTTCTCGAAAGACAGCACGTGACTCGCCTGGCCTTTCAGGCACCAGGCAGCGAAGTACCCAAGGCCCCCACACGTATCCAGCACACGCTTTCCGCGCGGCTGAATAAGCGCCACCTTGCGCTCCGCATCGGCATACGGTGACACCGCTGCGGTGGGTAGCATCTTGATGCCGTCGATCTCGAACGTCGGTGGGCCCCACTCGGTCGGGACGAGCTTAATGAGCCCGCTGGTGAATCGGGACACGGGCGCGAACGAGACGCCGTTCCAGTAGTAGATCGTGCGCTCTTTGCAGCCCTTCATGTACGGATACGCGGTACCCTGCCACCTCCACTCGGCCTCGCTCACCTGCACCTGAGTCTGCGAGCGCCCAAGATCCAGCGAACATTCGAGCGCGCCGCCCCCCGCGCCGCGCGCGGCGAGCAGGGCCTCGTGGACCTCGAGCGTGATGAGCGGTGATGACATGGAGCGCGCATTGTAGACAAGCGCGCGCCGTACGCGCCGCGAATGTCAGGCGACGTCAGTGCGGTCGTCACGGCGCTTTGGGGGCTCGGCTGAATGCGGGCGCCGCCGTGCTGAGCCTGTTCGAGGGCGTCATTCCTTGGCGCGCGGGATTGCTCGATTACGGTAAGCGCTGCTCGGACCGTGAAATCGGTTAGCGCCTGGCGCCTGTCGGGGTCGCTTGCGGACTCTTGCGCCACTCGCTCGGAGGCGCGCCTACGGCCTTCTTGAACGCGCGGCTGAACGCGGCTTCGGATTCGTAACCCACGCGGTTCGCGATCTCGGCCACGCTCTCCGTGCTGCTGCGAAGCTGATTGGCGGCAAGCTGCATGCGCCAGCTCGTAAGATATTCGATCGGCGGATGGCCGACGAACTGCATGAAGCGCTCCGCCAGCACCGAGCGTGAGATGCCCGCTTCACGCGCGAGGGACTGTAACGTCCACGCGCGCGCGGGATCGCGATGAAGTGCGGCGAGCGCCCGGCCCACTGGCTTGTCGCGCAGGGCCGCGAGCCAGTCGGCCTGTTCGCGCGGAAGGCTCTCGAGGTATCGCCGCACGACATGCAGGAACATGAGTTCGCTCAATCGCCCGAGCACACTCTCGCCACCGATGCGCGGCACCTTCGATTCAGCGAGCGCGAAGCGCACGTATGCGCCAAGCGTGCCGCTCGCGTCATCGCTCACGCGGATGATGCGCGGAAGGGCGTGCAGCAGCGGATTGAAGGGCCGCGCGTCGCACCCGAGAAAGCCGCACACAAAGCGCGCGCCGGCGGCCGCAGCTGCACCACTCGCGCCCGCGCCGGCATCAATGCTGGCGCCGGTATCGCCCGTCCTGTCAGCTTGGCCCTTCGCGCTGGCATTGGCCTTGCCCGTTGCATCGGCCTTCGCGCCGACGCCCCACCCGGCGCCCGCCTCCGCCGCCATCGGCCCCATCGTAATGGTGAACGGCAACTGCCCTTCCGTCGGGCGCTTGTACATCGCCATGTTCGGCTTCTTGCGCATGCCGGGCGTGCTCGTGAGCACATGCGTGTCCCCATGCGGAAAGACAATCACGTCCCCTGCCGAAAGCTGCACCGGCGCCTCACCTTCGACGATCGCCCAGCACGAGCCCTCGAGAATCACATGATAGGAAATCATGTGCTCGGACCCTGGGAACATCGCATGCACGACGCTGCGCCCAAGCGGCGTCTCGGCGACCCACGGCTCCGCGGCCTGAATGTCGAAGAAGACGGCGCCGCTCAGGCGCACGGCCCTCAACACATCGGATAACGCATCCATCGAGGACCTCCGCGGACGCTGGAGCACGCGCGCAGGACGTGCAGTCATTCGCGCGGCCGCCAGGGCTCATTAGACTGATTGATACACGCCCACGACTCTGGGCGATCTTACAGGGAGCCCCGACATGGTGAATACACCCCTCACCGGCCGCTGTTTCTGCGGCGAGGTGCAGTTCGAAGTGACCGGCGAGCCTGCTGCGATGGGCTATTGTCACTGCGAATCCTGCCGCACGTGGTCCGCCGGCCCCGTGAATGCCTTCAGCCTTTGGAACCCCGAGAACCTGCGTATCACAAAGGGTGCGCAGAGCATCGCCGGCTTCGCCGGGACGCCGCAAAGCCAGCGCAAGTGGTGTACCAAATGTGGCGGCCACCTGTTCACGGAGCATCCGCCGTGGAAGCTGGTGGACATCTACGCCGCCCTGCTCCCGCAGCTCAAGTTCGAGCCGGGCGTGCACGTGCACTACCAGGAGACGGTGTTGCCGATGCGTGATGGCAAGCCGAAGTTCAAGGACATTCCGGCCGAGATGGGCGGCTCGGGGACACTGCTGCCAGAGTAGCGCCGGCCGGCCGAGCACGTTTGCGGCGAGCACGCTCCCGGCGAGCACATTCCGGGCGAGCCCGGGTCGGCGGAGCACGTTCCCGGCAAGCACGTTCCGGGCGAGCCCGGGGTCGGCGGACCACGTCTCGTCGCGATCATTTCTCGTCGTCGCCACGATCCTTCCTCCCGCCCGGAAGAAAGGATCGTGGCCGCTTACCCACGTCGAAGATGTCCTCGATCCGCTTCGGGAACGTGTAGAGCACGCCGATGAACGCCGCGGAGCCTTTCATCCTCACGTTCATCCCAAGATCCTGGGCGGCGAGCTCGATCTCTTCGTCGGCGGCCTCGACCAGCTCTTTTTCGAGACCGGCGAGCACGCGATCCAGCGCCACCTCGGGTGGCGTTCGGTTCACAGTCTTCCGCATGTCAGTCCCTCCCGGATCAGGCAGCGACGCATGCGCTTGCGCGCGGAGTCGTAGTCGGTTCTGGAAATGCTGTGCCGAGCGCGGATCTGCTCCGCGGTGAGGCCTTCGGCAAGGCCGTCGATGATCTGCAGGGCGACCCGGTCGCCCGCGAACAGTTGCCGGATCTTCTCCAGTTCGTCGGCGGCGAGCAGCGCACGCTCGGGATCCGCCATTGGGTCGAGCATCTCGTGCTCCAGCGGCGACTCCGGCTCCTCCCTCCCGAGCCGGTGCGGATCGTCGCGCCCCCTACCGCGCCGGGCGCGGCGGATATGGCCGGTGCGCAGGCTGCGCATGACGCCGGCGAGGAAGGCGACCATCCCGACATCCTCGGGCTTCACGCGCTTGCCCGTGAGCACCCGGGTGATCGCTTCCTGCAGCAGGTCGTCCCAGGACACGTCGGGCGGCAACCCTCGCGCATGCAGCCGGGCGATCGACTTCAGCCGCAACAGATCCATCTCCGTGACGAGATTCAGGGAGAGCGCCGTGTGTGAAGGCGCAATGACCTGATGGGTCGCGAACGGCGGGATGTGGCTCCGGGTCTTCGGCACGACTTGGGTCACCTCTACCCCAGTATGCGCACACGCGGGGCGGCCTCGGACAGCCGTCCCGCGAATATTCCATGAGCCGGTTTCGGGCCCTTTTCCGCGTCTCCCCTTTAGCGACTCCAACAAAAAGGAAAGGAAGGGATATGCGTTTCAGATTTCTTGCGACCCTGGCGCTCGGCCTGCTCGCCGCGCGGAGCGCCAATGCCGTCATTATCGACGGCAAGGACTGGCGGCAGCTCACCGAGACCACCGGGTTCAGCTGGCTCATGGTGAACGAGGCATGCGGATCGGGGCTGTGCTCGGGAAGCCTCGGGGACACGCTGCTCGACGGGTGGACCTGGGCCGACAACAGCGACGTCGCGAGCCTGTTCGACTCGTTGATCCAGCCGGGGACCACCCAGTTTCCCACGGCGACTTCGAGCTACATGGCCGCCGGAGATGTCGACATCGCCAACGCGGTCACGAACATCTTCGACCCCACGTATATCTTCAACCCGGCTGGCAGCGCCTGGCGCGAGGTGCGGGGGATCACGCGCTCCACATCGAACGGCGCCGCGACTCTCGCCTATCTGCAGGACAGCCCGTTCGCGACGACGCTCGACTATGCGGCGTTCGACACGAGCTACCCGACCAACCTGGGCGACAGTTCGACCGGCATCTGGCTGTACAAGACGGTGGATCCGGTGGCGGCACCCGAGCCGGGCACGCTTGCGCTGTTCGGTGTCGCGGCGGCGGGTTTGTTCTTCGTGAGGAGGAAGAGCGCGTTGATGCGGTGCTGAGGCGTTACTGCTGAGGCGCCCCGCCGCTGCCACGCGCGCCGCGGGGCGCCTTCTTTTTGCGACACGCGCGTTCACCGCATCACGCGTGCACATCACGCATTCACCGCAAGACGCATTCACCACATAGCGGACCGCAGGCCCTCCGAGCGCCGCCAGTCAGCGACAGCGGATTCGCGGCCGGCACGCTGTTTGCGACGACGGCGCCTCACGTTCTGCATGAGTCCGCCGAGCCATCGATGCACAGACGACGATTCCTGCGCGACGGGGCGACCGCCCTTTCCGTCGCGGCATTCTTCGATTCCATCCTGTTTCAAAATGATGCGAACGCAAGCTCACTGCCCTCGATTGGGCCGGAGCAGCCATTCGACTACGCGCACCTGAAGGGCATCGCCCGTGCGCGATCGGCAACGCCTTACCACCCACCGCCGGACAAGCTGCCTCCGCGCATCGAGAAGCTGAGCTGGGACGAGTGGCAGTCCATCCGCTTCCGCCCCGAGCGCGCGCTGTGGGCGGACGAAGACCTGCCGTTCGCAGCGCGATTCTTTCATCTCGGTTTCCGCATGACGCGCTCGGTGCAGCTCTTCGAAGTCCGCAACGACAAGAGCCGGGAGATCGCTCACGACCCGGCGATGTTCGATTACGGCAAGGCCCGCATCGGGCCTCGGGAAGTGCCACGCGACCTCGGCTTTGCCGGGTTCAACCTGTTCTTCCACACGGATTGGACGCGGGACTGCGTGGCGTTTCAGGGCGCGTCCTATTTTCGAGCCGTGGATGCGACCAGGCAGTACGGCATGTCTCAGCGCGGGCTTGCGGTCGACTGCGGCATGCCTTACCCGGAAGAGTTTCCGGACTTCGTCGCGTTCTTCCTCGAACGTCCGGCCGCCGGCTCAGACACCGCCACGGTGCATGCGCTGCTCGATTCGCCGAGTGTCAGCGGGGCCTATCGCTTTGTGATCAAGGTATCCGACACGACGGTGATGGACGTGGACGCGGCGCTCTACCCTCGCAAGGAGATCGAGCGCGTCGGCATCGCGCCGGGCACCAGCATGTTCTTCTACGGGAAGAATGACCCTCGCGCGGGCGACGACTGGCGGCCGGAGATCCACGATTCCGACGGCTTGCAGATGTATAGCGGCACGGGCGAGTGGTTGTGGCGGCCCCTGATCAACCCCCGTGGCGTGCGCGTGAACTCGTTCGCGGACGATCAACCGCGCGGTTTCGGGCTCATGCAGCGCGAACGCAGTTTCACCCAGTACCAGGATGACGGCGTGTTCTACGACAAGCGGCCGAGCGTGTGGGTCGAGCCCAAGGGAAACTGGGGCAAGGGCGCGGTGATGCTGGTGGAGATTCCGACACGGGACGAGATCAACGACAACATCGTCGCCTTCTGGTGCCCGGCGAAAAAGCCGCAGCCCGGGCGGGAATATCTCTACAGCTATCGGCTCCATTGGGGGCCTCGCAATCCGTACTTCGACTCGGGGCATGCGTATGCCACGCGCACAGGCATCGGCGGAATCGTCGGGCAGAAGCGGAAGTATTTTTCATGGCGGTTCGTGGTGGACTTCGCAGGCGGCGCGCTCGCGGCGCTCGATGCTGAGGCGAAGGTCAACGCAATAGTGACGGCTTCGCGCGGGCGAGTGGAAATTGTGTCGGCGCGGCCGTTGCTGCCTGAGAACGGGTGGCGGGCGATGTTCGATCTCGTGCCCGAAGACAACAGCACCGAGCCGATTAATCTGCGCCTGTACCTCGCGTTGGATGACGAGGCGCTTACGGAGACGTGGCTCTATCAATATGAGCCGCCGCCGGTGGAGCAGCGGCGGGCGATGGTGGGGACATAAAAGAGGTACGTGCGATGTCGGCGGCGTAGGCCTGCCGGCCACCGCCGGCGACGGGTTCTCATAGCGCGGCTAGTGGCTCCCGGGTGCCGGCGCGGCGGCTACTCATAAAGGACTAACCCCGAAAGCCCCCCATCGTCTGTCCTGAAACTCCGGGGGCGCGCCACGCGCTCAGCTTGGCTTCAGTGCGCGCACCACCGCTTCGGGCTCGCGCTCGATAATCTTCAGCAACGTTTTGGCGGCGCCGGTCGGCGAGCGCTGCCCCTGCTCCCACTTGCGCAGGGTCGATGCGCTGACGCCAAACGCGTCGGCGAACTGATCCTGCGAAAGCCCGAGCCGCTTGCGCGCCTTCTGAATGTCAGAGGGCTTCACAGGCACTTTGTGCACGCGGGCACGGGTGCGCTTGCCTTCCGCATGGGCAAGCGCTTCTTCCAGCGACTTCAGCAGATCCTTGCTCAATTTGCTCATCTGCGTTTCCTCATAGCCTTGATGCCATACGCGAAAGCAGCCACTACCCTGCGGTCGTCCGGTGTGAGATCCGCCCGCTCGTTCTTGGCGTAAAGCAGAAGCGCGTAGATCGGCATCTCGTCATCGTAGAAGTAGTAGATCACCCGCACACCCCCAGACTTGCCTCGGCCCATCGCACCGAACCGCAACTTGCGCACCCCGCCTGTGCCAACGATCTCTTCGCCCGCGGTTGGATACGCCGCGAGATGATTGATGAGGGCTGCGTGCTCTTCCTCACTCAGCAACTTGTCAGCGCGCCGGTAGAACGTCGGAGTCTCAACAACTGTCTGCATGCGACTATAACCCAATGGGGCATATCACGGCAATGGAAGACTTGGAGACGCACCCCGTTCTATCGGGTAGACGCCCGAGGGACACTCCGCTTGCCTGGTGTCTTTGCCCAGATACTCAGCTTGCAAATCAGGAGCAGCTATGCAGTCGGCGTGAAGGAAGATGCAGAGATCTTCGAGCCGCGCGCATGTCGTCCTATCGAGGATGTGCCGATCGCGAGAAGAAGATCGCGAGAAGAAATAGCGCCGGAGATTCGCGAGGTGCGAGCACGAGTCAAGAACGAGGGAAACTCGTTAGCTCGCACAAATGAACGAGTGACAACCGGAAGCGCATGGATACAATCTCCACCTCGCTCATTCGACGTCGACGCGCGGCTTGCCTCAACTCGCGAGAATCGTGATGACGAACACCGTTGACGCAGAACGCTTCCGCACGAGGCCATCGGCACGCGGCACCGGCGGAAGTGACGGAGGCAATATGGACGATATTCTGCGACGGCTCGGCGTCGTCGAGTCCTTAGTCGCGGAGACGCGCGAAGACGTCAGCGCGATAAAGGCCACCGTGCCGCACCTGGCGACCAAGGCGGACATTCACGCAACCGGCGCGGACATCAATTCGGTTCGCGCGGAGATCAATCTGGTCAGAGCGGATATGAATTTCGTGAGAGCGGACATTTGTGCGCTCGAGACGCGCATCATCCGCTGGATTATTGGCACCACCATCGCAGCCGCTTCGGTTGCGTTTACCATCGCCAAGTTCGTGAACCAGGTAGCGGCATCCCGCGAAATCAGAAGGCTTCCGTTCATTGAAAGCTCTGACCGATCGCGCCACCCGAAGGAAATGGCCCATACGATGTCGCATACGGCTGCTGATATTCCGACTGGTTGGACGGCAGGACCTCAGCCTGTCCCAGATTGCCTGCATTCCGGCCAGAGCCGACTACGGCCAGCCGGTCACCATAGTTCACGCGTCGCCATTGACCAGCGGTAAGGCAGGCCTCCCGCGTCTGCCTCTTTCCCGGGCCCGGGATCTCGCGGCAGGTCACTCCGGCAGTCGCTGCCCACTTGTCGTACTGCTCCCACCGGGCCGCGCTGACACAGAAACTCCGCACAGTGTTCCTGGGATCGGCGAGGAGGCGGCAACTGATATCCCTGGCGGACGGATCCGACGCACGCACGATGGTGTACCCCTGCAGGTTCGGTCCGGCGCATCCGGTCGCGGACAGCGCGGCGATGGTAGCGAGCGTCAGCGGGAGCAGATATCTCATGCGAGTGTCCTGCAGGCAGTGATAGCTGTATAGAGCGCCCATTTCACCGTTTTGTACCCCGTCCACATGGTTGATGGAACAGGAAGACCGGTATCGGCACACACCGCCACTACGATGCTGTCGGCGCGCAGACCATTTGAGAGACATGCCATGAATATCAAACCCATCAGGACGAAGGCGGACTACCTCGCTGCCCTCAAGGAAATCGAATCCCTGATGACCGCGAAGGTCAATACTCCGCAGGGGGATCGGCTGGACGTCCTCGCGACGCTCGTCGAAGCCTATGAGAGAACAGAGTGTACGAAGTGATCAGTCGCAGGCGACCGCTGACTCTGCGCATGATCGAAGGCTTGCATACGAGGTTCGTAATTTCCGCTGAGAGCCTCATCAAGGCGACAAACCCGGTGTGCGTATTGGCGTCATCCCAACGAATACCCGACCTAAGCCGCGCTTTTCGCCCCATCTGAGCTCTTCTGGGACGTCGTGGGATGAGGCAATTGGTGGGGTGGGAGGCCATCCAATAGGTCGCTAAGGCGCGGATTCTTCAGCGCTTCGCGACCCACGGCCGACTGAGTACCCCCACCAGCACCCCCATCCTTTCCTTGGGCTGCCATAGGCGCCGCCCGCCGGGGCTACCACCCCGGCGAACGGCTAACCACAACCCGTTCTCGGAGAACGAGCCATGGCTACCCGCAATCGTATCAAGCGCCGGAAGGCGCCCTCTTCCAAACCGTCCCGGCCCACGCCGGCCCATCAGCCTGAACGCGCCTCTGCCCGGTCGGAGCCAGACACGGCCGACGCCGACGAGGACAAGCGAGGCGCGCTACTCGAACGTCTCTCCCGCGCAATCGCGCAGACGGAGGTCTGCTCGATGGCATTGCAGTCGCTGGAGCACGAACCGCTCATCGGCTCAATTGCCGTCTCCCTTGAGGTCGCCGTTCAGGCGCTCAACGAGACGCATAGCGACGTTGATCTCCAGCTTCAGGAGGTGACGCCGTGAGCGTCGGCACTGTCGATCTTCGCCACGTGTGGCGCGGACACGTTCAACCCGTGCTCCTGTCCCTGCCGGAACGCACAGCGTACGTGGATGCGACAACCGAGAGAGGCGCGCGACTGAAGATCGCCGCAGCGGTGGCGGGACTCGAAGGCGTGCGTCCGGATGACGTGGACTACCGCATCTACAACGTGAAGCCTACACGGATCTGCATCGAAGAAGGCGAGAGCGAGGACCACGAACTGCGGCTGTTCGAAATCGGCTGGGGCGGAGACGGCATCGTGTTTGTGCGAGAGCCGCTGATCCTTCTGCAGCAACCTGGGCCGCTCACGCGCGCATGGGCGCGCACGCTGGCGGCAGCCGGCAGGCGGGAGCAAGGAGACCCGACGCCGAGTTGAGAATCTGCACAAAAACAACGCGAATGCCGATGGCCGCGAGCAATCACGTCCGCCATAAACGCGTGTCCGCTTGGGAGGGCGCCGAGCCAGCTGGCCCCTCCCGGTTCTACCCGCGGCGCTGCGGAAATATCGAACTTGATAATGTTTGACGTTAATAACGCGAGGCTTTAACAT